>JALGVU010000102.1 GCA_025774545.1 bacterium | reverse complement strand
CTCCTCGAGGATCGTCTCCCTCTCCTTCACGCGGCGGGCGTGCAGGATCAGAAGATCTGTGTCGATCTCCCGGAGGGAATCGAACGCGGGATCCTCGAAGCACGGCTCAACGCTCCGGACCCTCACGAGCCCGTCACCCGGACTGTGCGCGGCGCCCCAGCCGCAGTCGTGGCGGAGCTCGTCGCCCTTGCAGCGAAGCTCGTGATCGTACGCCGGGTTCCGATTGAGCGCCATGACGCGCAGCCCCTCGAGCAACGGGGCGACATCGAACCGCCCAACGGCCGCCATGATCCTACACACGTGTCTCGGACCTCCTCCGCGGCCGCGCGCGGCGCCGCCGCGATCGCATCACTGGTCGGCGACGCGGAGCACCGCCGCGCCGTCGACGTCGCCTTCCTTGAGTCGCAGGAGAACTCCGTTCGCTTCCTCGAGTGGGAAGCTCACCGTCTCCGTCCGAATCGGTATCGCTGCGGCGAGTTCGAGAAGCTCGATCCCGTCTCGTCGCGTGCTCGCCGTCACGCTCGTGAGCGTACGCTCGCGCTCGTGGTAGAGGTGCTCCTCGTAGTCGAGCGCAGGGATCGGCGTCATGTAGATCCCCGCGAGCGCAACCGTCCCGCCCTTGTCGAGAACCCTCAGCGCGTGGGGAACGAGCGACCCGGCCGGTGCGAAGATGACGCTGCTGTCGATCCGTGTCGGCGGGTCGTCCTCCGCGCGTCCCGTCCAGCTCGCTCCGAGCCGCTCCGCGAGCCGCCGGTGGGACTCGCTCCTGCTCATGACGTAGACCTCGCACCCCCAGTGCACCGCCACCTGGATCGCCACGTGGGCCGACGCGCCGAACCCGTAGAGTCCGACCCGCTTCCCTGGTTCGACTCGGGCCCTCCTGAGAGCGCGGTACCCGATGATGCCGGCGCAGAGGAGGGGCGCGGCCTGCTCGTCCGAGAACCCATCGGGGATCGGATGCGCGAAGTCCTCGTGCACGACGACGTACTCGGCGTAGCCGCCGTTCAGGTCGAACCCGTTGAAGAGGGCGCTCGGGCAGAGGTTCTCGTCGCCCCGCACACAGTACTGACAGCCTCCGCAGGTCCGTCCGAGCCAGGCCAGCCCGACCCGCTGCCCGAGGGTCAGGCGGCCCGCCGCCTCCCCGGCCGCCTCGACGGTCCCGACGACCTGGTGGCCCGGGATGACGGGAAGCCGCGGGGGCACGACCTCGCCCTCGACGGTGTGGAGGTCCGTGTGGCAGACGCCGCAGCACCGGACGCGGACCAGCACCTCGTGGGCGGCAGGCGTCGGCCGCGGAACGTCTCTGAGAACGAGCGGGCTCGTCTCGATGGGCCCGCACGACTCGAGGACCATCGCCTTCACGCGCCATGCCTCCGGAGAAAGGGAGCGACACGCCGGCCGGGGGCCTCCGGCCCACACGCGCCGGACGCGCGTCGCCTTCGAATCACGACTATACCCGCGGCCCGGCGGAAGGTCAACGCGAGGCGCTCGGGCGTCGGCGACCCCGGTCCCGCCGACGACCCCGATCCCACCGACGGCTCCGAGCCCACCGGCGACCCCGGTCCAGCGGCTGCGTCCGCTTCACCCCTGCACGTTGACACGGCCGAACGGCCCAGCCTATAATCGGGCTGAGTTTCCTGCGGCCGACGCGCGCGGCCGCTCACGTCAGCGTCGGCACCCCCGTGGCCGATCGACGCCGGCCCGCCAGCAGAACCCTATCGCCCCTCGTCCCGAAGGAGAGCACGTTGGAGCTGCCCTGCGAGATCTTCCTCACGAAGGGGGTCGGAAGACACAGGGAGAAGCTGGCGAGTTTCGAGATGGCGCTCAGGAACGCCAAGCTCGCGACCTTCAACCTCGTCCGCGTATCGAGCATCCTCCCGCCGGGGGCGCGGATCGTCGGGCGCAAGGCGGGCCTGAGGAGGCTCGGTCCGGGGCAGATTCTCTTCGTCGTCATGTCCGACAACGCGACGAACGAGCCCCATCGCCTGATCGCGGCGTCGGTCGGCATCGCGAAGCCGAAGGAGCCCTCGCACTACGGCTATCTCTCGGAGCACCACAGCTTCGGGGAGCGAGAGGGCGTCGCCGGCGACTACGCCGAGGACCTCGCGGCGCAGATGCTCGCGACGACGCTCGGCGTGCCGTTCGATCCGGATTCGAGCTACGACGAGCGGAAGGAGCTCTGGAGAATCAGCAACGACATCGTCCACACGCGCAACATCACGCAGACAGCGGTCGGGAACAAGGACGGTCTCTGGACGACGGTCGTCGCTGCGGCGGTATTCGCCGTCCCTCCGCTCGCGCTCCTTCCGTAGAGCCTCCCGAAACCCGCCGGACCTCGCCGGGTCGGCGAAGGGACACCGAACCGATGCCTCTCGAAAACCACACCGCGAACGCGTTCCTCGATCTCCCGCCCGAGTTCGCGACGCGTGAGCGCTCGCGCGTGCTCGTCCTGCCCGTTCCCTACGAGAAGACGACCTGCTACGTTCGCGGTACGGAGGGCGGCCCCGCCGCGATCCTCGCGGCCTCCCACCACGTCGAGTACTACGACGAGATCCTCCGGGACGAGCCGTTCCGCCGAAGCGGAATCCACACGCTGCCGCCGCTCGAGTCCGGCGACTCGCCCAAGGAGGCGATCGAGGCAATCCGGAAGGAGGTCTCGGGGCTCGCCTCGGAGGGGCGGTTCCTGCTCCTTCTGGGCGGAGAGCACGGGCTCACCGTCGGAGCCGTGCGCGGGGTCGCCGAGCACGCCCCGCCTCTCACGGTCGTCCAGGTCGACGCACACGCGGATCTGCGGGACGAGTACGAGGGCTCGCCCCTCAGTCACGCCTGCGTCATGCGGAGGCTCGCCGACGACTTCCCGAGCGTTCAGGTGGGCATCCGGTCGCTGTCGAAGGGCGAGGCCGACTTCGCGGCCGAGCGGAACCTCGACATCCACTACGGGCACGACATCGCGGCCGCCCGCCTCCGCGACGACGGAGAGCGGCGGCGCTGGATCGACGAGGCGATCGATTCGATCGCGACCGAGCACGTCTACCTCACGGTCGACCTGGACGGACTCGATCCATCGATCATGCCGGCCGTTGGTACGCCGGTGCCGGGCGGACTCCTCTGGTTCGAGCTTCTGACGCTCGTGCGCACGCTCTTCGAGCGGCGGACGGTCGTCGCCGCCGACGTCGTCGAGCTGTGCCCCGTACCCGGGATCGTGGCGCCCGACTTCCTGGCGGCGGACCTCACATACAAGATCGCGGGTCACGCCCTTCGAGCGTAGCCCGCGGTTTCTCCAGAAGATCCCGTCTAGCGCAGGCTCTCCCTCATGATCCGCACGGCGTTCCGGAGGATCAGCTCGCCGTCGTGGCGGAACGGCCCCTCGAGCCCAAGCTCAGCCCACTCCTCGTCGGCTTCGAAGACGCCCTCCGCGTAACAGGGGTGGAACTGCATCCCGTAGACCGCCGGCGCCTCCACGTGCCTCATCACCTGGACGGGGCAGTAGTCGGACGTCGCGATGAGCGCGAACGGACGCGGGACGGCCGCGACCTGGTCGCTGTGCTGCTCGGGGACGATCATCGTCTCGCCTGCGCCCTCGAAGACCGGATCGTCTCCGAGGCTTCGTATTTCGAAGAGGCCCGTCTGCTTCTCGCGCGTAACGAGATCCGCTCCGAACGCCTCCGCGAGGAGCTGGTGGCCGAAGCAGATCGCCAGGACCGGAACGCCGGCGTCGACGACCGCACGGAGCAGCTCCTCCTCCTCGAGCATCCAGGATTCCCGCTCGGTCACCGAGCGCTCGCTTCCCGACAGCACGAGCGCGCGCGCGCCGTGGGACGCGAGCCACCCAGGCCCGCCCCGGAAACCGCACTCCGGCGTCACGACCTCGGGCTCGAACGCCGACGAGAACACGTCCGCCAGTCGGTTCGCGCCGTATTCGGATGCCGGGTGATCGTTATTGACGACGATGACTCGGGGCGTCTCGTACAACGACGCGTCCTCCATTCCCAGCGGACCCACCGTTCACCCTGCGGCCCCCGACGAGCCGCCTAGCGATCCGGGACCGCGCGATCGTCCCCGTCACGCGTGGGCCGAGGGCGTAGTAGAGGCTGCCGGCCCGCCTGAGCGCGTTGATTCGCGGAAGAATCTCGCGCGCGACGCGGCGCGCGTAGAGAGGCGCCGCGGGATCGGAGCTCTCGAGCGAAGCCACGATCGACTCGGCCGCTGCCCTCCCGCTCGCGATCGCGTGCGGGATCCCCTCCCCCGTGATCGGATCGGTCAACCCGGCGGCGTCCCCCACGAGGAGGATCCTCCCCGAGGCGACGTCCCGCGCATCCGTTCGCGCGGCGACGGGGAACGCGAAGGGTCCGTCGATCCGCCACGACGACAGCCCGAGCGACTCGAGCAGCGATCTGAGCTCGTCCTTCAGACGCCTGCCTGTCGACGGGCGGCCGTAGACACCGACGTTCAGGTGGTCGCGCTTCGGGAAGACCCAGCCGTAGCCCCGCCTCCGCGTCCGGAGATCGAAGAGAATCCTGCCTCTGTACGGCTCGAGTCTCCCGGAGGCGTCCGGATACGCGCGCACGTAGATCGCGCCTCCGCACGCGAGCCGAGCCCGCCCCCACCGGCGACCGACGGTCCCCTCGACTCCGTCGGCGCCGACGAGGTGGCGGCCGCGCCACGACGACCCGCCCGCGACGACGCTCACGCCCTCGTTGTCCGGCTCGATCAACTCGACCCTGAGCCCGTACTCGATGCGCGCGCCGGCCGACGCGGCCAGTTCCGCGAGCAGCGCGTCGAGCTCCTCGCGGATCGTTGTCCGCACGATCGTCCCGCCACCCTCCCACACGAGGGTCGAGCCGGGTCCGAAATCGACCTCGACGACCGTCACGCGATCATGAACGACAGGCTCGATCTCAGCGAGGAGTTCGGGGTCGACGCCCGAGGTGAGCCCCCCGGCGCAGGGTTTGAGACGCGGGAACGTGTCCTTCTCGAGGACGAGCACGCTCAGGCCCGACGCGGCGGCCGCGCGAGCGCAACTGCTTCCTGCGGGCCCGGCGCCCGCAACGATGACGTCGTAGATCGTCTCCATGGTGAGCCGTCCGGCGCGGATTGCCCGCGCGAGGCCAGCACGTCGGTGGAGCCGCCGCGCCCGGATCACGCTGCGTCCGGATCACGCCGCGCCGATCAACGGGCCTCGCGCCCGCCGGTATCGCGCGCGCTACTCGAAGCGGATCTCGCCGAAGGTGCTCGGGTCATAGTCGATCGGGGTCTGCCAGTCGACCGCGGCCCCGGTCCTTTGCTGCTTCCGCCTGAAATTGAGTCTCCACGACGGCGTCCTGACGACGTTGCCTTCGAACTCCGCAAGAGGCACTCGGACCTCGATCGACCACCGGTCGTCGGTGCGTTTCGTGGCGACCTCGTACTCGCCGTCCCACGAGGCGTCGGTCGTGTAGTACATGTTCTCGTCGAACGAGATCGTCTGATCGAAGGGCGTGCCGAGTGCGTTGAAGTAGAGCTGGTAGACGGTCATCTCGTCCCAATCGGGCTGGAAGAAGAACCCGACGCAGTCCTCCGTGTAGACTGCCCCGTCGCGCTGATCGATGGCCGCCCCGAGCTCGCTCATGCTGGGGTCGTAACAGACGGCGGACAGATAGAGGTTCTTGCCGTCGTGCCCGAAGCGGAACTCGGTCTCTCCTTCGACGACGGCGTCGTACGCCGGGAAGAGAACGTCGGCCGGGGCGCCCTCGGACCAGACCGGCTCGTCGGGATCGCCGTCAATGACCGGCGCCTTGTCGAAGCGCGGCGCCGCGACCGTCCTTCGCACCTCGAGCGGGAGGTCGACCTCGATGCTGCCTCCGTCCTCGAGGGGATAACCGCACGAGACACGCGGCGCCGGATACAGCTCACCCGGGTTCGAGACCGTGAATGAGAACTCGCCGCTCCCTCGCTTTCCGATCACCACGTCCGTCTCATTGGGCTCGACCGTCCACCCGTCCGGGACGTCCCAGGTCAGCGTTTCGGTGAGTGGCTCCCCGGTCCTGTTCTCGAGGCGCACCGTCACCCTCTCGTTCGAGACCGGCTGCGCACCGACCGCGAGCGCGCTCACATCGACGACCTCGCTCTCTATCGTCTGGATCTCCTCCAGGCGCTCGGTTGTCACGACGTCGCGCGGGTAGATCCCACCGAGATCGACGACTGCGAGCTCGTATCCCGGGGACATCACGGTGACCCAGCCGAACTGGAAGAACTCCCCGCGCGGCACGGGCTGCTTCTCCGGACGGAGGATCCCGCCCCCGGAGCTGCCGAGGACCGTGTAGTCGATCCCGTCGTAGTTCGCGGTGAAATAGTGGTGGAGATGGCCGCAGAAGACCGCGTCGACACCGTGCTCCACAAACACGTCGTGCAGCGGATCGGGATTGCCGAGCGTGAGGGTCGAGGACCAGAGCGGCTTGTGGAAGAACACGAAGATGTTCTCTGTCCCGCGTGCCGCCTCGAGATCCGCGGCGAGCCATTCGAGCTGATCCGCCGGGAACTCCTCCGAGGAGTTGATCCTGCTGTCGTCCAGGACCACGAAATGGGTGTTCTCGTGGTCGAACGACTGGTAGGGCCTCTGTCCCGTCCGCCGGACGTAGATCGCCTCCGACTCGTCGTCCCAGATGTCGTGGTTCCCGGGAGTCATGTGAACGGGCACCTCCAGGCGCTCGAGGAACCCCAGAAGCGTGTCCCACTCGGCCTCGACCCGCTCATAGTCGTCGCCGTACCCCTCGATGTGATCGCCGACCGTCACCACGAAGTCGGGATTCAGAAGAGCGATCTCCTCGATGGCCCTGGGGTAGATTCCCTCGGTGTGGCCACCCGTCCGGTCGCTCAAGATCGCGAAGCGGAAGACGGAATCGGATCCCAGCACCGGCGTCGCCGTGACGCAGGCGAGCACGATGAGAGCGAGCGCTGTCCTGGCTGTCCTCGTGAACATGCGTGCGTCCCCCTTTCGGGCGAATCGCCCCGCGTCGCTCGGAGTGAGCGCCGACCGCCCACGGTAGATGCTAAACGCGGGTCGCGGAGGTGTCAACCGCAAGACGGGCGCGCGATCTCCGCTCCCGCCTGCGCGGCCGCACGCCTCGGCGGCCGCCTCCGGCTCGGGCGGGCGACGGAGAACCCGCTCGAGTACAAGTTTCCGTTTGACTCCCGGCACCTCGTTGCTACTATCGTACCCGTTCACGGGCGAACACCCGGCCGCATCATCGTGGAGGAGCAGCGCGTGGTCACCTGTCCCAAGTGCGAGTGCGAGTTCGAGGACTCGACCGAGATCTGCCCGAACTGCAACCTACCCCTCGTGAGCCGCGAAGATGCGACCGACGCCGGCGCAGATGACATCGGTGGGGATCTTCCCTCCGAGGGACTCGTCGTGATCGAGTCGTCGTGCGATGACGTGCGAGCCCGCCAGATTCGAGAGCTGCTCGAGGAAGGCGGGATCCCGTGCTTCCTGAGTAACGAGCTCTCCCCGATCGACCCGCCGCCGGAGGAGACGATGGTGCTGATCCCGAAGGAGATGGCGGGAGAAGCCAAGAGGCTCGTGAGGGATTACTGCGCCGTGAAGAAGCCGGCGTAGCGATCGACGCCACGCCGGCCGCGCCCGCCTCGAAGACCGCCCGTCGAACCTACCTCTTGTAGCCGATCTTCCTCAGGAACTCGCGCCTGTCCCCCGCGTCCTCGTCGCTCTCGATCCCCTTCGGGCTCGAGCCATCGATAACGCCCAGAATGCCCTTGCCCTGGGGTGATTCCGCGACGATGACCTCGACGGGGTTCGCCGTCGCGCAGTAGATCCCGCAGACCTCCTGGCAGGACTTGACCGCATTGAGGACGTTGATGGGGAAGCCGTCTCTCATCACCACCGCGAACGTGTGACCGGCTCCGATGTTCTCCACGATCGTCGTGGCGGCGGCCTCGAGGTCGTCGTCGTTGCCATCGTGTCGGATCAGACACGGGCCCGACGCCTCCGCGAACGCGACGCCGAATCTGATCGAGGGCGACGATCCGACCATCGTCTCATAGAGATCCTCGACGGTCTTGATGAAGTGGCTCTGTCCCAGAACGATGTTCGCGCCGTCGGGAAACTCGATCCTGATGCTCTTGATCTCCACGCGCTCCTCCTTGGCGGGCGGCCCGCCACCCGGACGCGCCGCCGGCCGAGCCCCGCCGGCCGCACGATCGTGTCCGGTCCCCGGCCCGTCGCTCCGGCGCTCGCACGCGCCGGAGGACGAACCGTCACCGGTCGGCTGATTATGTCCCCAACGCCTAAGGAAGTCAACGCGGCCGAACGGAGTTGTTGATGGCGAGGGTGTCGACCGCTAGACTACGGACGGCGCGGAGTTCTCGGACCCGGCCGGCGTCGGCCTGAGACGTCCGGCGCGTCCACGACGACGATGGCAAGCAGGAGGAGCGGAGTCCCGTGAAGGTCCTCTACGTCTCCGAGGTCCAGTGGCTATCGCAGGTATCAAGGAAACACCTTCTCGTCCGTCGCTTCCCCGAGGACTGGGACGTCGTCTTCGCCTCCCCCATCAACGCGAAGTCGGGCGAGAACAGCTTCCGACTCAGGACGGACGAGAGAGACCCTCGGGTCCGCTTCATCTCACTCCCGCTTCCGAAGCCGGATTCCCTTTTCGCTCCCGTGCGCGCCGCGACGGAGATCCTCGCGCGTGTTGGCGGCGACCGCCTGCGGGGACTGGTGCGGTCGTACCGGCCCGACGTCGTCGTCTGTTCGTTCATCTGGGCGGCACCGGTCGTGCCGTTCATCCAGGACCTCGGAATCCCCGTGGTCTACGACTGCAACGACCTCCACGCCGACTTCTATCCCGCCCGCGCGGACATGGCGGAGCGTGCCTTCAGGAGCCTCGCCGCAGGGGCCGACGAGGTCGTGGCATCCTCGGAGAACCTGAGGAGGGTGTGCGGACGGGGGATCGTGATCGGAAACGGCGTCGATCTCGACACGTTCGCCGGGCGCGAGGTTGGGGGACCCCTTCCGGCGGCGCTCGCCAGGAGCGAGATCGCCGACTGCGACGCACTCGTCGCGTACGTCGGCTCGATCGACGCGAGGATCGATCTCGACATCGTGGAGGGGCTCGTGGAGTCGTTCGCGGTGGAAGACCGGAGGATCGGGCTCGTCTGCGTGGGGCGCGTTCTCGAGACGCTCGCGGCTCAAACGGAGGAGCTCGGGCGGAGGTTCTCGCGGCACGTCCTCTTCACGGGCCAGAAGCCGTACGAGGAGCTCCCCGCGTATCTCCGGAGCGCGACCGTGGGCATCGCGCCGTTCCTCGTGAACGAGCGCACTGAGGCGGTCAACCCGAACAAGCTCTACATGTACGCCGCGATGGACATGAACGTCGTCTCGACGCCGTTCTCCGCCGAGATCCGGGCGCTCGAGGACTCGGTCTTCGTGGCGGGCGACCGCGAGGCCTTCGCGAGGGCCGTCATGCAAGCGCTCGGCGACGATGAACGCCGCCGAGCGATGCGTGAACGG
>JALGVU010000101.1 GCA_025774545.1 bacterium | reverse complement strand
CAACGTCTACCGCAAGCTTGATGTACCCCTTCAGCTCCTCCAGCATCTCCTCGATCTGTGCCGGAGTGGCCCGCTCTCTCAGAAGGTGAACCACCGTACCTCCTCACAAGGCCCCGAGTCCGTTCCACGTTTCGATTCCATCGTACCATCTACGAGTGCTTGCAGGTTCTACAGCGTCGCGAAGCCTAACGAACCGCGTATCACCCGCGAGCGTAAAGGGTGGCGCGGGGTGTGCTGTGAGCGGAGCGAGCCCCCTTGCAGACCGCGTGACACCCAAGCTCGTCGGGTGAATACGCTAGTTAGGCCGCACGCACGCGCCACCCCATCGTCGCAAGCCCGGCGACCTCTTCCGCCGCGGCTCGAAACAATCAGCGTAGCAGGACCGCCTTCCGGCTTACCGACGCTCCGTCCGCCTCCAGTCTCAGGAAATAGACTCCTGATGCAGCTCGGTGTCCAGAGCCAGTCATCCCGTCCCACGTGGTCGTCAAACCTGCGGCTCCAGAGTCAGCGAGGCGCAGGCACCGTACGAGTCGACCACCCGAGTCATACACCGACAGACTCGCTGACCTGCAGTGCTCGGGAAGCGCATACCCGATTGTCATGCTTGTGGCGGAAGGATTGGGCGCGATGTAGCAGATGCTGCCAATCGGTCCTGGGGGCACATCGACGTGTGATCGGGTCCCGATTGCCGGTACTTCGTCACCGTTGTCGAGCAGGATGCGAAGCTCATACCAGAACGCACCACCAGGCCAGACCGTCTCGTCAATGCAGCTACCTGTAGCACTACAGGGAAGAGGTTCCTCAGTCAGGCGCCCGTAGTCGCCCTCCTCAGACAGAGCGCGGCATACGAGAACACCGATACCGTTCGGAGTGCTGGGAAGGAGCCAGCGGAGCTGTACAGCGTCATCACCAGGCATCAGGGCTGCGAAGAAATAGCTGTCAACTGGCGTGAAAGATGGGCGGTTGATGAGCACCGAAACGCTGCCGTCGAGCCCGTTGGCCACGGCCAGGTCGAGCGCTCCGTCTCCATCAAGATCGCCCACGGCAACAGATTCAGGGTGAATCCCGACACCGTAGTCCACGGCAGCCACAAAGGTCCCGCCGCCTTTCCCCAGAAGCACCGAGACATTGTCGCTGGATGCGTTGGCCACAGCCAGGTCAGGTGTTCCGTCTACGTCAAGATCGCCGATGGTAAGAGAAGTGGGCTCATCCCGCACACCGTAGTCCACGGCAGCCGCGAACGTCCCATCTCCGTTCCCAAGAAGCACCGAGACGGTGTCGCCGCCCCAGTTGGCCACGGCCAGGTCGAGCGCTCCGTCTCCGTCAAGATCGCCCACGGCAACAGAAGGGGGGAAGCTCCCCACACCGTAGTCCACGGCAGCCGCGAACGTCCCGTCTCCGTTCCCCAGAAGCACCGAGACGCTGTCACTCCCCCGGTTCGCCACGGCCAGGTCGAGCGCGCCGTCGCCGTCAAGATCCCCAGTGGCAACCGAATAAGGGAAGCTCCCAACACCGTAGCCTAGGGCTGGTGCAAATGCCCCGTCTCCGTGCCCCAAGAGCACCGAAACGGTGTCGCTGCCCCAGTTAGCCACGGCCAGGTCGAGCGCGCCGTCTCCGTCAAGATCGCCCACGGCAACAGACCAGGGATTGTCCCCCGTAGCGTAGTCCGCGGCAGCCGCGAACGTCCCATCTCCGTTCCCCAGAAGCACCGAGACGTTATTGCTACCCCGGTTCGCCACGGCCAGGTCGAGCGCTCCGTCTCCGTCAAGATCCCCAGTGGCAACCGAATGGGGGAAGTTCCCAGCACCGTAGCCTAGGGCAGGTGCAAACGCCCCGTCTCCGTACCCCAAGAGCACCGAAACGGTGCCGTTGTAGGACCCGTTGGCCACGGCCAGGTCGAGCGCGCCATCGCCGTCAAGATCGCCAACGGCAACAGACCAGGGATCGCCCCCCGCAGGGTAGTCCTCGGCAGCCGCGAATGTCCCGTCTCCGTTCCCCAGACCCACCGAAACGTTCCAGCTGTACGCGCTGGCCACGATCAGGTCGAGCGCGCCGTCGCCGTCAAGATCGGCCATGGCAATCGAGTTCGGGCCGTCCCCCCAACCGTAGTCCACAGCGGCCGAGAGTGCCCCATCTCCGTCCCCCAGAAGCACCGAAACGTCGTCGCTATTCCGATTCGCCACAGCAACATCGAGCGCGCCGTCGCCGTCAAGATCGGCCATGGCAACAGACCAGGGATCGTCCCCCACACCGTAGTTCACCGCAGCCGCGAATGTCCCATCTCCGTTCCCCAGAAGCACCGAAACGCTGCCACTCAAGCTGTTGGCCACGGCCAAATCGAGCGCTCCGTCTCCGTCAAGATCCCCCGTTACGACCGATACCGAACGTGACCCCACACCGTAGCCCACGGCAGCCGCGAATGTCCCGTCTCCGTGCCCCAGAAGTACCGAGACGTCGCTACTGAAGTAATTGGCTACGGCCAAGTCGAGCGCTCCGTCTCCGTCAAGATCCCCCACGGCAACAGATCTGCTGCCGTCCCCGGCACCGTAGTTCACGGCAGGAGCTAATGTCCCGTCTCCCTTCCCCAGAAGCACCGAAACGTCGTCGCTCCCGGAATTCGCCAGGGCCAGGTCGAGCGCTCCGTCTCCGTCAAGGTCCCCCACGGCAACAGAAAGCGGAGAGCTCCCCACACCGTAGCCCACGGCAGCCGCGAATGTCCCGTCTCCGTGCCCCAGAAGTACCGAGACGTCGCTACTGTTGTAATTGGCTACGGCCAAGTCGAGCGCGCCGTCGCCGTCAAGATCGCCAATGGCAACAGAAGCGGGACCGTTCCCCACAGCATGGTCCACGGCAGCAGCGAATGTCCCGTCTCCGTTCCTCAGGAGCACCGAAACACTGTCGCTGTTGAGGTTGGCTACGGCCAGGTCCAGCACTCCGTCCCCGTCAAGATCGCCTACGGCAACAGAGGTGGGAGTATCCCCAGTCGCGTAGTCGATTCTCGCATCGAACAGCCCTGGGAAGGGTACTTGTGCAGAGGCTCCGGTAGCAGCGACCAGCACAAACGCAAGAACACAGATGCTGATCTTCACAGACGGGTCGTCTGTTGCCTGCTTAGCAGAGTGTGATACCGTCATGCGTCCCTCCTTTGTCTGCGCTGCCGGTGAGTGTTCGGTCTTCGGTGCCAGGCTCGAACGCGTGCGGCCTAACGAATCGCGTTTCACCCGCGAGAGTCAAGGCTGGCGCGACGGGTGCGAATGCAGCCGACGTGACAGACAAGCTCGACGGGTGCAAACGCTAGTTAGCTGGCGCGGATGGAATGACCAGTCCCACGCGCGCCACTGGGCTCAGCGCAGCAAGACCACTCTCTGCGTCGCGATGGCTCCGTCAACCTCGAGCCGAACGAAGTACACCCCGGAAGCGACCCGGTCCCCGGAACTGGCTCTGCCGTCCCAATCGACCGCGAGGAAACCCTGAGCCCCCGTCGCTGGGTCCAGCCGCCGCACGAGCCGACCAGCTACGTCGTGCACCGAGAGCCGGGCAGATCGCCAACGCTCGGGAAGCGAATAGCCGATACTCGCTTGGGTCGTGGCAGGATTGGGCATCACGTATCGAATCCCGAACACCAGCGTTCCGGGCACAGTGATCGAGGGACGTGTGTCCGTGGCGACGATCTCCTCCCCAGAAGCCAGCAGTGCGCGGAGCTCGTACCAGAACGTCCCACCAGGCCACGCGGTCTCGTCGACGTAGCTGCCCAGTGCGGCATCGGGCAGCGGCTCCGGCGTGACGCAGCTGTAGGGACCGTCCGCAGAGAGCGCCCGGTAGATCATGAGACCGACACCACCGGAGCAGCTCGGGAGCGACCATCTGAGCATCACAGCGCGATCCTCATGCACGAGCGTGGCATAGAAGGCGGTTTCAACGGGCGTGTCGAAGCTCTTGACTCCCAAGCTGTGCCACCAACCACCTGCGGCAGCGACGAAGTCCGCGTTCGGCGCGGGGACGCCGCACTGGCCTACGTCGTTCCTCCCCCAAGCCACGATCGTGCCGTCGGACTTGAGGCCCAGGCTGTGACCCGAGCCCGCCGCGACCGCAACGAACTCGGCGTTCGGTGCGGGAACATCGCACTGGCCGTAGCCACTCCTCCCCCAGGCCACGATCGCCCCGTCGGACTTGAGGCCCAGGCTGTGACCCGAGCCCCCCGCGACCGCAACGAAGTCGGCGTTCGGCGCGGGCACGTCGCACTCGCCGGTGTAGTTGCTCCCCCACGCCACGATCGCCCCGTCGGACTTGAGGCCCAGGCTGTGGCCAAAGCCCCCCGCGACCGCAACGAAGTCGGCGTTCGGCGCCGGGACGTCGCACTGGCCGTACTCATTCCACCCCCAGGCCGCGATCGTCCCGTCGGACCTGACGCCCAGGCTGTGCCCCCAGCTCCCCGCGACCGCAACGAAGTCGGCGTTCGGCGCAGGGACGTCGCACTGGCCGTACTCATTCCCCCCCCACGCCGCGATCGTCCCGTCGGACCTGACGCCCACGCTGTGACAATACCCCCCCGCGACCGCAACGAAGTCGGCGTTCGGCGCGGGGACATCGCACTGGCCTTGGTGGTTGCTCCCCCAGGTCACGATCGTCCCGTCGGACTTGAGGCCAAGGCTGTGAGCCAGGCCCCCTGCGACGGCAACGAAGTCGGCGTTCGGCGCGGGGACATCGCACTGGCCGAGGTCCTGGTATCCCCAGGCCACCATCGTCCCGTCGGACTTGAGGCCAAGGCTGTAGATCCCGCCCCCCACGACCGCAATGAAGTCGGCGTTCGGTGAGGGGACGTCGCACTGGCCAGAACCATTGCTCCCCCAGGCCACGATCGTTCCGTCGGACTTGACACCCAGGCTGTGATACCGGCCCCCCGCGACCGCAACGAAGTCGGCGTTCGGCGAGGGGACATCGCACTGGCCGGGGTCGTTGTATCCCCAGGCCACGATCGTCCCGTCGGACTTGACGCCCAAACTGTGCCAATCCCCCCCCGCGACCGCAACGAAGTCCGCGTTCGGCGCGGGGACGTCGCACTGGCCGGAGTAGTCCGCCCCCCAGGCCACGATCGTCCCGTCGGACTTGAGGCCCAGGCTGTGACCATAATCCCAGCGTGACGGGAACGCCACAGAGCCACCCCCGGCGACCGCAACGAAGTCGGCGTTCGGCGAGGGAACGTCGCATTCGCCAGCCAAGTTGCTCCCCCAGGCCACGATCGTCCCGTCGGACTTGAGGCCCAGGCTGTGACGATAACCTCCCCCGACCGCAACGAAGTCGGCGTTCGGCGAGGGAACGTCGCACTGGCCAGCCAAGTTGCTCCCCCAGGCCACGATCGTCCCGTCGGACTTGACGCCCAGGCTGTGATACCGGCCCCCCGCGACCGCAACGTAGTCGGCGTTCGGCGAGGGGATGTCGCACTGGCCGTAGCTACTGTCCCCCCAGGCCACGATCGTCCCGTCGGACTTGAGCCCCAGACTGTGACGATAGCCTCCCGCGACCGCCACGAGGTCTACAAGTGCCGAGGGGTCCACAGGGGCCTGAGCGCCCCATCCTACGATGGACCCGGTCGACTGACCACTCGCGACCCCGGTCGCCAGCACGAGAGCGCCCAGGCAAACGAATCCCCAGAGTGCCAGCAGCTGCTTCATGATGTCGCTCCCCGTTTCAGAACGGACAAGAGTTCTGGTGACCTCACCTCAGTGGAACGTTCGGCTGACTACTGCGTTTCAGCCGGCGCCACGCGTTGGCACGCGCCGTGCCGGACTTCACGCCCTTCTCGCGCCACTTGGCTCAGCGCAGCAAGACCATCCTCTGCGTCGCGACGGCACCGTCAACCTCGAGCCGAACGAAGTACACCCCGGAAGCGACCCGGTCCCCGGAACCGGCTCTCCCGTCCCAATCGACCGAGAGGAAGCCACGAGCTCCCGTCGCGGGATCCAACCGCCGGACGAGCCGACCGGCCACGTCATGGACCGAGAGCCGGGCAGATCGCCAGCGCTCGGGAAGCGAATAGCCAATACTGGCTTGGGTCGTGGCAGGATTGGGCATCACGTATCGAATCCCGAACTCCAGCTTTCCGGGCACAACAACTGAAGGGTGGATGTCAGTCGCGAGGACCTCTTCGCCGGAAGCCAGGAGTGCGCGCAGTTCGTACCAGAACGTCCCCCCAGGCCACGCAGTCTCGTCGACATAGTCGCCCAGTGCAGCATCAGGCAGCGGCTCCGGCGTGATACAGCTGTAGGGACCCTCCGCAGAGAGCGCCCGGTAGATCAGGAGACCGACACCACCGGAGCAGCTCGGGAACATCCATCTGAGCAGCACAGCGTGATCCTCATGCACGAGCGTGGCATAGAAGGCAGTCTCAACGGGCGTGTTGTCGGGGCTCCTGAGGCCCAGGCTGCGCCACCCGCCCCCCGCTAGGGCCACGAAGTCGGCGTTCGGTGCGGGGACATCGCATTGGCCGGAGTAGCTCATCCCCCAGGCCACGATCGTCCCGTCGGACTTGAGACCCAGGCTGTGAGAAGAGCCCGCCGCGACCGCAACGAAGTCCGCGTTCGGCGCGGGCACGTCGCACTGGCCGTAGCCGTTGTACCCCCAGGCCACGATCGTCCCGTCGGACTTGAGGCCCAGGCTGTGCCCCTCACCCCCCGCGACAGCAACGAAGTCCGCGTTCGGCGCGGGAACGGCGCCACTTGCTCCCCAGGCCACGATCGTCCCGTCGGACTTGAGGCCCAGGCTGTGATCCCCGCCCCACGCGACCGCAACGAAGTCCGCGTTCGGTGCGGGAACGTCGCATTGGCCGGAGTAGTTGTACCCCCAGGCCACGATCGTCCCGTCGGACTTGAGGCCCAGGCTGTGCCGCGAGCCCCCCGCGATCGCAACGAAGTCCGCGTTCGGTGAGGGGACGTCGCACTGCAGGGAGTCGTTGCGGCCCCACGCGAGGATGGTCCCGTCCGACTTGAGGCCCAGGCTGTGATACCAGCCCCCCGAGACCGCAACGAAGTCCGCGTTCGGCGCGGGGACGTCGCACTGGCCGGAGTAGTCCGCCCCCCAGGCCACGATCGTCCCGTCGGACTTGAGGCCCAGGCTGTGCCACCCGCTCCCCGCGACCGCAACGAAGTCCGCGTTCGGAGCGGGGACGCCGCATTGGCTGTACTCGTTTCGTCCCCAGGCCACGATCGTCCCGTCGGACTTCAGGCCCAAGCTGTGAGCATTGCCCGCCGCGACCGCGACGAAGTCCGCGTTCGGCGCGGGGACATCGCACTGGCCAAGTTCGTTATTCCCCCAAACCACGATCGTCCCGTCGGACTTGAGGCCCAGGCTGTGCCACCAGCCCCCCGCGAGCGCCACGAAGTCGGCGTTCGGCGCGGGGACGTCGCACTCGCCGGAACCATTGTTCCCCCAGGCCACGATCGTCCCGTCGAACTTGAGGCCCAGGCTGTGAAACTCCCCAGCCGCGAGCGCCACGAAGTCGGCGTTCGGCGCGGGGACGTCGCATTGGTTGTACCAGTTGGTCCCCCAGGCCACGATCGTCCCGTCGGACTTGAGACCTAGGCTGTGGGCCTCGCCCGCCGCGACCGCAACGAAGTCCGCGTTCGGCGCGGGGACGTCGCACTGGCCGGAGTAGTCCGCCCCCCAGGCCACGATCGTCCCGTCGGACTTGAGGCCCAGGCTGTGATACCCGCCCCCGGCGACCGCAACGAAGTCGGCGTTGGGCGCGGGCACGTCGCACTGGCCGAAGTCGTGATCCCCCCAGGCCGCGATCGTCCCGTCGAACTTGAGGCCCAGGCTGTGGCTGTACCCCCCCCGCGACCGCAACGAAGTCAGCGTTCGGCGCAGGGACGTCGCACTGGCCATATTGGTTGTACCCCCAGGCCACGATCGCCCCCTCGGACGTGAGGCCCAGGCTGTGATCGTCGCCCCCCGCGACCGCAACGAGCCCCTCAAGCGCCGAGGGTTCTACAACGACCATAGAGCCCCATCCCACGATGAAGTCGGTCGACTGACCACTCGCGACCTCGGTTCCCAGGACCACGGCGGCCAGACATACGAGCCCCAAAACTGCTAGCAGCTGCTTCACGATGCCTGCCCTCCTTTCACAACAAGACACGAATCGGATAGACCACCTCACCGGAGCGCGTAGCTGACAGCAACGCGTCAACCGTTCCGCGGAAACCGAATCCTCCCGCGCCAGCTAACGGACCGTGTTTCACCCGCGAGCGTTAAGGCTGGCGCGACGGGTGCGTATGCAGCCGGCGTGACAGACAAGCTCGACGGGTGCAAACGCTAGTTAGGCTGCTGCTACCACGCAGCTGACAACGCTCCTCCCAGACGTGAAATCGCCGTGGGTAAACACACCTTGGCGAATCCGGTGCCCCACGGCTCTCATTACATATGGTCGGCCTCGCCAAAGGCGTAAGCCCGCTCTCACTACAATCATACCTGACGCGGGCTCAGCGCGTCAATGCTCACTACTCCTTCGACGTAAGCGTAAGGAAGCGCGACGCGCCATCCTCTCGCTCCTCCCCAGGGCTCGCTGCGCTGAGAGCTCCGACTCCTCATGACCCAGCAGCCCGCGCAACGGATCGTCCGGGACACTCCAACACCGGGGACCACGTGACGGTCCGGCGAAGCGGCAACGCGGCGGACCAGCTCCCGCACACCGCGTGGCCACCTCAGCTCTCCGGACTCCCGCTACCTACTTCACGATTCGCGCGGAGCGTTTCCGACGCGCGCAGAACATCAGCAGAACATCAATAGAAAAGCCGTGACAGCAGCCTAACGAATCGCGTTTCACCCGCGAGCGTCAAGGCTGGCGCGACGGGTGCGAATGCAGCCGGCGTGACAGACAAGCTCGACGGGTGCAAACGCTAGTTGGGCTGCGGTCCAGCGACAACGAGACTCCCACGCTACCGGGTCCAAGCCTCAGCGATTGGTCCGAACG
>JALGVU010000100.1 GCA_025774545.1 bacterium | reverse complement strand
GCCGAGATGGACGTGATCCAGGGGGTCGGCGAGACGATCGAGGAGAGGCTCTCGTTCCTCGGCTGCTACTACTGCCTGCAGTTCCTCCGCATGAACCTCACGAACATCGATTCCTTGAGGCTCTCCCTCATCTCGCCCGCGAGCCGCTCCGCCGTCGAGCGTCAGTTCATGGTGCACGCGGGCGCGACCTTCCGGGCGCTCACCGGCGCCTACATGGAGAGGCTGCTCGGCCTCTTCCTCGAGGGCAAGTCGCCGCCCCGCTTCGCGATCATCGGAGTGGGAACCAAATCGGATCAGGACGACATCGACATCGGCGTGATCGACGACGGCGGGCCCGGACGGGGCGACCTCAACGACGCCGTGGGCTCCTTGGGCACCGAGATGCTCCGCTACGCCACGACTCTCCACTGCCACATCTCCGAGCACGTTGGCAGGAAGGGGTACAGCGCCGCCATTCCCGCGTACCTCGAGATGCTGAACAAGGCCGTCCACGACTTCGTGATCATCAGCGAGATGATCGGCGGAGCGCTCATCCTCGGTGACACGGAGATCTTCCACGAATTCAAGTCCTCGGTCGTCGCGCGGTACTTCTACCGGCCCGGCGAGGACCCGAAGTGGCACGTCGGGTACCTGCGAGGAATCCTGGGCGAGGTGCGATCGCTCATCGGGAGGCCGCTCGGGCGCGAGCGGATCCACCCGAAGGACGACGGCCTCCGGATGATCAAGGGGACCTTGGCGGCGCTCAAGTCGATTCGGGGCGTCGACGAGGTGAACGCCTGGCGCATCATCGACGCCCTCTGGAGGATGTCCCCGAGCCACAGGGAGGTCTACGACCGTCTGGGCAAGGCGCTCTCGTTCCTCGAGGTCTTCCGATATGTCTACCAGCTCGTGGTGGCGCAGGAGGAGGAGATCTTCCTCGACGACGAACCGATGCAGCAGAACCTGGACCGCGTGGCCGAGATCTTAGGCTACCGGCACGTCGGCACGGTCCGGCCCGGGACCCATCTCCTGGTCGATTACTACGAGCATCTCGGGAACGCCAGGAAAGACGTCGCCGAGCTCATGGTCGAGTGCACCGCGCACCTCAAGGAGACCACGGTCTTCGCCGACATGTTCGTGCCCGAATACGGCGGCAATCTGCCGGCCGACTTCGCCGCGCGGTCGGTCTTCTTCAAAGGGACGTCCTTCTGGCGCGACATCCTCGAGATGCTGACCCGCGACGAGGGGCGGCTGCTCACGCGCTACCTGTCCGACCTCGACGAGCTGTCCCCTGGCGCCCGGAAGGCCGTGATCGACAGCCTCGCGTCGTGCGCGGAGTACGCGACGGGGACGGTGATGGCGTTTCTGGTCATCCTCGCGTCGAACCGCCAGTGCGAGTCGTGCGACAGGCTGTTCAACGAGCTGCACGAGGCGTTTCGGGCGAAGATCGCGTCCGTGCCGTACGCGTCGCAGAAGCTCATCGAGCTCTTCTACCGCAGACCGCGCCTCGTGAATCGGTACCTTCTGAGCGCGGGCGCGACCAGCGCGAGGGAGATGTCGGGGCTTCTCGAGATCGACATCTGGGATCCTGAGGTCGCCGTCTGGCGCGACAAGCTCGCGAAGCTCACCGACGTGCACAGCCGGTCGAGCCGTTACTTCAAGCGCTACCTGGAACGGGCGGGGGAGACCTACCCGTCGTGCCTGACGGAGCTCGACAACCCGACGGCTCTCCGCGACACGTCGCGGGGCGTCCTGGCCGCCGTCGACGCCGTGGACGATCCGGCAACGAAGAAGAAGAGGCTCGGCGAGTTCTACGATCTCGAATTCCTCAGGATGGGCCTCGCGACACTGGGGGGCGCCCCTGCGGCCCGAATCGACGACGACTTCACCGAGGTCGCCGACGTCTACCTGTCGAAGCTCTTCGACGTGTGCAGGCGCGAGGTCGACGAGATCACCCGCTTCAGGGTGGCGACGCACGACCTCCTGGCGGTCTATGCCACGGGCGGCCTCGGCAGGGAGCAGGCGTACGACGACGACTTCGATCTCATGATTCTCCTGAACACGACGCACGAGGAGGTCCGGGCCTACGCGAACAAGATCGCCGCCAAGATGAACGCCGAGATCATCAAGCGCGGGACCCTGCCGCACTACCGCTTCGCCGACCACTTCGGCCACTACGTGACGACGCTCGAGGAGCTGGGAGAGCACCTCGGAGGGAAGAGGGGCGACGAGTTCATCGACAAGTCACAGGTCCTGGAAGCGAGGATCATCGTTGGGACGCGGAGGTTCGAGGGTGAGTTCAAGCGGAAGATCCTCGATCCCTACGTCTTCGCCCGCCCTGACGAGTACGTCAGTTGCATGCGAGCCGAGATCGAATCGAGGCACGCCGATGCCACGGAGCGCGGCCTGAGCCCCGACAACGTGAAGGACGGTACCGGAGCGTTGCGCGACATCTTCATGCTCCTGCTCATGTACAAGGCGATCTGCCAGCTGTCGGAGCCGGTCAACTCGAAGCTCCTTTCGGCGATCTCCGCGATCGACAGGACGCACCGAAGCGAGCTGGTCTTTCTGAGCGGCGCGCTCGAGTTCTTCAAGAACCTGCGGAACGCCTACCGGATGTCCGTGGGCGCCGAGGACGACCTTCGTCCCGAGTACCTGCACATCGTGGCGTCGGCGATGGGGCTCCGCTACGAGGAACAGGACGAGGCCGGAGAGCGGCTGCTCCGCGCATACCGGGGCTGCACGACGCAGGTCGCCGAGATCGTGGCGGCCGCCGCGGAACGTCTCGAGAAGACGGGTGAGTGCGTCGCTCCGGTCTGACGACTGAACCGAGGAAGCCATCGGAGGACGACATGGACGAAGACGAGACGCTGGTAGAGATCGAGGGAGGGCTGGTCGGTCTCGTCGGGCTGAAGAGCCTCTTCGCGGAGTATGCCGACCGAGACCTGTCCGACGCGCGGGCGATCAAGAGTGAGCTCCTGTCGCACGTGGAGAAGGGCAACCACGTACCGCCCGGGAAGCGAGAGGTCTACGCGGACACGATCTTCCGCGAACTCGGGAGGTATCTGGAGCGCCGGGAGGCCGGCGGGAGATCCGAGGCGACGAGGATGACGTGGCGCGGGATCGCCAGGGAGAGCATCCAGTGGTTCCCGATGGTCGACGAGGATCACTGCGACGGCTGCAAGAAGTGCATCACGTTTTGCTCGTTCGGCGTCTTCACGTTCTCGAGGAAGGAGGGGACGATCAAAGTCACCAATCGCTACGCCTGTGTCGTCGGATGCAGTCTCTGCTCGTCGGTCTGTCCGCCGGGCGCGATCTCGTTCCCGCCGCTCTCGTATCTCGACGATCTGACGCGGTCGCGCGGCGGTGGAGGATGACGTCGCCCTGAGGACGCGCGCCGCCCGCGGCGCCGACCGGGAACGAAGAAGAGCACCGTCGCTCGGACGGTGCTCTCGTGTTTGTGCGGCCGATCCTGTCGCTCCGCTCAGCCTCGTTGCCTCGGCCGGACTGTCGCGAGCCGGCGGCCCGGCGGTCGATCGATCAGGCGGACGCTTGGGCCTCGCCCCCGGCGAGCTCCGCGAGGATCCGGTCGGCCTTCACCTTGTGCAGATTCAGTCCCACTTCTTCCGGCGCGAGCCCCTGCGCGAGCCCCAGGAGCTGGAAGTAGTAGATGACGGGGATGTCGAACTTCGTGTTCTTCTTTCTTCCCACGACGATCTGCCCGAGGTCGAACGACGAGAAGCACGTCGGGCAGATGAGTCCCATGCAATCGGCGCCCGAGTCGCGGATCGAGGTGAAGATGTCGAAGACCATCTCGACCGGCATGTCGCCGTCCAGGCAACCCTTCCCGCAGCAGAGGAGCTTCCGGTCGTGTCCCACTGGCGTGGCGCCGATCGCCGCGATGAGGTTCTCGAGAATGGAAGGATAGTCCGCGTCGTCGACGTGCATGATCTGGCTCGGTTTCAGAAGGTGGCAGCCGTAGTGGATCGCCACCTTGATGCCGTCGAGCGGCTTGACGACCGACTCGGTGACCCTCTCGATGCCGAGCTCGTCCCGGATGACGACGACCGCATGCTCGACCTTGACGGTGCCCTGGTACTCCTTGCCTACTCTCATGAGCCGCTCGTTGACTCGCTCCTTGAGGTCCTCGTCCTCCGCGAGGAGGAACTTCGCCTCCTTGAGGGTCGCCGTGCAGCCGCTGCAGAGCGTGACGAGATCGAGTCCTGCCTCCTCCGCCACGCACAGGTTCCGGGCAGCGATCGTGAGCCAGTCGAGAACACCCTTCGTCTTGAAGTAGATCGGGTCCGGGCAGCACGTGAAGCCGTCGATGTCGACCAGCTCGACCCCCAGGTTCGGCATCGTCCGTCTGAACGCGGCCTCCATCTGCGGGTACTTGATCGGGATCATGCAGCCGAAGAACGGTGCGACCTTCATGGTTGCTTCCCCTCGTCCGGGAGTATCTTCAGCATCTCGTCGACGGGATAGTCGCCGAGCGGCTTCAGTCCGAGGCTCTCCCTGATTCTCTGCACGGCGGGCGTGATCAGGCCGGAGACCCCGGTCTTCAGGATGTTCTCGGTCATCGTCGCCACGTCCGAGGGCGCGGCGTCCCTGTTGCTCGCGAGGTTCTTGAGCGCGATGATCACCTCGATGGGGCGAACGTCCTGAGGACAACGCTCGTAGCAGCTGTAGCAGTTCGTGCACAGCCAGATCGGCGAGTCCGGTCCGAGGAGCACGTCGGCGCGTCCGAGGAGCGCGTCGAGGAGGATCGACCTGGGGTTGAACGACTCGCTGTACTGCGCCGCGGGGCACTGCGCCACGCACGCGCCGCACTGGTAGCAGTAGTTGTGATGGTCGCCGCCGATGATCTGGTCGAGTTCACGCCGGAACGCGAAGTCGATCGTGACGTGCTTCTCTTTCTCCTGCGGCATCTCTTGAGCCCCGGTAGGTTTTGAACGGTGACCCGGCCCCTGTGAGGCCGGGCTGCTGGCGCTGACCCGTCGACCGGGAGGCAGAGGTTCCCGGGGCCACACGGCCGGAGCGGGCGCACGGACAATCCTCTCGGATCATCCTACCCGAGCGGGACCGCCGCGTCAAGCGCCCCATGGGCCGTCGAGGCGCCTCGCGGCCGGATCCCCGATCCGGGATGCCTCGCGCGGGACGGACGTGCCCCGCCCGGCGTGACGCCTCCTCCGCCGTCACGCCCGACTCGGCGCGCGGTCACAGCCGCTCGATCCGCGCCCGGCCCCCGCTCGTGCGCTCCAGGGTCAACACGAACTCGTCCTTGGCATCGACCGGCACCCTCACGAGCAGCGACACGCGCTTCCCGTACTCGGCCTCGACGATCTCCCCCTCGAGCTTCTCGACGAGCGCCTTGATCCGTTCGACGAACGGGTAGTCCGTCGCTATCCGCATGTCGTGGCACGGGACGAGCACGTCGACAGGAAGCTCCTCGAGCGTGCGTCTCACGCCGCCGGCGTAGGCGCGAACGAGCCCGCCCTTTCCGAGCTTCCTGCCTCCGTAGTAGCGTGTGACGACCGCGACGACGTCCCCGATTCCGCTGCCGAGAAGGACCGCAAGCATCGGACGCCCGGCGGTGCCGTGCGGCTCCCCATCGTCGCTCATGCCGACCCTCGCCGAGTCGCCCGGCGGACCGACGACGTGGGCCCAGCAGTTGTGCGTCGCGTCTGCGAACTCGGATCGAACGGCGTCGACGAAGGTCCGCGCGTCCTCGACCGTCGGCGCGTGGCCGACCGTCGTGAGGAAGCGGCTCCTCTCGATCGATTCCTCCGTGCGGTGCGTCGCCGCCGGGATCGGGTAGCGCTGCTCCATGGGTCTCCCTGCGTGCCGCGGGTTCTTCCCGTCGCTGGACGAGGGCGGCTCCTGATATCCTAACACATGGGAAGGTGGGCAGGGCGCGGATGCGGAGCCCGAACCAGAAACTGAGTCTGGATCATCCGAGAACGTCCCCTTTCCTGGGCCGGTTCGTGCCCGAGCGGCGGTCGCGTGGACACTGCTCCGCCGGCAATCTGCGGAGCGAATGTGACCGGACATTCGCAGAAAGCACGCCCAAGGCCGTGAGCTTTTCCTTGACAGCTGAGCTCAAATCATGCTACAATCCTCACTAAGTGGGCTGGGCGCGAAACGCTCCGGCTTCTGCGTTTGAGGGCAGGAATCGTGACCTGCAGCGGATCGCGCACCGAATGACAATCCGTGGTACAAGAGTTTGACTGCGCTCGAAAGGAGGGGGAAGCGCACGAACGATTGCGGTTGGTGTTCGCATAATAGACCATCCTCAGTACGTGGAGGTCCAACGATGAAGTTCGCTACCTTTGCAGTGGCTGTGCTGCTTGTGGCCGTGGCCGCGTACGCGGCGGGCCCGCCGCTCACTGCGGTACCACCGTACAAGGACGCCGAGGTCTACGATCCTCCCGCGTGGGACGGCCGCATCGAGGGCGACACGATCGAGGAGTGCTGGGGGATTCCGGGACTCCCGTTCTCCGCTTCCGGCACGACGGTCGGTTACGCCGACAACTACGACGAAGTCTGCGACTACACGGGCTCGTTCTCGCCCGATGTCGTCTACTGCTACTACGCTGAGCAGGACGTCTGCGTGAGCATTAGTCTCTGCAACTCGTTCTACGACACGAAGGTGTACGTGTACGAGGACGCGTGGACCCCGGGCACCTACTACTGCTGCAACGACGACAACTTCGACTGCCTGAACCCGCCTGTCTCGTTCACGTCCTGGATTCCCGAGTGCTTCTTCGCGGCCGGTCACGAGTACTACATCGTGGTCGACGGCTACGGCTCGGCCTCCGGTAACTACGTGCTCGAGATCGAAGAAGTCGAGTGCACGCCTCCGTGCATCGTCGAGTGCCCGCCTACGGCCATCGACGAGGGCGAGGGCGAGTGCTACGACGAGTACAACGACCTGTACAACGCGGGCTGCAACTCGGTTCCCGAGTCGTATACCTACGTGGGACACCGACTGGTACTGGATGGACCTGACGTGCGCGTCGACGACCGTGACGCTCTGCCTCGAGGCCGAGTTCGATTGCATCCTCGGCTTCGTTGACATGAGCCCGGGCTGCGAGAACATTGTGGGCTTCTACAGCTACCTGACCTCGACGCCTTGCGAGCCGATCTGCCTCACGGAGACGCTCCCGGCGGGTCCGTGGTGCGTGTTCGTCTCGACGAGCGTCTTCGCCGGCTGGCCCTGCGGCGGCGACGATGCCTACCTCCTGACGATCGACGGCTACGACTCCTGCGTGGCGGTCGAGGACGCGAGCTGGTCGACGATCAAGGCGCTGTACCGCTAGTCGCTTCCGATCGTTCGATTCAGTTGCTTGTTTGACGGAAGCGGCTCCGCTCACGTACTCAACCAGGAGGTGACGCGTGAGGCTCGGTGTGGTCTCCGTGGTTCTCTGTCTGTGGCTTTCCGGACTCGCCGGCGCCGCGAGCCCGGTGGCGCGGCTTCCCGAGAAGGTCGACCTCCCCGCGGGAACCCCGACGTACGAAGGCAGAGTCGGCGGGGAGGACATCGAGCACGCCGTCGTGATCCCACCTAACTTCCCGTGGACCTACACCGACGCGGGCAACACGTGCGACTTCCTCGACGACTACGACGAGGTGTGTCCGTACACGGGCTCGGTCGCGCCGGACGTCGTCTACTCGCTGACGCCCTACAACTACATGTGCCTCACCGTCAGCCTCTGTAACTCGTTCTACGACACGAAGCTCTACATCTACGAGGACGAGTGGACCCCAGGGGAGCCGTACGCGTGCAACGACGACGCCGACTGCTACTCCCCGCCGGTTCCCTTCACGTCGGAGATCGGTTTCGTCGTCCTCTACCCGGGCCACACCTACTACATCGTCGTCGACGGCTACGGTGCCGACTGCGGGGACTACGTGCTCGAACTGTCGGAGTGGAGCTGCCCGCCGCCCCTCGAGTGTCCGCCGGAGGGCGTCGAGGAGGGCGAGCCCGACTGCTACGACGGCTACGTCGACGAGTACGACGGCGGGTGTAACTCTGAGCCCCATGCGTTCGTCGAGCTTGCCCCAAGCAGTGAGACGATCTTCCTCTGCGGCACGACCGGCAACTACGACGACAACGCGATGCGCGACACCGATTGGTATCTCCTCGATCTGACCTGCGACGAGACGACCGTCACCGCGTGGCTCCGGGCCGACTTCGGGGCCGTTCTCGGGTTCATCGACATGAGCCCGGGCTGCGAGAACATCACGAGCTTCCACAGCTACGTGATGGGGGAGCCG
The DNA here is from genome assembly GCA_025774545.1 of bacterium. Lineage (GTDB taxonomy): Bacteria > Joyebacterota > Joyebacteria > Joyebacterales > Joyebacteraceae > JALGVU01. The sequence goes on along the minus strand of JALGVU010000100.1, from coordinate 8,337 downwards.
TACCTGGACATCCAGCTGACGGAGACGCTCCCGGCGGGCGAGTGGTGCGTCTTCGTCTCGACGTCCGACTGGAGCGGCTGGCCGTGCGGGTCCCGCTACCACCTCACCATCGACGGATACGACTCGTGCGTGGCGGTCGAGGATCTGAGCTGGTCGACGATCAAGGGCCTGTACAGGTAGAACGTCTGAAGGGCCCCGCGCGGGATGGGGCGGGTGGAGCGACGCGATGGTGGGGACTCGGCCGCCCTGCGTTCGCCGGCGGCCGTGGGTTCCCGGCGACGAACTCGGGCTCGTGACAAGGGAGGTGCTCGAATGAGATGCGTGACGCCTGCGGCAGTGCTCTGTCTCGTTGTCTTCGCTCCCGCACTGGCCGCGTTCCCGAACGACCTGCCTCCCGAGAAGCGCGGCGTTCCGGCCGCGGTCCCGGCGTTCCCCTCAAGAGAGGGCGGCGAGGACATCGCGAGCGCGATCGCGATCCCGACGGTTCCGTACGTCGACGGCGGGAACACGTGCGGTCACCTGAACGACTACGACGAGGTGTGCCCGTACGTGGGCTCGACCTCACCCGACGTCGTCTACTCCTACGAGCCACCCTACGACGTGTGCGTGAGCGTCAACCTCTGCGACTCGTTCTACGACACGAAGGTCTACGTCTACGAGGACGAGTGGACGCCGGGCGAGCCGCTCGCCTGCAACGACGACAGCGAGAGCTGCGTCGACCCTCCGGTCGCGTACACATCCTGGCTCGAGTCCGTTCCGCTTTCCGCCGGGCACGTCTACTACATCGTGGTCGACGGGTACGGGGGGGGGTGCGGCGACTACGTCCTCGAGATCGACGAGGTCGACTGCCCCGCGCCGTGCGTGGTGGAGTGTCCACCCGATGGGCTCGACGAGGGCGAGGGTCCGTGCTACGATGGTTACATCGACAACCTGAACGGCGGCTGCGGCTCCAATCCGATCGCCTTCTCGGAGCTGGCTCCGAGCGGCGAGACGATCGTCGTCTGTGGGCTCTCGGGGAACTACAACGACAACACCTTCCGCGACACCGACTGGTACCTGCTCGATCTCACGTGCGACGAGACGACGCTCACGGTCTGCGTGGAGGCGGAGTTCAGCGTGATCGTCGGGATCGTCGACTACGGCTTGGGCTGCGAGAACATCACGGGTTACCACGAGTACGCTATGAACACCGAGTGCGAGGAGGCCTGCTTCACGACGACGGTCCCGCCGAGCGAGTGGGCCGTCATCGTCTCGCCGTCCGAGTTCGCCGGCTTTCCCTGCGACTCGGACTACGTGATGACCATCGACGGGTACGACGCGTGCGTGCCGGTCGAACGGGCGAGCTGGTCGGCCATCAAGGGGATGTATCGCTGACCGGTGGCACGCTGCTCGCTGCCCACACAGGATCGGTTGCCGCCCTCTCGAAAGGAGAAGGTGCTCATGAGGTACACTGTGCTCTCTGTGCTTCTGTGTCTGGTGCTCGCGGGGCTCCTTCTAGGCCAGACCCCGGACGTCTCGTACCTTCCCAAGACGGAGATCTCACCGGCGGCCCCCGCCCCCGTGCTCGGCCCGAAGGACGGCGGCGAGACGATCGCGGACGCGGTCCCCATCCCGGGGCTCCCGTTCTTCGATAGCGGGAACACCTGCCAGCACGTCGACGACTACGAGGAGACGTGCCCGTTCAGCTCGACCTCGCCGGACGTCGTCTACTCGTACGCGCCGGAGTACGACACGTGCGTGTGGGTCAGCCTCTGCGACTCGTACTACGACACGAAGGTCTTCGTCTACGAGGACTACGTGACGCCCGGTGTGCCCTACGCGTGCAACGACGACAACAGCTACTGCCACGAGCCGCCCGTGCAATACACCTCGTGGATCGAGTGGATGGAGGTCTACGCCGGCCACACGTACTACATCGTGGTCGACGGCTACGCGGGCGCTTGCGGCGACTACGAGCTGGGCGTCGTCACGTGCGGGACGATGGCGCCCATCGAGTGTCCGCCCGAGGGGATCGACGAGGGCGAGGGGCCGTGCTACGACGGCTACGGCGACGACTTCAACGGCGGCTGCAACTCCGATCCGGTCGTCTACTCCGAGGTCGCGCCGAGCCCCGACCCGATCGTGATCTGCGGGATGGGCGGGAACTACGACAACAACACGATGCGCGACACCGATTGGTACCTCCTCGATCTGACGTGCGACGAGACGACGATCACCGCGTGCGTCGAGACCGAATTCCCGGTGCTCCTGGGATTCGTCGATCTGCGCGAGGGGTGTGAGGCCGTGTCCAACTTCTACAGCTCGGCGACGGCCCCCATGGGTCACACGGTCTGCCTGACGGAGACGCTCCCTCCGGGAGAGTGGGTCGTCTGGGTAGGGACGTGGGACTGGCCCGATTACCCGTGCGATGGCTTCTGGACCCACTACAACCTCACGATCGAGGGCTACGACTCCTGCGTCCCGGTCGAGGACGCGAGCTGGTCGACGATCAAAGGGCTCTACCGGTAGCCTCGCGGAGACGCGGGCGCCAGCGTCGCCTCGCGCGGCAAGAGACTCATCGAAGACGGCCACGTTGAAAGGCAGGGACGTCCATGAAACGCACGGTGCTCTGCGTGCTTCTGTGTGTGGCGCTCGCCGGGCCCGCTCTCGGCGGGACCCCTGACGTCTCCTACCTTCCCAAGGTGAAGGCCCCGGCCGAGACCCCTGAGCTCGAATCGAGGGACGGCGGCGAGACCATCTCGAGTGCGGTCCCCATTCCGGGGATCCCGTTCTTCGACTCCGGAAACACCTGCGGGCACATCGACGACTACGACGAGGCGTGCCCTTGGAGCTCGACCTCGCCCGACGTCGTCTATTCGTTGACGCCCGAGTACGACACGTGCGTCTCGGTCAGTCTCTGCGATTCGTACTACGACACGAAGGTCTTCGTGTACGAGGACTACCACTCGCCCGGGTATCCCCACGAATGCAACGACGACAACAGCTACTGCTACGAGCCTCCGACGCCCTTCACCTCGCGGATCCGGACGCTGCACGTGTTCGCCGGCCACACGTACTACATCGTGGTCGACGGCTACGGCGGGGGGTGCGGCGAGTACGAGCTCGGTGTCGTCACGTGCGTCACGATGTGTCCCGTCGAGTGTCCTCCCGGGGGAATCGACGAGGGCGAGGGGCCGTGCTACGACGGCTACGTCGACCAGTTCAACGGCGGTTGCGGGTCGTACCCCGTCGCGTTCTCCGTGGTCGAGCCGAGCGCCGATCCGATCGTGATCTGCGGGAAGGGCGGGAACTTCGATAACAACACGATGCGCGACACCGACTGGTACCTTCTCGACCTGACGTGCGATGAGACCACGATCACCGCGTGCGTCGAGGCCGAGTTCCCGGTGATGATGGGGTTCATCGACATGCGGGGGGGCTGCGACAACGTCTCCGGCCTCTACAGCCATGTCGAAGGCGACATGTGCGTGCCGCACTGCCTGACCGAGACGCTCCCGCCGGGCGAGTGGGTCGTCTGGGTCGCGACGTGGGACTGGCCGGGCTTCCCGTGCGACGACGAGTGGGTCGACTACACCCTCACGATCGAGGGATACGAGACCTGCACGAGTGTCGATGGGCTCGAGGGCTCGACGATCGAGCGAAGCTGGTCGACGATCAAGGGACTCTACCGGTAGCGCCTCCGCGCGGCCGCGGGGTGCCACCACCCTGCCGCTGGGCGTGGTTTTTTCCCCGTGGTGGGCACAACCGAGCGGCGCTGCCGCCAGGAGCCGGAGTGAAGGAGGACGTCGCGTGAGGAGACCCCGTCCAGTCATCGCGTTCGCGCTCGCGGCTCTCGCCGTCGCCGCGGGCTCGGCCGCCGCGTCGCCGAAGCCCCACTCCGCTCCTCGCACCGTCGACGGCCCGGCACCGGGCGCGCTCGTCGGGGGAGACACGATCGAGACGGCGCTCCCCATCACCGAGCTTCCCTTCGTCGACGTCGGGAACACCTGCGGGTTCGCGGACGACTACGACGAGGTGTGTCCCTACCCGAACTCGGTCTCCCCGGACGTGGTCTACTCGTACACGCCCGACGTCCACGAGATGATCGACGTCAGCCTCTGCCTGTCCGAGTACGACACCAAGGTCTACGTCTACGAGAACGCGCACACGCCGGGGGCCCCCGTGGCCTGCAGCGACGATGAAACGGGGTGCGGCTCGTCTGGTTTCCAGTCGTGGATCGTCGGGCTCGACGTCGAGCCGGGGAACACGTACTACATCGTCGTCGACGGTTACGCCGGTGACTGCGGCGACTACGTCATACACGTCTACGACTCGTACCCCTGCGTCCTGTGCCCGCCCTTCACGCCCCCGGAGGACGAGCCCGACTGCATCGAGCCCTGGAACGACGTCGACAACGGGGGATGCGACTCGGATCCCCCGGTCTTCCAGGTCATCGAGCCTTCAGGGGAGCCGACCGTCCTGTGTGGCACGAGCGGAACTTACGAGGTCGGCGGCGACGTCTATCAGGACAGCGACTGGTACCAGATGACGCTCGGTGCGGAAAACACGGTCACGATCACCTGCGAGGCCTGGTTCTGGCCGGTCGTGACGGTTCTCGATGGGAGGGATGGCTGCCCCCCCGCCGGCGTTCACGGTACGATGGAGCCGGGTTTCTGCACCCTCGGCGAGCTGACGCTCGATCTTCCCGCCGGCACGTGCTGGATCAGGGTCCGGCCTGCGGAGTGGGACCACGTCTTCTGCGGGGCTCCCTACGTGCTGACGATCGACGGGTTCGTGAGCACGTCGATCTCCGAGGGGGTGAGCTGGGGTTCGCTCAAGGCGCTCTACCGCTGACGCGGCCGCGCCGCGTCACGCGTCCGCCTCACCCGAGAGGCGCCGTCGCCTGCCCCGTACGATCCGTTCGGCCACGACCGTCCCCAGATACACGACCCCCGACAACAGGATGATCGTCGCCCCCGCCGGGAGGTTGGGGCCGTAGCTCAGTGCGAGCCCACCCGTGGTGACGAGGATGCTCACGAGGACGGCGACGACCATCATCTGCGAGACCCTGCCCGCGAAGTGCCCCGCGACGGCCGCGGGGATCGTGAGGAGCGCGATCACCATGACGACGCCGACGATGCTCACGAGCAGGACGACCGTGAGGGCGGTGAGGAGCAGCAGGAGGAGGTGGTAGAAGCGGACGTCGACACCGCGGACCCTCGCGTACTCCTCGTCGAAGCAGACGGCGAGGAACTGGTTGTAGAACAGGAGCGCCGAGGCGAGGATGACGGCGTCGAGGAGCGCGATGAGCCAGAGGTCCGAGGTCCTCACCATGAGGATGTTGCCGAAGAGGTAGCTCATGAGGTCCTCGCCGTACCCAGGCGTTTTCGAGAGGAACAGGATCCCGCTCGCCATGCCGATCGCCCAGACCGCGCCGATCGCCGTGTCGATGCGCTCACGCGCTCTCAGGCTGACGACGCCGATCACGACCGCCGAGAGGAGCGCGGCGATGAGTGCCCCGACGGTGGGATCGAGCCAGACGATCCCGTGTACCCGCTCGAGATAGACCGCGGCTCCGATTCCCCCGAGCACCGAGTGGGCGATGCCTCCGGCGATGTAGCTGATGCGGCGGACGACGACGTACGTGCCCACGATCCCGCACGCCACGCTCGCGAGAACCCCTGCCAGGAGGGCGTTCCTCATGAACGCGTGCGTGAAGACAGCTTCCAGGAACTCGCTCACCGTTGTCCTCCGAACGCGCGCCCCGACTCGGCGCGCCGGCCTCGGTCCCTCGCGTCCGTCGTCCCGTCTGACGCGGACCGGCCGGCTCCGCTCCGTCGTGGCGCGCCGGCCTCCTCGTGCTCGCTCCCTCGCGTGCGCTCCTTCGCCGCGGAGGGCCGGCTAGCTTCGCTCCCTCCTGTGGTCGTCGTGATCGTGACGAACCATGCGGACGTCTCGTCCGTACATCTCCATGATGAGGTCCCCCGTCACCTCGCTCATCGCGTGAACGGCGACGGTGCGCTTCACGCAGACGACGGTGTCGGTGAAGCTGGAGACGAACCCGAGATCGTGCGAGACGAGCACGACCGTCATCCGGTCGCGCAGCGCGCCCAGGAGATCGAAGAGCTCCCTCTCCATCGCTACGTCGAGGCTCGAGGTCGGCTCGTCGAGAAGAAGAAGCGCGGGCGTCGACGCGAGGGCGCGTGCGATGAGGACGCGCTGCCGCTCTCCCCCCGAGAGGTCCGCGAAGCGACGGGGCGCGTGGTTCTCGAGCTCGACCTGCCGAAGGGCGTCCGCAGCCGCCGCTCGATCGTCGGGTGTGTAGGCTCCGAACCGCCGTCCTCCCAGCCGTCCCATGAGCACGACGTCGACGACTCGCGCGGGGAAGGTAGGATCGATCCGCGCGTATTGCGGCATGTACCCGATGCGCGGGCGCGCTCCCTCGGGCGTCGTGCCGAGCACGCGGACGGTTCCACGCGCGGGATGGATGAGGCCGAGCGCCAGCAGCAGGAGCGTCGTCTTCCCGCCGCCGTTCGGGCCGACGATGGTGACGAATTCACCGGCCGGTATGGTGAACCGCACGTCCTCGAGGACGGCGTGCCCGTCATACGAGAACGTGACGCCATCCATCGCGATCGCTGGGACGGTCTCCATGAGAGTCTCCTTGATCCGCGCTACTCGCGCGGATCCCGCGCGCCCGTGTCACGTGACGTGAGTGCCGCACGCACGCTCTCGGCCATCGCCCGGAGGTTGTCGAGGTAGTCGTACGCCAGCGGGTCGATCGGCACGACCGCACCGCCGATCTCTTGGGCGATCGCCTCCGCCGTTCTCGACGAAAGCTGCGGCTGGACGAAGATCACCCGGACGCCCGCTTCCCGCGCCCGCGCCGTGAGCCCGGCGAGCTGCCGGGCGCCCGGCTCGTGGCCTCCGACCTCGACGGCCTCCTGGTGGAGCCCGTAGGCGTCGGCGAAATACCCGAAGGCGGGGTGGAAGACGTAGAAGGTCTCGCCCGCCACGGGCGCGAGCGCCTCGGCGATCGCCGCATCGAGCCGCTCGAGATCCTCCTCAAGGGCATCGAGGTTCGATCGGTAGACGGCCGCGCCTGCTGGGTCGAGGTCGGTCAGCGCCTCGCCGATGGCGCCCGCGAGGTGAGACGCGTTCCTCGGGCTCATCCAGACGTGCGGGTCGGGGAGGCCGCGTTCGACGTCGGTGCCCGAGCGCTCAGGCTCCGAGGCGGCGCGCGTGTGATCGGCGTCGGTCTCGGCCTCGGACGTCCCGAGTCTCTCCGCCGGCTCGTGGCCCTGCGTGTCGTGCCCGTGCGCGCCGCCCATCGCGAGCCGCGGCACGTTCTTGCTCGTGTCGACGATCGTGAGGTCCTCCGCGAGCTCGGCGAGCCGCTCGAGGAGACGGGTCTCGAAGGGAAGGCCGACCGAGCAGAAGAGGCGGCTCTCGGCGAGCGCCGTCATCTGCCGCGGTGTCGGCTCGAAGGTGTGCGGGGACTGCCCTGGAGGAATGAGGACCTCGACCCGAACGCGCCCGCCCCCGACGCGCTCGGCGAGGTAGGCGATGGGGGCGATGCCGACGAAGACCTCGATCCGATCCTGCTCGCCGCTCGTTTCTGCCGGAGCCGAGGCGGCGGAGACCGTGACCGGTCCTCGGCCCGCGGCCGGCAGGAGCAGCGAGATGAGGATCGGGAGAGCGGCCCGAGCGGCTCGATCGGCGGCGCCACGAGCGTGCATCACGATCGTCTCACCTCCCTCGCGGGGCGCGCGCGTCAAGGCCTGTTTGCGCAGACGATGTGCGTCTCCCGGCAATCCCCGCACTCCCTGATCTCGTGGTCGGCCGCGAAGTCGTCCCAGTGCTTCATCTGGTTCGGTGTCAGGCTGCCGGCCCCGCTGCAGAGCGGACAGGTGTTGTCGAGGGCGTTCAGGATCGCGCTCCGGATGAACTCCGAGCGGTTGCGGATGGATCCCCTTCATCGCCCCCAGGAGCGACTTGTCCGCCTTGAACGAGACGATCTCCGTCTTCTTCGTGCCCAAGGTCCCGGTCTCCTTCCTCTGGCGTGGTCGCCGCGCTGTCGCCGCGCTATTATTACTTTGTAGTACCTTCGATGTCAAGGGCCCGAGGGGCCCGTGTTCGGCCAACGCCCGTCTGCCCCGTCCACCAGCGGTCCCGGGGTTCCCTGCCTTGTCCTCTCCAACAGCGAAGCCACGATGTCCCCTCGAGGCAGGCGCCACCACCACCCGGCCGCGGGGCCTTGGTCGTTGACATCGAGCTTCCGGGTAGCGGACACTCGTGGGACGCTGATCGCACCGACGTCTCGCCGACACAACACCAACACGAGGGAGGGCATGTGGA
>JALGVU010000370.1 GCA_025774545.1 bacterium | reverse complement strand
TTGGCGGCGACGCTCAGCAACATGGGAGAGCTTGAGCACCTGCGGGGCAATAACCTAGCCGCACAGGGCTTCTACTCCCGTTCTCGGCAGCTGATGGAGAAGACAGGTTGCGTCGATGATCTGCCCGAACTGCTCCGCCGAACGGCGGAGAGTCTCTCAGCGCTCGGGCTGCACGACGAATCCCGCACACACGTCACCTCCGGACACCGCATGGCGGAGGAGATAGGCTGCCGCCTGGAGGCGGCTAACTGCCTGCGAGTGCTCGCCGAGTTTGCCGCGGAAGCAGGAGAGTTCGAACAGGCGCGCGATCGATGCCGGACTGCCATCGATTCGCTCAAGCTGCTGGGAGCCTCCTATGAGTTGGGCCAGGCAGTGTCGGCCCTTGGGAGGATCGAGGTTGTCTCAGGCCACCCGGACACGGCCGTCCGACATTTCGAGGAGGCCCGTGCCGTCTTCTTGCGGCTTGGCGCCAGACGCGACGCGAGACTACTCCAGGAGCAGCTCGCTGAGATGGCCGGGGCTGTATCGTATCCAACGCCCGAACTCCCCGGTGAGAGAGAGCGTCTCGCGGCGTTGTACAAGTCGAGCCAAGCTCTGGCGGTGGTCGCGACGATTGAGGAGCTGATCCGAGAGGCAGCCGACGCCGTGGCTGCGGAGATCCTCTCTGATACAGCTGCAGTCGTTCTTGTGGATCCGACTGGCCCTGCCCGTGTGGTGTTCTCAACCATGAGCGAGACGAATGAGAGCTCCGAGGGCCTGGCCTCCCTTGTGCCTGTGTTGCTCGCTCAGCTACGCGAGCGCGGGATCAGAGCGTGGCAGCTACCACTGGATGAGGCGTCCGCATCTCTCGCCCCGCTACTGAGTTCGCGCGGCATCAGACGTTTGCTCGTCGTCCCAATGATCTCAGGAGCCCGCCTCCTCGGTGCCCTCTACCTCGACTACCGCCAACGCGACGGCCACTTCTCGGAGGAGGACATCCGCTTCGCCGAGGCTCTCGCTGCACAGGCTGCGACCGCGATCGAGAACTCGCAGCTCCGGGCGAAGCTCGAGGACGAGATCGAGCTCCTTCGGTGGGAGGTGGACGCCCGCCACTCCTTCGCGAACATCATCGGTCAGAGTCTCGAGATGCAGCAGCTGTTCACGCTGGTCGAAAAGGTCTCGCGAACCTCGGTGACCGTTCTGATCGAGGGCGAGAGCGGCACGGGCAAGGAACTGGTAGCCCGAGCAATTCATAACCACGGCCCGAGAAAGAACGAGCGCTTCGTGGCGCAGAACTGCGCTGCACTCCCGGAGCAGCTGCTCGAGAGCGAGCTCTTCGGTCACGTCAGGGGCTCCTTCACCGGCGCGTTCAGGGACAAGCCGGGTCTGTTCGAGGCGGCAGACCGAGGGACCTTCTTCCTCGACGAGATCGCCGACATGCCGCAGTCGCTGCAGGTGAAGCTCCTGCGCGTCCTGCAGGACGGCGAGATACGCAGGGTCGGGGCAACGGATTCGATCAGCGTCGATGTGAGGATCATAGCCGCGACGAACAAGCTGCTCGACGAGGAGGTTCAGAGAGGGCGGTTCCGCGAGGACCTCTTCTACAGATTGAACGTCGTCCGCGTGGGGATGCCGCCGCTCAGGGTTCGGAGGGACGACATCCCGCTTCTCGCGCAGCACTTCCTGAACCGCTTCACGGAGAAGTCGGGCCGGAGCGACGGCGCGTTCTCCGAACGAGCGATGGAGCTCCTCGTCAACTACGACTGGCCGGGTAACGTTCGGGAGCTGGAGAACGAGATCGAGCGCGCCGTGGCGCTGTCCGACCGGGGCGCGGCGATCACCGCGATGGCGCTCTCGGAGAGGATTCGATCGGTGCCCATTGCCATCAAGCCGCCCAAGCCAGGCACGAAGCTCTCGCTCAAGGACATGGTCGAGGATGTCGAGAAGCGGGTGATCCTCCAGATGCTCAGGGAGAACAACTGGAACAAGTCCCGGACAGCGATCGCGCTGGGTCTCAGCCGGCAGGGCCTCCTCAAGAAGATCGCGAGGTTTGGGCTGCATCCGGACGAGGAGTAACGAACCGGACGGAAGCGCCGGCGTTCCCGTCCACCGTCGCCGTCCACCAGGAGGCAGAACGTGCCAGCATCCAAGTCAAAGCCGAAGGGGTCTCGCTACGGCGACTCGGGCGTCGACATCGACGCCGGACAGAAGGCCGTCGAGCTGATGGGCCAGGCCGTGCGGTCCACGTGGGACGAGAACGTCCTCGGGCGTTACGGCGCCTTCGCCGGACTCTATCGGCTCCCCGCGGGCGCGGAGCGCGGCGACGTGCTGGCCGTCACGATCGACGGGGTCGGCACGAAGCTCAAGGTCGCCGTCATGTGCGAGCGATACGACTCCGTCGGGATGGATCTCGTCAATCACTGTACCGGCGATCTCCTCGTCCAGCGGGCGCGCCCCCTCGCGTTCGCCGATTACTTCGCGAGCTGCAAGCTCGGCCCCGAGGTCGTCGCCGAAGCCGTGAGGGGCATGTCGGAGGCCTGCCTGATCGTCGGCTGTTCTCTGATAGCGGGGGAGACGGCGGAGATGCGACGTCCCACCGATCGCGCCGGGCGACGTTCTCATCGGGCTCGCGTCGTCGGGGCTTCACACCAACGGGTACTCGCTGGCGAGACACCTGCTCTTCGAAGACGCGGGCATGTACTTCGACACGCACCTCCCCGAGCTCGGCGGCACCGTGGGGGAGGCGCTCCTCAAGGTCCACCGGGAGTACCTCACCGCACTCGAGCCGTTCCTCGGCAACGAGCGGCTCCACGGGCTCGCCCACATCACGGGCGGCGGGATCTTCGACAACGTCCAGAGAGTTCTTCCCGAGGGATGCCGGGCCGTCGTCGAGAAGGCGTCGTGGGATCCTCTGCCGATCTTCAAGACGCTCGTCCGGCTCGGGAACCTGTCGGACGAAGAGGCCTATCGGGTCTTCAACATGGGAATCGGGATGGTGCTCGCCGTCGACCCGGACGCCGCCGACGATCTCCTGCGCGGCCTGAACGAGAGCTCAGCGGGTGCGCGTGTGATCGGCGAGATCAGGCCCGGCGACCGCGGGGTCGAGCTGGTCTAGCGTCTCTCCCGGCGTGCTGCCCCGGATTCTCGGCCAGCGGCGGCCACCGTGAACACC
>JALGVU010000099.1 GCA_025774545.1 bacterium | reverse complement strand
CTTCCCGTACGAGGCGTACGACCACACGTGCGACTGCCCCTACTCGCACGCGTACCTCCTCGACGAGTGGGCCTACATCTGGGGCGCCAACGAGATCCCCTCCGTCGACGCCATCAAGCAGGCGATCGTCGAGCACGGGCCCGTGTCCGTGGGAGTGATGGCGAACTCGCCGTTCTCCGGGTACTCGGGCGGCGTGTTCAACAACTGCTCGACGGCCGACATCAACCACGCCGTCGTGCTCACGGGCTGGGACGACAGCCAGGGCGCCTACGGAGTGTGGTTCCTCAGGAACTCGTGGGGACCCGCCTGGGGTGAGGGCGGGTACATGCGTATCGAGTACGGCTGCAGCAGTGTGGGATACGGCTCCAACTGGGTCGAGTACCGCGATCCCTTGAAGGTGAGCTTCCCCGACGGCGTTCCGGCCGTCTTGGGCTCGGGCGGATCTCCGACGATCACCGTCCGGATCGAGGAGCCGAACGACACCTACGTCGAGGGATCGGGAACGCTTCACTACCGCTATGACGGTGGCGACTATCTCACGATGCCGCTCGTTCCCACGAGAGGCGAGCTTCACCAGGCCACGCTTCCGCCGGTTGCGTGCGGTGACGCGCCCGAGTTCTACGTCACGGCCGAGGGCATCTCGATGGGCGAGGTCACGTGCCCGGAAGGCGCCCCCGATGAGAACACGTGTCGCATCGCCGTCGGGAGCTTGACGCCGATCCTCGCCGACGACTTCGAGGCCGATCTCGGCTGGATCGTCGAGGACGATGAGGAGATCACGGACGGCACCTGGGACCGGGGAGTGCCGGTCGGCGAGGGCGAGCGCGGCACCCCGCCCACGGCGCACGGCGGCTCGGGCGCCTGCTACCTCACCGACAACGTCGATGGGAACTCCGACGTCGACAACGGCACGACGAAGCTCCTGTCGCCGATCATCGACGTGACCGGCTGGGACGACGTCCGCGTCGAGTACGCCCTCTGGTTCACGAACAACGTCGGGGACAGTCCCAACGACGACAGGTTCGAGGTCTACGTCTCCGACGACGGCGGGACGAGCTGGGTGCTCGCCGACGTCATCGGTCGCCCGTCGCCCATGCCGCCCGCCTGGTATGAACGCGGCTTCATGGTCGACGATCTCGTCGATCGGACGCCGCTCTTCCGGGTCAGGCTCGACGCGGCCGATCTGGGAGGCGGCTCCGTCGTCGAGGCGGGCGTCGACGACTTCAGCGTCCTCGGCTTCACGTGCGTGGAGAGCGATGTCCCGGGCGGCGCGCCCGCGACGCTCGCGCTCGGGAGAGCCGTGCCGAATCCGTTCGGACCGAGCACGACGATCCGCTACCAACTGCCCGAGGCCGCGACGGTGCGGCTCGCCGTCTACAACGCGGCGGGGCGGCTCGTGAGGGTGCTCGTTGACTCCGAACGAGTTGCGGGCGAGCACGCGGCGCCGTGGGACGGCCGCGACGATCGTGGCGCACCCGTGGCTGCCGGTGCGTACTTCTACCGGCTCACCGCGGGCGGCGAGACCCTGACGAAGAAGATGGTCATGCTGCGCTAGCGCCGCCGCGGCCGTTCGCCACGTCGTGCGTGGTGAGGTGGCCGGAGGCGAACGAGAGCAGAAGAGAAGAGGCCCGGCCGTGTGGCCGGGCCTCTCGATTTCGTGATGCGGCCTGCGCGGGTCGGACCCGCGCGGTCCCGTGTCGGCTCAGCGATAGAGCGCCTTGATGGAGCCCCACGACTTCTCCTCGACGGGTGACGTGCACGAGCCGCAGATCTGGCGGTGCGCCCCGATCAGGAGACCCCAGTCGTTGTTCGAGCCACGGCATGGGGAGTTCTCGCAGAGGTTGAAGTCATCGTCGAACACGCCGCAGAACAGAGGATCGGTGAGGAGGTTGCTCGAGCCGCTCAGGTAGTCGCCACCCGCGTTGCCGTAGGCGACGTTCAGGGTCGTCGTCACGGGCACGTAGTCCCGGCGGTAGAGCGCGTTCCCTGAGCTGCTGAATGCAAGGACGCTCGTGGTGACGGTCATCAGGTTGTAATCGGGCCTCCCGGCGCAGCAGACGCCGCCGCCGTAGTCCGCGTGATTGAAGACGAGCGTGCAGTTCTGCACCATCACGTAGCCCTCGTGATCGGTCAGGGCGTAGATGCCGCCGCCCTCGACCGCCGAGTTCCGAGCGAACGTGCAGAACGACGCCGAGAGCAGGCTGAAGCCGTTGGAGAAGATCCCGCCGCCGCGGGTGGCGGTGTTCTCGAAGAAGGTGCAGAACGAGAAGACCGTCGGCGGGAACTCGTCGCCGCCGGGCATCCCGAGCATCCCCACGTAGGCCGCCCCGCCGTCCTGGGCCGTGTTGGTGTCGAAATCGCAGTAGAGGATCTTCGCGTTGTTCGCGGCCTTCAGCGAGATCGCGCCGCCGTTGATCCCCGCGCTGTTACCAGAGAAGGTGCAGAACTCGGCACTGGGCTGAATCGGCTGATAGTAGTAGATTGCACCGCCGTAGTCCGCGGCCTCGTTGTCGATGAAACGACATTCGTCGAGTCCGGCGCGAGTCCCCCCGGCGAAACTGATGGCGCCGCCGTTGGTGGCCCGGTTGTTCACGAACGTGCAGTCGTAGACGAGCGGGGAGGCGTCGGAGCAGCGCATGCCGCCGCCGTCGGTCGCCATCCCACGCGTGATCGTGAAGCCCCGGATGGTCGCGCCCCATATCCCTCCCGCACGGAGGTCGAAGACGCGGCCCGCGTTCTGGGCGTCGATGATCGTGACGTCGGGCCCCGACTCGGAGATCAGCACGAGGGACCTGCCCCCGAGATTGAGATTCCTGTTCAGGGCGCCCGTGTAGGTGCCCGCAGCCACCAACACCGTGTCCCCGGTGCTGGCCGCGTTCACGCCCTCCTGAATGGTCAGGTAGTCCCCGCCCCCGTTGAGGTCGACGCGGTGCGTCGCGGCGAGGGCGGCCGTGGCGGCCAGGATCAGTATGCAACAGACGACTGGAGCATACGGTCTCACGATGGTCCTCCTTGGGGATGAGGCGATGGCGCCGTGGGGGGGAGACCTGCGGCATCTCCATTCTAACGAATCCGCGCCCCTGGCTCAAGGGCTGATCAGCGAGGGCCGAGAGCGGGTCTTCCCGCCGGGCAGGTTCCGTGTTCCCGGGGACGGCGGTCCCCAGCGATGCGCCGGGGCGCCCTTCCCCAGTACATTCTGACCCTTCCGGGTGTCCGGTGCAAGGCGACCCACATGACCGCAGCTGTCAGGGAGGGCCCGTCGCGTGGGGAGTGAGGTCCAGCGCGTGGGGAGTGAGGCCCGACCCGCGGGGGAGTGAGGCCCAGCGCGTGGGGTTGCGAGGGCCGTCGTCCCCGACTTCCTTGCCGTCGTGAGGTTCCTGTTGACGATCGGCACGGGTTCTGCTACAGTGATGCGAGAGTAGGCGTAGCCACGTCGGTGTGCGGTATGTCCGAGGACACAAGAAGGACCTGGCGAACGCGCGGGTCCTTTCGTGTTTCTGGGGCCGCACCGAGAGGGCGGTCAGGAGTTCGCTCTTCGACGGATGATCACGGCGCGCCCGACGCGGGTGGAAGGCCCGCGGCGTACCACGGCGGGAATGGCCGGCCATGCCGGCCGACCGCCGCAACATTGGAGGGGAGTGCGGGATGGGTACGACCGGACGGGTGAAGTGGTTCAATGACAGCAAGGGCTACGGCTTCGTCACGCCGGATGATGGTTCGAAGGATTGCTTCGTCCATCACTCGGCGATCCAGAGCGGTGGCGACTTCAAGACGCTGAACGAAGGCGATCACGTGCAGTACGACGTCGTCGCGGGCGAGAAAGGCCCGGCGGCGGAGAACGTTGTCGTCCTCGACGAATAGGTCGGCGCGTGCCGTTGAATCGAGAGGGGCCGCTCCAGCAACGGGGCGGCCCCTCTTCATGTGGTCCTGACGCAGAGCGGCTCCACTGAGGGGCGGCTTCGACACAGGGCGGCTCCAGGTAGACGAAGGGCCCCACCGATGCCGGCGGGGCCCTTCTGCCACTCACTTGGATCGTTCGATTCTGTTCTAGCCCTGCTCGACCTTCTTCTCGGCCGCGGCCTTCAGCTTATCATTCGCCATGATCGCGACTTCCACACGCCGGTTGGCCTGCTTGCCTTCCGTGGTGGCGTTGTCGGCGATCGGCTGCGACTCGCCGTACCACATCGCCGAGATCCGGGCGAACTTCACGTCCTTTCGGAGGAGGAAGTCCGTCACCGACCTCGCACGCCGCTCCGAGAGACCCATGTTGTACTCCTCGGTCCCGTCGGCGTCGGTGTGGCCCTCGAGGAGGATGTCGGTGTCCTCATACTTGTTGAGGATCTCCGCGAGATTGACGAGGTTCTCCTGCGCCGTGGGGCGGAGGTCCGCCTTGTTGACGTCGAACAGGAGGCCCGAGTCGAAGGTCACCTTGATGCCCTCTCCGACGCGCTCGATCTTCGCGCCTTCGAGGTCCTTCTCCATCTCTTCGGCCTGGTCGTCCATGTAGTTGCCGATGACGCCGCCGGCGGCTCCACCGACCACCGCGCCGAGGATCGCCCCGAGCGCCGTGTTGTCCGACTGGGCTCCGATGACCCCGCCGAGGACCGCGCCGGTCGCCGCGCCGATTCCTACGCCCTTGTCTCTGCTGCTCATGGACGCACACCCCGCCATGCCGATGACGAGCGCGCCCACGAGAACGAATGCCAGCACCTTCCTCATGTCTCACCCCTCCTCTCGAGTGACCTCTTCCAACGGAGCGGATCCCGCACAGGGAATCCAACGTACGAGCCTACGAGACCTTCGCGGCCGTGTCAACAGGCCCTCGCTCATCTGCCTGAGAGTCTCCGATGTGCCTCAGGAGCGAGTGTTTCCCGGGGATCGACCGTGATTGCTATTCTGTTGGGGCTGTGAGGGTGGGAGGGAGTGGTGCGCGAGGCGCGCCGGCGGCGCGGCGGTCGAGAACGTGAGAACCCCGCCCGTGTGGGCGGGGCTCTCGTGGAATCCGTGCGCGCTGCGCTCGAGACGACCTACCTCAGAACCATGACCTTCGTCCGGACGCTCCCGGCAGAGCAGGTCGCGACGCAGAAGTAGATGCCGCTTCCGACCGGTCTGCCGCGGGAGTCGGTCGCGTCCCATCTGATCGTCAATGGGCCGCGGTCGCGGTCGGCGGTCCCGCTCGCGACCGTTCTGATCAGCCTGCCGGTGGCGTCGTAGATTCTGATGTCGTACCTGTCCCCGTCTCTCGCCGAGCGGGGCGGCACGAACCTGATCGTCGTCTCGTCTCCGACGGGGTTCGGGTAGATCCAGATGCTCCCGCCCAGGCCGACTCCCGGGACCGTCTTGATGATGGCCGAAAGAACGCTCTCGTTCCCCGCATCGTCGAACGAGGCGATCGCGTACTCGTAGATCGACCCATCGACAACGTCAGTGTCCGTGTAGCTCGTGATGCCGGCCGCGATCGACGCGTGCAGGGTGAAGACCTCCTCAGGCTCCGCCCTGCGGTAGACGCGGTAGCCTCCGAGGTCGGGCTCCTGGTTCGGTTCCCAGTGGAGCGCGATCTTGCCGGGCCCGGCCTCGGCCGAGAATCCGGCCGGGACCTGAGGCGGCATGAAGTCCGACACGCTCCTGGTCTCGAATGCGTAGACGGGCGACACGCCCTCGCTTCCGCCGCCCGCGGAGCGCGCGCGGTAGTAGTAGATCGTCCCCGGGCGAAGCCCCGTGAGCTCGACCTCGTGGTGCGTCGTCGGCCCCGGCTCGTGGACGGAGAGGGGGCAGTTCGGCGCCGTGCCGTACTCGACCGTCGAGCTGGCGTCGACGACCGTCTGCCACGCCACGACCGCCGACGTGGCCGTCGTGTCGACGACGGAGAGCCCGTAGATCTGGATCTCGGCGGCTGCCGTCGTCACCGTGTGATCCCCGGAGACGCCGGGGCTTCCGTAGCCGTCGACGCTCCGCGTGCGGAAGTGGTAGGTCCTCGACGGCTCGAGGCCCGCAACGGTCACGGCGTGGTGCGTCGTCGGCGTCGGATCGAGCGCCGTCTCGTCGCCGTACCACTCGTCGAGCCCGTACTCGACCTGCGAGCTCGCGGGCCTGTTCGTGTCCCAGCCGACCGTGAACGCGCTCGGCGTGAGGTCGACGATCGTGACGGGACCGATCTCGAGCGCCGAGGGCGGCGTCTCGAAGGTGGCGTCGTCGGTCAGAGCCACGCCGCCGCCGGCATTGATCGAGAGGACGCGGTAGTGGTAGACGGTCCCCACATCGAGCCCCGGGAGCGTCAGCTCGTGGAAGGCCACGTACTCGAAGTCGAGTGCGGAGAGGCCGTAGGTCTCGTCAACACCGTACTCGACGAGCGATGTCGCCGGCTGGCTCGTCGTCCACCAGACGGTGGCCTCGTCGGGCATGACGTCGATGATCCCCAGCTCCTCGATGACGAGGGCGTCGGGGAACTCGTCCGGCCGCGTCACGAAGACGTGATCGTCCGAGGACGCGTCCTGGCCGTAGACATCGGTCGAGAGCGCGCAGAAGTGGTAGAGCTCGTCGGGTTCCAGGTTCTCGATGACAAGCTCGTGCTCGAGCGCGAGCTCGGAAGCCGCACCGGCGATGCTCCCGTACGCCGTCGTCGTTCCGTACTCCGCCTGCGACGAGGACGGTGTCGACGTGAGCCAGGTGATCGTTGCAGTTGTCTCGGTCGTGTCGACGACCGTGACCTCGGTGATGATCGGGCGGAGCGGATTCGTGGTGAACGTCATGTCGCCCGAGACGACACGGTTGCCGAACGCGTCGACCGACACGGCCCGGCAGTGATACGTGGTCTCAGTCGCCAGCGGGGTCACGTCGATCTCGTGGCTCAGCACGAGATCGGTCGACACCGGTGTGGAACCGCCGTAGGCCGTCGTCGTCCCGTACTCAACCTGCGACGTCGCAGGCCAGTTCGTGCGCCAGCAGATCGTGGCGGTCGTGTCGGCGAAGCCGCAGATCTCCTGGCCCGTAACCTGCGGCGGACCGGGAGGGAGGATGCAGACCGTACCGCCGGCCGACGGGTCCTGATCCTCGATGACGAAGCCGAGGATGCCCTGCGCGTCGGCCACGACCGGAAGGTCGAAGACGACGTCGTTGTTGTGCGTCACCTGAAAGGTCGAGTTCGGCGTGACACCGATGATGACGTGCGTCCCGTTGTGGGAGTCCGCCCGCGCAGGCGTGGGTGCGGCGAAAGCCGTCAAGAGAAGGAGGGCACAGATCAAAGCCGTGACGGTTGTGTTGGCGCTGCCCGCTCGTGTTGTCGTTCTCCGTGCCAACGCACACACCATATGATCTCCAAGGCTGAAGTTGCGCGGAGTATAGAAAGGAGGGGGGCGCCAGTCAAGTCGATTCTTCGCATGACATGTTGCGCAACGTGGTCAGAGTAGATCGAGTCCGGTCGCACACCCGAGCGGTGTCGGGCGCACCCAACATTAGCCAGAAACGAGCCAGATGCAAGGGGCGCCGCGGTGGGAGGGCGCACGGGCGCTCTGGCCCCGAATCGACGTCGCGTCCGCGCGACAAGGGACGCGCGAACCGGACGACTGGAGAAGAAGATACGACGTTCCGTGACATCCGTCGTGATCGGTGTGTCAGGGGGAGGCCGGCAGGAAGAGCGCCTTGATCGCGCTCCATGAGGCCGACTCGGCGGGAGAGGAGCAGTCGGCGCAGCCCTGCGCCTCACTGCCGATCGTGATCTCCCAGCCGTTTCCGCCGGGGAGGCAGGGGGAGTTGTCGCAGAGGGACAGGATGCCGGCAGCGAGGTCGCACAGGAGGGGGTCGGTGAACAGATTGTCATGGTCGTTGCCGGGGAGGGCGTCGCCATCGTCGTTCCCCGAGACGCAGCAGTGGAAGATCTCCGGGCTTCCACCCGCGACCCCTCGCCCGTTCGTGCTGAAGGCGATGACGCACCGCTCGATCGTGCCGGACGAGCCGTCGAGCGCGATCGCGCCGGCACCCGTCCCGGAGTTCCCGGCGAAGGTGCAGCGCGAGATCACGGGACTCGACGCCGCAACGTGGAGCGCGCCCCCGTCCCCGTCCCCAGTCCTGTTGGCATAGAAGCTGCAGCCCTTGACGGCGATGTTGGCCGAGACGGCGGCGATGGCACCTCCCGCGACGACGCTCCTGTTGGATGAGAAGTCGCAATCACGGATACTGGCGTCGCCCGAGCGGGATCCGGCCTCGGCCCCCGAAACGAAGATGGCGCCTCCGATCGTGGCGAGGTTCTCGTAGAAGGAGCAGTTCCGGATGATCGGGGAGGCGCCCCAGCAGTCGATTGCTCCCCCGGTCTCGGCGTCGCCGCCCGTGAACTCGATCGCATCGATGATCGTTGTGGAGTCGTTCGCGGCCGTCAGAGAGAACGCGCGGCCGGCGCCCTCGCAGTCGATGACGGGGCGCTGCCACGGGTGGAAGGCCACGCCCTGGAACACGAGGTTCTTGCTCTCGAGGTCGAGGTCGCGGTTCCCGAGGCCCCGGTAGGGCGCCGCAACGATGATGATCGTGTCGCCGTCGGCGGCGGCGTTGATCCCCTCCTGGATCGTCCGGTACTCCCCGAAGCCGTTGGCGTCGACGAGGATCGTCTCGGCCGCGAGAGGGCTTGCTGCGAGGGCCGCGATGATCGCGAGTATGGGGACCGCGCGGGTCAAGTGGACTCCTCCCGAATGGGTGGGCATC
Organism: bacterium; assembly: GCA_025774545.1. GTDB lineage: Bacteria > Joyebacterota > Joyebacteria > Joyebacterales > Joyebacteraceae > JALGVU01. The sequence continues at coordinate 310 of JALGVU010000099.1, read as the reverse complement.
GACCGACTCGTCTCATCTATGATTCTAGTGCGAGCGGGAGCGGGGGTCAACCGTCCCACGTGGTCGTGTCCGGGCAACGCGTTGTTGCGAGGTCCTGCCGCTTTGAGGGCCGACCGGGATGTGATAGAGTGTGCGGGAACCGCCGTACGCGGGGAGACGGAGGGGGGCGCCGAGGCGACCCGGCGGTGGTGAGGCGGGGCCTCCGGCCGCAACGTGATACCACGAGGAGACGCATGGCACGTCCGGCACAGAACAGGCGAGGTCGCGGCGGACTCAGGATCTTCCTCCACGTCGTGCTGGCGCTCGCCAT
>JALGVU010000369.1 GCA_025774545.1 bacterium | reverse complement strand
GGAGGGACGCATGACCCGTCGCGGCGACAGGCCGCCGAGATGGACCACGCGACGCATCGGCAAGGCTGGCCGGTGCCGGAGCGGCCTGGCACACGCGCGACGCAGGGGGCGATTCGGTGAGGTAGGTTCGATGAACCATGGGGGGGAAGAGCATGAAGGCCACGCGCAATGTGAGAGAGCTTCTCGTGATCGCGGTGCTTGCCCTGGCGCTGTGCGCCGGTATTGTGCAGGCACAGGACCCGTTCTACTGCTACGGGCACTCGGACGTCAGCGCGATCCTGAACGACCACGAGATGAACGGCGACGAGGAGTACTACAACTTCACTGTGAACGGAACACTCAACACGAACGGCCACACGCTCAGGGTCCGTGGCACGCTCACGAACAACGGGCGCATCACCGATCTCTCGAGCGGCGGGCTTGGTGGAGCCGGTGGCGTCGGCGCCACCGGCGGCCACATCCGGACTACCTTCGGCGTCTACATCGAGCCCTGCTGCTGCACGCCCGGCGGCTCCGGTCTCCTCTCGCCGAATCCCTTCGCCGGGAGCGGCGGCTCGGGCGGCGGTGGCGGCGGTGGCGGCGGGGGAGCCGAGCACGAGCGCGTCCTCTGCTGGCTCGAGGGAGGCGTGCCGGGCGGCGACGGCGGCGACGGGGGTGCGGGCGGCCGCGGAGGCGGCCACGTTCGGATCTGCGCGTTCCATCTCGACAACCGAGGCGTCATCGAAGCCGACGGCGGGAACGGCGGGAACGGGCAGCGCGGAAGCCAGGGGGACTACAACGACTACTACTGCCAGTTCGTCGAGCGAGATGCCGCCGGTGGCGGCGGTGGCGGAGGCGGCGGTGGTGACGCCGGAGACGGCGGGACGGTCGTCATTAGGTTCGTCGTCATGATCGACGAAGGTGAGATCCACTCGAACGGAGGCCACGGCGGCGCAGGAGGCGCTGCGGGCGGCAGCCGGTGCGATGAGCTCGTACATCCCTACGGAGGCCTCCAGGTCTATCACTACGGATCGCCCGGATGCGCCCCCGGAGAGGGCGGCTCCGGACACGGCGGATACGGCGGCGAATCCGACGTCGGCGTCATGTGCGGTCCGACGTCGCACGGCGAGGCCGGTTCGGCGGGCGCCGACGGCGCGCTCGGCGTGGTCGACGTGGGATGCACGCCCGTGCCGGAGGTCCCGCAGGCGTTCGCGCTCCGGCAGAACGCTCCGAATCCCTTCAATCCCGTGACGACGATCGAGTACGAGGTGCCGTTCGCCGGCGGCCGCGTGCTGCTCGAGGTGTTCAATGCTGCCGGGCGCCGGGTCCGTACGCTCGTCGACTGCGTGCAGAATCCGAGCGTGCAGAGCGTTACCTGGAGGGGACTCGACGACGACGGGCAGCGGGTACCGTCCGGCGTCTACTTCTACCGCCTCTCGGCCCCGGGGTACGAGAACACGAAGCGGATGCTGCTTCTGAAGTAGCCGCACACGATCGGCGTGCGACGCGGAAGGGAGGTGGCGACCGTCGGACTCGAGGGACGGTTCCGACGACACGAACGGAGCAGGAATGGAAGAGGGGGACACCATGTGGAGCGTATGCAGGATCTTGTTGATCGCCGGGGTGGTTACCGTGGCGGTGGGGACAGCGGCAGCGAACGTCATCTGCCCTGTGACGGACGACACGTGGATCGCGATGGACATTCCGGGCGGGAACTACGGGTCGGCCGTGTGGATGCACGTAAGAACTGAACGCGGATATCACTTCCTGTGGAGTTGGGACGCACTTGTGAGATTCGATCTGTCATCGATCCCTCCGGGTGAGTTCGTGGAGTCGGCGACGCTCTTCCTCTACTACTGCCGCAACGCGGGCCCCGATCCGGTGGGACGGGAGCTCAACTGCTACCAGATCCGAGGCGACTGGGACGAGAGCACCGTCACCTGGAACAACGCTCCTGAGACGGCGGGGGCGCCGACGGCGGAGGCAGACGTCCCGTCTGACTTCGCTTGGATGGAGTGGGACGTCACGGCAGACGTGCGAGCCATGACCGGCAACGACGTGCCGAACTACGGCTGGCGGATCCTCGACGAGGACTACTGGTGGTGGCCCGAAGCCCCCGTCACGAGCTTCTGCAGCAAGGAGCACGGGAGCAACCCACCCTACCTCGAGGTGGTGTTGGGGACGACTCCCGTCGAGACCCGGTCGTGGGGTTCCATCAAGGCACTCTTTCGATAGGCGGGCGGATGGCGGCGGTCTTGGTGCGCCGGCTACATCGAGCTTGACGCGGAGGGACGCGACACTCGGGGGATCCTAATGTCACGAGTCCGGTGAAACTCACCCGCCACGGGAGCTATCCCGCTCCAAGGACCGGGCGCCCACACGTCTGTGCGGGCGCCCGTTTCATTCGATGCGTGTTCCTTCGCTCGCCCTACTTCAGAAGCGTCATCATCTTCGTCGCCACACTTCCGGCCGCCTCGAGCCGCGCGAGGTAGACGCCGCTTGCGACCCTGCGCCCATCATCATTCACGCCGTCCCACTCCACGAACCTGGGGCCGGCCGCCTGTCGCTCGGCGACGAGGGTCCGCACTTCCCGTCCCGCGAGGTTGTAGATTGTGAGCGTGACGTCCGCTTCAGACGGCAGCGCGTAGCGGATCGTCGTCGTGCCCGCGAACGGGTTCGGCTCGATCGCCGTGAACCTGAGGCTCGTCGTTATCGGCTCGTCCTCGGGGACTCCGACCCAGATCGGGCCGCAGGTACGGAAGAGGAAGTCCCACGCC
>JALGVU010000368.1 GCA_025774545.1 bacterium | reverse complement strand
GGCGTCGGCCGGTCGCCCGTCACCGGTTCGAGCGGCCTCGAGCGATCCTCCGGATCTCCGGCGAATCCGACCGACGCCCACCGCATGTCGTCCCCGCAGGTGAGGTCGATGAAGGGAGAGTCCCCGTTCCCGTCGCGCGCGAGCGCGACGGTCCAGGAGATGGTCTTGTCCGGCATCTCGACGGCGATGACGTCCGCTGGGTCGATGACTCGCCCGAGCGCGCCCGAGAGGATCTCGGCCGCCTCCTCGGGCCCGACCGCGGGGAAGCTCTCGCCCGGTGGCATCGCTCCGTAGGCGTGCCACGAGCCGTCGAAGGGATCGAGCGTCACGAACGATCGAGGCGTCTCACCGCTCCCCTCGAGCTGGACGAGGTAGTAGGAGGGTCTGAGCGCAGGATACGAGTGAACGAGAATCGGCTCGCGCGCGATGAGGCCTTGGGTCCTCCAGGGCGCGAAGGCCCCCGCGGCGTCAGGGTTGCCCCTGGTGTACACGCCCACGTCGTGGGCGTGTTCGAGGGCCCGCGTGGCGACGTCGGCCCTCGACAGGACCTCGGGGTACGTCGCGCCCGCGCCGACCGGCGCCCAAAGCGTGCACGCGACGGCGATTACGCACAGCGCGCATCTCATGGTGTCCTCCGTGTGGCTGATCGGAAACGCCGTCGCGCGGGTACCGGCAGGACGTGCCGTGCGCGGGGCCTGGGGGGGGCTCCTTCAGATTGGACACCGGCGGCGAGCGAGGGGTTGAGGCGGACGGAGGCTCCGAAGCATGATATCCTCGAGGGTGCGCCCCGAGGGACCACTCAGGAGAGACCATGCCGCGAACAGGCACCGCCAGCCTTCCCCTCCACGGTGGACGGGCGCCGCGCTGGCTCTTCGAACGGATGACGCGGCTCTCCCGCGAGATCGTGATCGCGATCGTGTCGGACGGAGGGCCCGGGGAGATGCTCGCCAGGCTCTCGGACCCGTTCTGGTTTCAGGCCCTGGGCTGCGTGCTCGGGTTCGACTGGCACTCGAGCGGCGTCACGACGACCGTGACGGGAGCCATCAAGGAGGGAACGAAGGACCTCGAGCGCGAGCTCGGGCTCTTCGTGTGCGGCGGGAAGGGACGCGTCTCAAGGCGCACCCCGGACGAAATCCGGGAGCGAGGGCCCTTCGTCGACGTCGATCCCGAGACGCTCGTCTACGCCAGCCGGCTCTCGGCGAAGGTCGACTCGGGCGCCGTGCAGGACGGCCACCAGATCTACCACCACGCCTTCTTCTTCACGCAAGGCGGCTCGTGGTGCGTCGTCCAGCAGGGCATGAACGGGGAAGCGGGGACCGCCCGCCGATATCACTGGCTCTCCGATTCACTCGATGACTTCGTCGACGAGCCGCACGCGGCCGTGTGCGCGGACGCACGCCAGCTCTCACTCAACCTGGTGGCGGGGGAGAGCGCCGCGGCCCGCGAGCGGATCGCTACCCTCGCCTGCGAGCGGCCTGTCTCCCTCATCACGGAGATCGACAAGGCCCGGTCCCTGCGGCTTCCCGGGCGTCACCACGTGAGCGCCGCGGACATCGATCCGAAGCGGCTCGCGAAGATCTTCCTCTCGACCTACGAGCGGAAGCCCGCCGGATTCGAGGAGCTCCTGGGGATGCGCGGCGTGGGGCCGAAGACGCTCCGCGCGCTCGCGCTCCTCTCCGAGGTTCTGTACGGCGAGGCCCCGAGCTTCCGCGACCCGGCGCGATTCAGCTTCGCGCACGGCGGGAAGGACGGCTTCCCGTATCCCGTCGACCGCGAGACCTACGATCGCTCGATCTCGATTCTCAGACGCGCGCTCAGGCGGGCGAAGCTCGGGCGCGGTGAGGAGGTGGCGGCTCTCAAGCGCCTCGCGAACTTCGAGCGCGAGGAGGACACGCGACAGGCGCGGCCGGAACCGCGCGAGGGCTGAGCATGGTCGCGGCAGGCCCCGCCGGGACCGCGCTAGCATCGCGGCTCCACGGGCGTCCGGCGCCTGAGCCTCCGCTCGAGCCTCCGCATCGACGCGAGCCTCCTCCTGTCGAAGTCCGCGGTCTCTCCCGGGATCTCGAAGATGAACGGAAGGCGCTCGAACGCGGGCTGCCGCACGAGGTTCCGGAGTCCCTTCCTTCCCATTCTCCCCTCGGTCCAGAGCGCGTGGCGATCGCGGCGCGACCCGAGGTCGGCGAGCGAGTCGTTGCCGTGAATCCCAAGGAGTCGATCGAGGCCGACTTCACTATCGAAGTCCTCGATCATCTTCCGAACGATCTCGCTCCTCCTGAGATCGTAGCCGAACGCCCAGAGGTGCGCCGTGTCGAGAAGCACCCCGACGCGCCGGGAGGGGAAGAGGCTCACCATCCGTGTGAGCTCTGCGAAGGTGACGCCGATCTCGGTGCCTTTCCCGGCGCCGTTCTCGATCGCGAGCGCGACATCCGCGGGCGCGCGCTCGATCGCCCACGCGATCGTCTTGACCGCACGCTCGATCCCTACATCGGCGCCCGCGCCCTTGTGGTTCCCCGCGTGCACGACGACGGGACCGGACGCAAGCTCGTGCGCGCGCGTGAGAGCGTCGACGAGGGCCCGCCGCGAGAGCGAGCGGAGCTTGCGTTCACTCGAGGCGAGGTTAATGAGGTAGGGTGTATGAACGAGGACGGGCGCGATGCCGGCCTCGGACGCGACGCGCGCGAAGCCGTCTCGGTCGGTGCGGTCGAGCCTCCCGATCTTCCAGCCGACAGGATTGCCCGAGAAGATCTGGATCGCGAGGGCC
>JALGVU010000098.1 GCA_025774545.1 bacterium | reverse complement strand
CGCCTTGAGGTTGATCGCCATCTCCACGAACTGGAGAGCGGCCACCGTGGTGTCCGGATCGCCGCCGTCATTCGTCGCTCCCCACGGCGGTGCCGCCACAGCCGTGTCGTTCGTGCACGTGTAGTAGTGACCGGCCGGAGGCGTCCACTGGACCCACGCGTAGACGCCCGAAGACGTCTCGCTCCATCTCCGCGCCTCGACTCCGGGGTTGTTCCCGCCGTCCGAGTACTCCACGGTCAGGATACTGTCGAGGTCCGACTGCTGGACTCCTGCCGCGTTCCACTCGAAGTCGAGGTAGCTCGATCCGCTCGTCGAGCGCGTGAGAGCACCCAGTATCAGCCAGACCTGGAGCGTGTCGCCGTCCTCGATGACGCGCACGTGGGAGTAGAGCTCCGTGAGGTCGTTCTTCTTCGGGCCGCTGCCGGTCCCGACGTCCCAGCCGGACGTCGGGTAGTTGGCCGGGTCGAGGCTCTCGAAGTTCTTGTTCGAGCCGGCAAACGTGCTGGGATCGACGTTGCCCCCGGCCCAGTTCGTGTCCTGCAGGAAGAGCGCGGGCTCGTACGCCGGCGCGGCGAGCCCTGCGTCGTCGAGCACGCCCGCGTAGCTCCCGCCCTGGGCCCAGTCGTCGGCGTTCGCTCCGGAGTAGAATTGCGCGTCGATCTGGAAGCCGTCCGCGCCGCCGTCCGTGGCGGCGATGCCGCAGGTTCCAGCCGCCCACGCGACGAACTCCGACCACGTCACGTGAGGTATCGGGAGAACGACAAGCGCCAACGCCACGACGCACGCGATCGCCATCCCGTGCGTCCGTCGAAGTCTCTTCACACTGCTTCTCATCTTCCTACCCCCGGTCTCGGGGCTCCGGCTCAGCAGAGCCCCTTCGTCAGGCTTCCACCACGGGCCAATCGCCCGCTTTCACTCCTCACCCGTCGACGCGGCGCCGCCAGGGAGCGGCTCCGAATCGATACGATTCGCGTTCTGGACGCGCCTCCCTCAACGCACCCGCCGCGCACGGCGAGCACGCAGCCGGCAACGGCCGATCCGGGAAGCACACCGCACGCTTCCAGCCGTAAGTAGCTGGTGGAACCCGCGTCCGGCATGCTTCCTCGAAGAAGTGGCGTCATCTCTAGAATATCATAATCGTCTAGTCTTGTCAAGAAGACGCCCTCCATGCACCCCGTTAGGGGTCCGTGGACCGGACCGCCCGCCCTCACGTCGGCGAGAACCACGCCTGCACTGGCCTCGCCCGCAACTGGCGCCGGCAGGCCGACTCCTGGTTCACGCTGTTCGAGATCGGCGCCACGCGCTCGGAGGACTGCTTCGGCGCAGGCACATGGTTCGACGAGAAGAGGCTCCAGTCGCGCATATACGTGTCGACCGACTTCGGAACCGAGGTCTACCAGGGAACGGAGTACGAGCTGGCTGGCCTCTCCACGTTCGGAGAGCTCCGGCTAAGCAACATGCTCGGCCTCTCGTGGGAGATGATCGCCGGGGACGGGATCGACTACGACAACAACAGGAAGGGCAGGCTACTGCGGGTGGAGCCAGCGGCGTCGGTTCGACTCGGCCGGCATCTGAAGGTCACCGCGAATCACGGCCACTCCACCATGGACGTCGATCTCACGCAGCAGGGCAGGACGTCCTTCGTGAAGTTCGGACATGCGTGGGTGGTGTAGGCGGGCGTCGGGTGAACTCGCGAGTCGCCGCAGTGCGCTCGGGCGGGCGTCGGGTGAACTCGCGAGTCGCCGCAGTGCGCTCGGGACACGCCGCCGGGGCTCACACTCGGTACGCGCCGACGGGCGGTGTGCCCCGGGCGATCGCCGTGCGCCGCACCTATCCCCGCTTGAACACGAGCTGCTGCTCCTCCGCCCTCCAGCCCACCTCGAGGAAGCTGCGGAAGGCTGCGTAGTCACCGGGCTCGACGCGGAGCGCGTCGATCTGGAGCACCTTCCTGAGGACGATCTTCCCGCCGCCCTGATCCTCGGCCTCGAGAGAGAAGTGCCCCATGGGGCACGTGGCCTCTCCCGCGGGAAGCTCGCTCGCGAGAACGTAGCCCTCCGGCACCTCGAGCTCGATGACCTCTGAGTAGTGACCCCGCCAGGAGTCGAGAACGAGCGGGTACGCGCGCTCCTCGAGCGACACCAGGTTGTACGGCACTCTGCCGACGGTCCACGGCACGCTCAGGATCATCAGATCGCCCGCCTGGGACACGGCGGCCGCGCGGCGGAACTCGAAGTCGAGCACCATGTCGGCGTCGAGATCGGACGCGCCCTCGAACTCGCTCGCGCTCACGATCGCCGCGGGGTGCTCCTCGGCGATGATGTCGCGCTCGATCTCCTCGAGCCTGTCGGGAATGTGCAGAGCGTAGTAGCGGTAGCGCGCCGCGTCCTCCCCGCGGTAGTCGCAGACCCCCGACACGGTGAGGTCGCCCTCGTCGCTCACGACCGCGGAGAGCTTGCAGTCGCTTCCGTTCGCATTCTCCGGATCGAGACGGATCTCGGCGAACACGGGATTGGCGGGATCGACGATGAGCGCCTGCGCGCCCTCGAGCCCCACGGGCACGTTCGGAAAGCTCAGCACTTCGTCGGTCGGGTCGATCCAATAGACGTTCCCGTCCGACGTCTCCGCGCGGACGATGGCGTGCGTGAACCTCGTCGAGGGAAGCGTCGGCACCGTCTGCTCGCCACGGTCGTTCACGAGGGCGATGTGCGCGTCGATGCCCATGTGCCTCAGGAGACACACGATGAGCACCGACTGGTCCTTGCAGTCGCCGAGCCGCGTCTCGAGAACATCGTCGACGGAGCGCGGCACGAGCCCGCTCTCGATGAAGCCGGACCCCTCGTACTTCATGTTCTTCCTGACGTAGTTCGAGGCGGTGTGAATCCTGGCGCTGTCGCCCTCGGCCTCCGCCGCAAGCTCCTCCGCGAGTGCGATGACCTCGCGTCCTGGGTGGAGCCTCCCGCGGGAGATGCCCTCGTACCATTCCGCGATTCGCGCCCAGTCCTGGACGGTCGAGACGTCGAGCCACATGACGCGCTCGGTGCGAGGCGGCATCCGCGACTCGGCGACACTCTGCTCCACCTTGCTCATCTCCCAGACGTCGAGCTGCCAGTCGTCGTGAGTGGTCGTCGAGGGCTCGAGCGCCGCCCCGTGCATCTCCGTCTCGTAGCTCATGTCCTTGGGGCGGAGGATCGCGAGCCGGCTCTCCAGGATCGGGACCGGGCCCTGGAAGAAGTGGCGATGCCAGAACTCCCCGGGCAGACCGATCGACGGCATGTAGCGCACCACGTACCGCAGCTCGACGTGGTCACCCGGCTCGATGTCCGCGAAGGTGACCTCCCCGAACCCGCGCTCGGCGGCGACCTCGCGGCCGTCGCTCTTGATCGTCCTCGCCACCTCGATGCGCCCTTGGTCGGCGTCGAAGAAGTAAGGAACGGACGCACTGCCGTAGATGTCGGCGCCCGCCTTGCTCAGGATTCTCGTCAGGGTGTGCCTCTGCACCTCGTGGGCGCCGCTCGGATAGACCGTCACGTGCTGCACGTCGAGAAGCCTGATCGCCTTCTCCTCGTCGTCGACCCACGAGACGTCCTCCGCCCGGAGCGACTCGATGTCGTCCTCGGGGAAAAGCTCCTCGAGCTGAGGGCGATCCTCGAGTCGCCGGATGAGCTCCCGCTGCGAGAAGGCCATCGGGTGGCGCGCAACGATCATCCTGTAGTGCTCGAGAGCCCGCTCCTCGTCCTCCAGGTGCAGGAGGATCCGCGCCGCGCCGTCGTGCAGCGCGGTGCTCCGCGGCGACCACTCGAGCCCGTTCTCGAACGCCGCGAGGGCCTCCTCGTGCCGCCCCGCGGTCTCGTAGACGCTGCCGATCGAGAGATACGAGAAATCGGGTCGCTCCCCCGCGCTCTTGGCGTGCAGGATGTGCTCGACCGCTTCGTCGTAATCGTCCTTCTGGAAGGCGATCGAGGCGGCCTGAAGCGCGAGCGCGCGATCATCCGGCTTGGCCTCGAGCGCCCTGATCACGGCCTCGTTGCGCTCTGCGTCGCGCCCGCTGGCCTCGAGCGAGAGCAGGTAGTAGGTCCGCGCCACGATGTTCTCGGGCGCGGCCGCAAAGACGCGAGACAGCTCATCCATCCCCTCGATGAGCGACCCTCTGGCCATGAGCATGGCGCCGTGCATGGCCATGAGCCCGATGTTCTTCGGGCTCCCCTCGAGCGCCTCGTTGACCTTGTCCCATGCCTCGTCGAGATCCCCCTGCCCGAGGAGCTCGCCCACCACCGACGTCACGGCCGACACGAACTCGGGAGCGTCCTCGGCGATCCGGCGACGGATCGCCGTCGCCTCGCCCGCCTCCCCGCGCTGACCAAGGAGTTTCGCCCGAATCTCCGCGACGATCGCCGATGCCGGGAAGCGCTCCTCGGCGAGGTCCAGCGTCTTCTCGCCCTCGTACTCGAAGCCGTGCTGGAGCAGGAAGTCGAGGTAGCCGAACCAGTCCGGGAGCCCTCCACCCAGAGCGGCGTCCCGCCACGCGCGGAGCCAGCTGTCGTCGGGAAGGCTCTCGAACGTGTACGTGGGCATCGCGTCGTCGATCGGCTCGACGGGCTCGTTGGGACCGTCGTAGACACTCGGGTCCGAGTCGGCCTCGAGGAAGAGCGTCCGGCCGTCGCGATCGTAGAAGCTGAGCGAGAACGCCAGCGGCTCGACCTCGGCGGCGGCCTTCACGAGGATCCTGTTCCACCCCTGCCGGAGCAGAGCGGCGGACTCGTAGAGGGAGAGGCCCGGGAGCCTCGCGGTCCTGTCGCGGAGCACGGCCCGCCCGTTGATCCACACACGGAACGCGCCGCTCCCGAAGACCGACGCGACGACCGGCGTCGTCTCGTCGACGCGGACGTGCGTGAGCGCATAGGCGACGGCGTTCGGCTCGTCGGCCAGCATCAGATCGAGGTCGACGCGGGACCAGCGGCCGTGCATCGCCGGCTCCCACTCGAACGGGCGCCCGAGGTAATCGTGATAGACGGCGTCGATGTCGATCCCGTGCTCCGGGGGGAAGCGCTCGAAGATCCCGGAGCCGCCGATGTTCGGGAACGGCCCCGCGATCAGGAGATCGTCGATCCCCCCGTATCCGGCGAACAGCGCGTCTGCCTCATCGAACCTCCCGCGCGCGTTCAGGGTCGAGATCTCGAGATCGATGAGGAACTCCCTCAGGAGCGGGTGCCCGTCGGCCTCCTCGATGAGCGCCTGGAGGGTCTCGTCCCACCCGTCGGGAACGCCCGAGAGCTGCAGCTCGCGCTCGATGACCTTCACGAACCCGATGTTCCCTGCGTACCCGACGTCGTGGAGAACCGCCTGCGCGCACGGCATGATGGCCTGGCTGCCCTCGTCGCGGGCGAGGAGCGCCGCGGCGAGCCCGCGGTACGCGCGCCCCCGGATCGCGTCGTCGAGTGCTTCGTCCGCCGCCGCGTCCTCGTAGAGGTCGACGGCATCGATGAACCGGTTCTCGGCGATCGCGCGGTCGGCGGCGTCGAGCGAGGCGACGGCGAGAGGCGCGATGAGTGCCGGTGCAGCGACGGTCAGGATGAGCACGAGGAGCGTGCGAATGCGAAGCATGTCGTCCTCCGTGGTGACGGCTTCCAGCATGCCGGTCGTGTGTAGTTGGAATGTGGGCGGGCAATTGTGAGAGCGTACCAGCGGAGGTGCGGAGGGTCAAGGCAGGACGTCCCATGCGTTACCTGGACATCCTAGGCGTTTCCGCTTGACATCGAATCGCCGCTCGGAGTATCCTTTGCAGTTAATGTAGTCACGCGAATCCGCGTGAACTGAGTGAGTCGTCAGTCGGACCCAAGCGGTCCGCGAACTATCCGGAAGCTGCCGTGCGGCGGCGAGCCGGACGGATCCCGCCGAGCCCTCGGTCGGGACCGAAGAACGGAGTCACCCATGTGGCGAGCTGTACACCCAGTAGTGGGTCGGACATAGCGCGCGGGTGATCCCTCGCCTCAGGAGGGAAGGTGCCTGTCACGAAACCTCGGGCCGGCAAGCGGGTAGCGCCGCTCTGACCAGGGGCCGGTAGCCGCCTTCTCCCCACTCCGCCTGCGAGCACGCAGGCATTCGCAGGAATCCCCGCGAGAGCGATAGGTGTGCCGTTGGGACGCCGACGCGTTGTCGGTGATCTCATCGGAAGCACGCGTGGGCGTCGTGGCCACCGACCCGTCGGTGCGTCGTTCCCTCGCTCGGGAGAGGTCCGTCTTCGGTAGATCCCGAGACGTCCACCCGATCGAGGATGCGGCGCGACCGCGGGGACCGGTCGTTGCGCTCGGGACGAAGCTCGGAAGGAGCGGGGAATTGAACACTGCGATCACGGTCGCGCAGAAGGAGCTCTTTGACTTCCTTCTGAATGTCGCCGTGACCCGGCCGGTCTTCATCTGGGGACCGCCGGGGATCGGCAAGTCGGCCATCGTCGAGGAGTTCGCGCTCGAGCTGGGCCTCCCCTGCGTTTCGCTTCTGGGGAGCCAGCTCGCGCCGGAGGACATCGTCGGTGTGCCACAGATCGTCGAGGGCCGCAGCCGCTTCTGCCCCCCGACGATGATCGCGAGGGAGGAGCCGTACTGCCTCTTCCTCGATGAGCTGAACGCCTGCTCGCACGAGGTGCAGAAGGCGTTCTACAGCCTGATCCACGAAAGGCGGATCGGGGAGTACGTGCTTCCCGAGGGTTCGATCGTGATCGGGGCCGGGAACCGCGCGCAGGACGGCGCGATCGTGAAGACGATGTCGTCGGCCCTGATCAACCGGATGGTCCACGTGCATCTCAAGGCGTCGCACCGCGACTGGCTCGAGTGGGCGCGCTTGAACGGGATCCACCACCTGGTCATCCAGTACATCGAGACGCGCCCGGACCACCTGTGGACGGAACCGCCGAAGCACGAGGAGCCGTTCTCGTCGCCGCGCGCCTGGCACATGCTGAGCGACGCCCTGCACGAATTCGGCGAGACGATCACGAACGCCCAGCTCGAGGTGCTCGCCTTCGGAACCCTGTCGCCCACGCACGCCGGGCAGTTCAAGGCGTTCGTGAAGCAGCTCAAGGGCAAGTACCGCCTCTCGGCGATCATGAACGGCGACACGCCGTGGCCCACGAAGCCGGAGGACCGGGACCTCCTCTATTTCCTCGCCCAGTCGTTCCGCGCGCAGCTCGTGAAGGAGCTCCCCTCGAAGAAGGAGTCGGCGGGCGACTCTGCGCGCCGACTCGCGCACCGCTCGAAGGCGCACATCAAGACGCTCGCCTCGGTGAGCCTCGAGATCGCGCAGATGGTCGTCGCGGAGGACGACGACGGCGAGTCGCTCCCCGGATGGTTCATGGTCGACATCGTCCGCGACCTCCCCCGCCTCGTTGAGAAGAGGGCACATGTCTAAGCGCAGGAAGCGCCGGAAGCACGACGGGGACAAGGCCCGGAAGAACCTGCATGCGGGCTACGACATGCTCCACGACCATCCCCTCTTCTACGACCTCGCGCGCTCGGTGTGGATCGAGGGCACGTGGGACGCTCCGTACCCAGAGAACGGTTGGGTGGTCGCGACCTCGAGGGGCAACCTCGCGGTGCACCCCGAGCGCGTCGCCGAGCCCGAGGAGTGGCTCTACGTTCTCGCCCACGCGCTCCTCCACTACGGACTCGATCACTTCGAGAGAAGGAGCCGCCCGTGGGAATGGAACGTCGCGTGCGACGTGGTCGTCGCGAGGTTCCTGCGGGATCTCAAGCTCGGCCGCGCGCCGCTCGAGCTTCGCCACCCCGTCGACTGCGCGATCCGGTCCGAGGTCGCGCTCTACGAGGAGTTCTGTCTGAGGGGGATTCCCGAGAGTCTGCTCGAGTTCGGGACGGCCGGACGCGGGCGCCACGACATGGTGTTCATCGAGGGACCGATCAGGATCGGTCCCAGAGAGGGCGTCACGTACGTGGACCTCCTGAGCCGCGGGCTCGCGCGGGCGGTGCGGAGCGCCGTGAACGTCGCGGGCGGCGCGGAAGGGACCACGGGCGCCCGGGATCGCTCGAACTCGAGGGCCGAGCGCGCCCGCCGGTGGTTCATGAGCCACTACCCGCTCCTGGGCGCGCTCGCCGCGTCGTTCGAGATCGTCGACGACCGCATCCTCTGCGCGCGGATGGACGTCCACGTCGCCGCCGTCTGCGACGCGACGCGGGAGGTCTACCTGAACAGCGCCGCGGCCCTGAGCGACGAGGAGCTGCGCTTCGTGATGGCGCACGAGCTTCTGCACGTCGGACTCCGTCACGGCGCGCGGTGCCGGGGACGGGATCCGTTCCTGTGGAACGTCGCGTGCGACTACGTGATCAACGGATGGCTGATCGAGATGAGCGTCGGGGACATCCCGAGCAGCCTTCTCTACGACCCTGACCTCAAGGGCGAATCGGCCGAGTCGGTCTACGATCGGATCGTTCTGGACATGCGACGCGCCCGCAAGCTCCGCACGCTTCGCGGCAAGGGCATCCCCGACATCCTCCCGGGCCCGTCCTCAGGCATTCAGCACGACGGCATCGATCTCGACGAGTTCTACCGCCGTTGCCTCGAGCAGGGCCTCATCTACCATCACGAGCAGGGCCGGGGCACGCTTCCCGCCGGCCTCATCGAGGAGATCCGCGCGCTCTCGCAGCCGCCGATCGCGTGGGACGTCGAGCTCGCGCGGTGGTTCGACGAGCACTTCCGTCCCATCGAGAAGATCCGGACCTACGCGCGTGCGAGCCGCCGCCAGTCCTCGACGCCCGACATCCCGCGTCCCCGGCTCGTGGAGCCCCCCGGCGTGCGCGACGGCAGAACGTACGGCGTCGTGCTCGACACGTCGGGCTCGATGGACCGCGTGCTCCTCGCCAAGGCGCTCGGCGCGATCGCAAGCTACAGCGTCTCGCGAGACGTGCATGCCGCGCGCGTCGTCTTCTGCGACGCCCACGCGTACGACCAAGGGTACATGGCTCCGGAGGACATCGCGGGACGGGTGAAGGTGCGCGGCCGCGGGGGGACAATCCTCCAGCCGGGCATCTCGCTTCTCGAAAAGGCGCGCGACTTCCCAAAGGACGCGCCCCTTCTCATCATCACCGACGGCCAGTGCGATCACGTGCGAACGCGCCGCGAGCACGCCTGCCTCCCGTTCCAACCCAAGGGAGAGGTGTTCCGGATCGAGTAGCGCGGAGCACCCGATGCGGCGCATCGCTGGCCCGGACGCAGGTGAACCACGAGCCACGAGCAGCCGCCCCAGGCTCGCAATGATCGTTCGGCATCGATTCCCCCGGAACCGCATCACAATGTAGGTGGCCCACCAGGCGCCGGCGGATCAGAGCCGCCGGGTATACGAGACAATGCACGAAACCCCGAGCGCGAACCGATCCGCCTCGTGCGACGCCTGCCCGCTCGCCACTGAACGGATTCACCAAAGAGACCTCGCGGTCGTCTGTGCCGCGTGAACGAGGTACTCCGCGATTCGTCGGGACCAGTCGCGACGGCTGTCGCAAGAGGACCGGACGTGGCGGAGTTCCTCAGGGACACCCCCATCATCCTGGAAGGGAGGGTGACTGTATGAAGTGGGCTACCGTCGGACTGGTCGCGGTGTCGCTTGCGATCTTCGCGGGCAACGTCCTGGGTCACGAGGGAAGTTGTCGGCACGTCGTGGGGGGCTGCACGCATTCACACAATACGTGGACGCACGTCACGTGTAACAACCCTGGGGAACCGTGCACCGCTCCATGCGGAGGACCCGGAACATGCAAGAACGTCCGGGGGAAGTGGTCGCGGTCCTGCAAGTGCATTCAGAGCAACACGATCACCGCGGACTTCCTCACGACCGCCGGCTGGCACAGGGTCGAGGTCGACCCGCCGGTCATCTCCCCAGGCAGCATCAACGTGTTCACGTTCGTGGACACGAGCTCGTTCGACGCGATGACGTTCGTCTACGGAGACGGCGTCACCGTGGTAGACACGCTGTACAACGGCGCGATCGGTCAGATGACGATCGCGTTCGACAACGTTCCGCCGCCGATCTCGGGCCAGGTCCTGGACTTCCAGCTGAACTTCCCGTCCTACGACCTCTTCGGCAATCCGACCGGCGTGAATCACTGGGAGCTCGATCCCGGGAGCCCCGGCGGAGTGATCTACGACTTCCACACGGACGCGTTCGTCGTTCAGACCGACCAGCCGCTTGTCATCCTCGCGGGCAACGACCTCTTCCCGCTGAGGCCGGCGTGGCTCGAGTTCACGATCCGCGACGTTGAGCCGGGGCAGTCACACTTCCTGCTGACGGGGGCGGAGGAGATCACCGGCGTCTCACCCGTCGAGGACGAGAGCTGGGGTACCATCAAGTCGATCTACCGGTGACGCCGCCCCGATCCCGGGCAGCGTTGACAGCGCGACGGCAGGGACGGGCGGGGAGAATGACGGATTCTTGCCGAGGCGCATCCGCTGTGATAGGGTGAGAGGAAGCTCTTGCCACACGCGGAGGCCCCGACATGAAGACGTCTGCCGTACTCACGATTCTCGTGCTCGTCCTCGCCTGCTCCTCTCCCGCCGTCTCGCAGGTGAACGGCCAGCTCCAGGTCCTGGACGGCAAGCCGGTGCTCACCGTCTGGGGCACGCACACCGAACGAGGCTACGCGCAGGGGTACCTCACCGGCGCCGCGGGGAAGGACGTCTTCGACGACTACATCGTGGGCTACCTCTGCGGCGGAGTAGCCTTCATCTACGATTACATGCGTTCGAGCTTCCTTTCGAACTACGCGGTCGACACGAAGTACGTGGCGGAGGCGGAGGCCGCGATCGAGGGCATGGCCGCCGCCGGCGTGACCCTCCACAACGACACACTCGGTCGCGACATCGACGCGACCGACCTCTTGGTCTCGAACGCCATCGTCGATCTCGCCACGCTCATGGTCGAGGACGTCTTCGGCTGCTCCAGCCTCTCGAGCTGGGGATCGAGCACCGCAGCGGATCCGT
>JALGVU010000367.1 GCA_025774545.1 bacterium | reverse complement strand
CCGTCGCTGTTCCAGTCGACGCACGACGGCACGGAGTAGCCGGGCACGTCGATGTCGCTTCCGTCGGCCTGGACGAGCTCCTCCGGCCCCAGGTAGAGATCGCCGAGCGCCGCCAACGGAAGCAGAAGGAGAAGAAGCGCGAGGCCCGCGCCGATTCCTGGTCCTACTGCCGTCGCTATCCTCATGGTTCACCTCCGCCTGTCTCCGGTGCGGACGATCTCGATCATCTACCGGAGGAGTCTACCACAGAACTGAATGACAGTCAAGGGCGCGCCCCTCACAGGCCAAGCACTCCCGGCTATGCACTCCCGGCCGAGCACCCGGCCCGTGCGCGGGCGGCCGTGCGGCCGTGCGCTCACCTGAGCGCGACGACCTTGCCGTTTGCGGAGTGGCGTCCCGCGTCCAGCCGGTAGAAGTAGACGCCGGCCGGCAGGATCGCTCCTCGATCGTCCGCGCCGTCCCAGCGGACGCTGTGGCAACCCCGCTCGAGTTCGTCGTCGACGAGCGTGCGTACCAGCCGTCCGCGCACGTCGTAGATCGTGAGCGACGTCGGGATCCGCCCGCCGCCGTTGAGCACGAACGCGATCGTCGTCTCCGCGTCGAACGGGTTCGGCCAGCCTGGCGCGACGCGCAACGAGGACCCGGAGGCGCCGTCCTCGACACCCGCCGGGTCGGCCTCCTTCGAGAACTCGTCGAGCACCTCGCGGAACGTCCCGTCAGGATGGAAGGCGAGCATCCGAGCCGTGAAGACGCCGCCCTCGACGTCGACCCGAACGTACTCGTGCACGAGCCCTCCCTCGATGTCCAGAGCTACGTCGTGGTACCCGCCCACGGTCATGTGCGGCCAATCGTGAACCAGCGGCTCGCCGTGGTCGAGCCAGCTCGCTCCGCCGGTGATGCAGTAGAAGACGCCGTTGAGGAAGCCTCGTCCGTACGCGTGCGTGTGCCCGCTGAAGCAGACATCCACGCCGTACTCCTCCATGAGCGGGACGAGATCCTCACGCAGGCTCGCCTGGCCGTCGATCCAGCGCTCGCAGTAGGGAGGCCGGTGGACGAAGAGGAAGGTGAACTTCGCCTCCTGCGCGGCCGGCGACTGGAGGTCCGCCTCCACCCAGCCGGGGATGTCGCTCCCCTCGAGCAGGTAGTCGATGCAGATGAAGTGGCAGCCTGCGTAGTCGAACGAGTAGCTGCCGTAGCCGGCGTTGTACGGTGCGCCCCGCTCCTTGCTCGGGAGATCCGCGTACTTGCGGATGACGCCGTCGCTGCCGGAGTCGTGGTTCCCCCACGCGATGAAGAACGGAACCCCCGCCCCTCCGAGGATCTTCACCGGCCGGTCGACGTGGAAGACGCGCGTGTCGGTGTAGCTGGCGCCGTTCTCGGCGAGGTCGCCGCAGCTGACGGCGAGATCGACGTTCTCCGCGACCATGTGCTGGAACATCGCTCTCGTGGGCTCGGTGGGATCGCGGGGGTAGTCGCTCCCGTTGTACCCCTGGCTATCGCTCCAGACGGCGAAGGAGAAGTCGTCGCGCGTGGCGGGCGCCGTTCGGAAGGTCGCGTCGTCTCCGGTGAAGCCGCCCGTGACGACACGGAAGTGATGGACGGTCGACGGCTCGAGGCCTGTGAGGACGGCCGTCATGATCGAGGTCCCGCTTCCGGAGTCGGTCGCGACGCCCGGGTCGGAGGATCCGTAGGAGTCGTCGGTGCCGTACTCGACGTGCCCGCCCTCCGCCGTCTCGGTCTCCCACATGATCGAGACGCCGGAAGGCGTCACATTCTGAACGAACGGGCGCGTGACGAGATGGCTCATCCCGTCGAGGCCACCGAGCGCGAGTACCTCCTCCGGAGCGAGCGCTTCGTCGTAGAGCGCGATCCGCGAAACGTCGACCTCACCGTCCTCGCCGTTCTCGTCGGCAAAGAGAAGCACCGTCGGATCGAGGGAGAAGCGCCCGTCGATCGACTGCGGGGTCCCGTCGAGGATCCGGATCCCGTCGGCGAAGATCTCGCACCGCGTCCCGTTGTCGACGATGATCGAGAGGCGGTACCAGGTCATCGCGTCGAGGAAGCGGGGGGACGAATAGCCGGTCGCGCTCACGCCGACGCGACCGGGCCTGTCGATGAACGCGTCGCCGTCGTTCCCGTTCGATTCGCTGGTCTGGAAGAGACAGTGCCAGAGCCCGCGCCCGAAGGTCCGGACGTCCATCACGAGGGTGTACTCGTTGACGAGGGAGCCACCGCCGTTGGAGCCGATCCCGTGCGCGCAGACGTAGTGGCTGCCGACCCCGATCCTGGCCGCGCCGTCGGCGCCGCCCGTCCCCCCGACTGCCTCGTGCGAGCCGACGATAACGAGGTCGGTCCCGACGGTCGCCTGGGTGAGGTCACCCGGATCGTCGAAGTCCCAGAGGCCAACCGGCGCCGGGCGCGCCCCGGCGGAGCCGGAGAGACCCAGCACGGTCAGAACAACGGCCGCTGCAACGACGAATCGCATGGTTCTCCCTCCACGGTAACCACCGCGGGAGCCGTGACGGCCCCCGCGGTCGTGTTTCGCACAATTGTCTCATTATAGCACGTAATCATGAAGGCAAGCAAGCTCGAAGCTCATCCCGCTCACACTCCGGACGCGGCGAGGCGCGTCACCGGGGACAGCGAGACGCCTCACCGGTCGATCCCGAGCCGATCGAGGACGAAAGCGTATTCGAAGGCGACCTCGCGCATCCAGTCGTAGCGGCCCGACGAGCCGCCGTGCCCGGCGCCCATGTTGATCTTGAGGAGCAG
>JALGVU010000366.1 GCA_025774545.1 bacterium | reverse complement strand
AGCCGGACGGCGCGCAACGCGCTGCCACTCCCTTCGTGTGTCGCATGACGAATCTCCTTACTCTTGATGCCATTACATGCCGCTGCCGTCGTCAGATCCATGCGCGGGGCGCCCCCGCTTCGCGAATCGCTCGATCGCGACCTGACCCTCGAGCAGAGGTATAGACAGCCGCAACGGCGGGACCATAGGCTGGACCCGCACGGTTCCCGTGACGGCCTGACCGACCTGTTCGGATTAGCTAGAGGAGAGTTGTGTCGAACACCATAGACGACCTCCTTACGTAGCCCGGTCCGACAGGCCGTGAGTCGTCCGTAGTACCCACAGAAGGAATCTCGCGACTGGTGATTGCATGACACTCAGTCAATTGCAGGCTATGCACATTTTCCCACACGTCGGGGTCAGCGTCAAGGTTGATGCGATGGAAGCTGATAGCTGGAGGTGACTCCCTTATCCTGGATGGCAAGCACCATCCGGCCATCCTCGATCGGTGCCCCCGATTCGGTGGGGAGAGCGCTGTGGAGCTTGTTGGGAAGGAAGGCAGAGGCCCAGCCTTGACAGACCGGAGCCTCTGTGTGTTGGTACCCCGGGTTGGTGTCCCAGAGCGCGCTGCTGTGGGACGAAGTCGGGCTGAAGACGCAGCGGGTGGCCCGGGGGCAGACGAGTATCACCCTGATCCCTTGACCCGGCAAACCCAGCGCGATGGTTGCCTCTGCAGACGCCGTGACAGCCAAGCTCGTCGGCTGCATTAGCTAGTTAGCTCGCGCGCATTGGATGACCTGTCCCTCACGCGCCACTAGGCTCAGCGCAGCAACACCATCCGCTGGGTCGCCACCGCGCCGTCAACCTCGAGCCGGACGAAGTACACACCGGAAGCGACCGGCTCCCCAGAACTCGCCGTCCCGTCCCAATCGACCGCGACGAACCCCTGAGCTCCCGTTGCGGGGTCCAGCCGCCTGACGAGCCGACCAGCCACGTCATGCACCGAGAGTCGAGCAGACCGCCAGCCTGCGGGAAGCGAGTAGCCAATGCTCGCATGCGCTGTGGCAGGATTCGGCATCACGTACCGGATCCCGGACACCAGCGCTCCGGGCACAGAAACTGATGCGCGTATATCGGTGGCGAGGACCTCTTCACCAGAGGGTAGAATTGCGCGCAGCTCGTACCAGGACGTCTCACCTGGCCACGCCGTCTCGTCCACATAGCTGCCCAGTGCAGCATCAGGCAGCGGCTCCGGCGTGATGCAGCTGTAGGGACCGTCCGCAGAGAGCGCCCGGTAGATCAGGAGACCGACACCACCGAAGCAGCTCGGGAGCGACCATCTGAGCATCACAGCGTGATCCTCATGCACGAGCGTGGCGTAGAAGGCAGTCTCACCAACGGACGTGTCGGAGCTCCTGATGCCCAGGCTGTGCCACCCGCCCCCCGCGACCGCCAGGAAATCCGCGTTCGGCGCGGGGACGTCGCACTGGCCGTCGCCATTGTACCCCCAGGCCACGATCGTCCCGTCGGACTTGACGCCCAGGCTGTGCCAATAGCCCCCCGCGACCGCCACGAAATCCGCGTTCGGCGCGGGGACATCGCACTGGCCGTAGTCGCTCCTCCCCCAGGCCACGACCGTCCCATCAGACTTGACGCCCAGGCTATGACGCCCGCCCCCCGCGACCGCCACGAAGTCCGCGTTCGGCGCGGGGACATCGCACTGGCCCTCGTCGTTTCGACCCCAGGCCACGACCGTCCCGTCTGACTTGAGGCCCAGGCTGTGATGCCCGCCCCCCGCGACCGCCACGAAGTCGGCGTTCGGCGCGGGGACGTTGCACTGGCCGTAGTAGTTGTACCCCCAGCCCACGATCGTCCCGTCGGACCTGAGGCCCAGGCTGTGACGCTCTCCCGCCGCGACCGCCACGAAGTCCGCGTTCGGCGCGGGGACGTTGCACTGGCCGTAGTCGCTCCTCCCCCAGGCCACGACCGTCCCATCGGACTTGACGCCCAGGCTATGACGCCCGCCCCCCGCGACCGCCACGAAGTCCGCGTTCGGCGCGGCGACATCGCACTGGCCATAGTGGTTCCACCCCCAGGCCACGATCGTCCCGTCGGACTTGAGGCCCAGGCTGTGACGCTCTCCCGCCGCGGCCGCCACGAAGTCCGCGTTCGGCGCGGGGACATTGCACTGGCCGGAGCCATTGTCCCCCCAGGCCACGATCGTCCCGTCGGACTTGAGGCCCAGGCTGTGCCACCCGCCCGCCGCGACCGCCACGAAGTCAGCGTTCGGCGCGGGGACGTTGCACTGGCCGTCGCCATTGTACCCCCAGGCCACGATCGTCCCGTCGGACTTGAGGCCCAGGCTGTGCATGTTCCTCCCCGCGACCGCCACGAAGTCGGCGTTCGGCGCGGGGACGTTGCACTGGCCGGAGTTGTTGTACCCCCAGGCCACGATCGTCCCGTCGGACTTGAGGCCCAGGCTGTGAAAATAGCCCCCCGCGACCGCCGCGAAGTCGGCGTTCGGCGCGGGGACGTTGCACTGGCCGTAGCCGTTGTACCCCCATGCCACTATCGTCCCGTCGGACTTGAGGCCCAGGCTGTGATAATTGCCCCCCGCGACCGCAACGAAGTCCGCGTTCGGCGCGGGGACATCGCACTGGCCGCCGCTATTCCTCCCCCATGCCACTATCGTCCCGTCGGACTTGAGGCCCAGGCTGTGGCCAAGGCCCCCCGCGACCGCCACGAAGTCGGCGTTCGGCGCGGGGACATCGCACTGTCCTTCGTCGTTGAGTCCCCAGGCCACGATCGTCCCGTCGGACTTGACGCCCAGGCTGTGCTCGTAGCCCGCCGCGACCGCAACGAAGTCCGCGTTCGGCGCGGGGACGTTGCACTGGCTCTCGTCGTTTCGTCCCCAGGCCACGATCGTCCCGTCGGACTTGAGGCCCAGGCTGTGATACAGGCCCCCCGCGACCGCCACGAGATCCTCGAGCGCCGACGGTTCTACAACAACCAGAGAGCCCCATCCCACGATAAAGCCGGTCGACTGGCCACTCGCGACTCCGGTCCCCAGGACCAGAGCGCCCAGGCAGACCACTGCCAGAACTGCTTGCCGTGCTTTCATGAGCTCTTACCTCCCCTAGGAGCAGCACACAAGCCGGACGGCGCGCAACGCGCTGCCACTCCCTTCGTGTGTCGCATGACGAATCTCCTTACTCTTGATGCCATTACATGCCGCTGCCGTCGTCAGATCCATGCGCGGGGCGCCC
>JALGVU010000365.1 GCA_025774545.1 bacterium | reverse complement strand
ACGTCATCCACGGCGAGGTCACAGGCACCACGTCGGCCGACGCGATCGGCGTCTACGGCATCAGTGAGCCTGCGAGCAATTACGGGATAGGCGTGCATGGTTCCGGCGGGTACATAGGGGTGCGCGCGTACGCCGTCGGCAGCAGTGGGTGGGCGGGCGTGTATGCGGACGACGATGAAGCTGACTACGCGGGCTACTTCAGCGGCTTGATCTACGCAACGTCTGCGAGCTCCGGAATCAAGGCGTTCAGGATCGATCACCCGCTGGATCCCGCGAACAAGTACCTGAACCACAGCAGCGTCGAGAGTGCCGACATGATGAACATCTACAACGGGAACGTCGTGCTCGACGCGAGCGGGGCGGCGTGGATCGTGATGCCCGAGTGGTTCGAGGCGGTGAACCGCGACTTCCGCTACCAGCTCACCGCGATGGGGGCTCCGGGTCCGAACCTCTTCGTTGCTGAGGAGATCTCCGGCAACCGGTTCCGGATCGCCGGGGGCGAGGCCGGGATGAAGGTCTCGTGGCAGGTGACGGGCGTCCGGCACGATCCCCTTGCCGAGGCATATCGGATCCAGGTCGAGCAGGACAAGCCGACGAACGAGGTCGGGAAGTACCTGAATCCCGAGGTCTACGGTCTGGCAGACGAGATGGCAGTGGATCACCGCGCGCGGAGTGCGGGCGTGGCGGAGAAGCCGGCTCCCAGCTCCGCCCCCGCGTTCCAGGAGAGACAGAGAGCAGAAGGCGAGTAGCGAGAGGGAGCGAAACGGAGGATCGGACGGTGCACCTGTGAGGGGCGCCGTTCTTTCCGCCGGTGCGTTGCTCAGGGCGAGGTTGGTTGGAATCGACACCGCGGGGGCCGTGCGTGCGGCGAGCTCAAGCCAGGGAGTTTAACACGGGCGCGGGAGCGATTGGCGAGTTCAGACGCGTTGCAGCGTGTGTCTGAGCAGGAAGGCAAGGCGTCGGCGGGCGCCGTGTGTTCCCGATCATCTCGCGGTTCTCGCGGCGGGTGGCGGCGTACGGCGAGATGCACGCCACGATCGCGGCCGCGCCGTTCCGCGGGAGCAGGTCGCACACGAACCCGACGCACCTCGACCGCCTGGGACCCTTGACATCAGGGGGATTGCGTGGCATACTATGTTCGATAACCGAACGAAGTCGGCATATCCAGCACCTGCCAGCCCGCTCTGCGAAGAAGGGGAAGCCAATGCTCCACCAGATGCTCTTGAGGACCCTCCCACTCCTCGTGGTTGTGGGTGTCATCCCTTCTGCTGAGGCACCCGCACAGTGCATCCTGAGGAACCCGAGCTTCGAGGTCGGAGCGTCCGGGAGCCAAGTCTTCGGCGGCTGGCAGCAGTTCGGCAACGTGGGCTCTGTCGGCTTCGCGACTCACGGCTCTGCTGCGGCGCGCGTGACGGGCCCCGACTGGGGCGGGTGGGACGTGTCCCGGTTCTGGCAGCAGCAGGACTGCCAACCCGGAGAACGGTGGGAGGTGACCGGCAAGGTGGCTCACTCGGCCACGAACCCCCTGACCGGCGACTGCAGGGCCATCGTGAACGTCGAGTGGTGGAACTCGAGCGACATGATCAGCTACGAGTCGCACGACGTGGCCCTCCCCTCGACCCCGACCAACGAGTACGAGAGCTTCTCTGTGGTCAGCGACCCCGCGCCGGCCGGGACGGTAGCGATGCACGTGCTCTTCGCCGTCCTCCAGAGTCCGACCGATCCACCTCCTGATGTCTACTACGACCAGACGACGGTCTTCAGCCAGAGCTATCCGACCATCGAGGACATGCAGTGGAACGACTTCCCCGGCGGCCGCACGGTTTCCTTCTCGGGTCGCACCTGGCGCGTGAAGGGACCCGGGTACTACGGGCCCGGACCGAACCACTTCTCCAACTCGGAGTCGAGCGTCTGGGTGGACAGCGACGACCAGCTTCACATGACCATCCGGAACGTCGGCGGCACCTGGTACAGCACCGAAGTAGCGCTCACGGAGACCCTGGGATACTGGGATTACGTCTTCACGACCGAGGGACGACTCGACCTTCTCGATCCGACCGCGGTGTTCGGTCTCTTCATCTGGCAGTACGGGCCGTGCTACGACGACTCGTATACCTGGTGGAACCCCTACAACGAGTTCGATATCGAGTTCAGTCGCTGGGGCGATCCCGGGAGCGACATCGGGCAGTTCGTCGCTCAGCCCTGGGACTGGTACGGGAATCTCAGTTCCTTCGACGCGACGTTCGCCGAGGGAGAGATATCCAGCCACGCCTTCCGCTGGCTTCCCGACCGAGTCGAGTGCAGAAGCTGGCGCGGAGGGCCGATCGACGAGGCTCCCGAGAACATGATCCACACCTGGACCTACACGGGCCCCCACATCCCCAGGCCCGAGATACCCCGAGTGCACATCAACCTCTGGCAGTGCTGCGGAGAGCCGTCGTCGAACCAGGAGGTCGTGCTCGACGCCTTCACGTTCTTCCCGGCAGACGCGACCGGAGTGGACGACGAGCCTGCGAACGACGATCCGCTCGGGCAGCCGGCCCGCCTGCTCGCGGCCAGGCCGAACCCGTTCAATCCCGTCACGACGATCGGGTACTTGCTCAGGGAAGACGGGGTTGCCGAGATGGCGGTGTTCAACCTGGCGGGTCGCAGGGTGCGGACCCTCGTGAACGGCTTCGTTCCCGCGGGTGAACACGAGGCGACGTGGGACGGGCTCGATGACCGCGGGGCTCCCGTGGCGTCGGGTGTCTATTTCTACAGGCTCCGCGTTGGGGATG
>JALGVU010000013.1 GCA_025774545.1 bacterium | reverse complement strand
GAAACGAGGAAGCCGTTCACCTGGTCGACGGGCCACGTGACGTACCATCCGACGACGCCGACCGCGGCTCCGTAGCCCGACACGATGTCCCAGATGGGCGACGCGCGCCGCATCGTCGAGTTCACCGGCACGTTGTCCTCGTTGGTGAAGCCGTAGATGCCGTGTTTCAGGGGGACCTTGCCCGTCGCGATCGACGTCCAGATCATCGGCGAGACGAGGGGCTCGATCGACATCAGCGGTCCGTAGCAGCCGTTCTCCGTGAGCCGCTGGAAGGTCGGCAAAGCGCCCGACTGGATGAGCGGCTCGAGCTTCTCCCAATCGGCTCCGTCGACACCGACGATGAGCACGCGCGGAAGGTCGTCCGGCCCGCGCGCTCCCGGAATCGAGAGCGACGAGAGCCCACGCGCGTGGAGCGCCGATCCTATCGCAAGGACGGCGAACGCCGCGGCCGCCGCGGCGAGGCCGAGCGCCCGCACGCCGCCCGAGGTGAACTTGGCTCGGAAAAACGCGACGAGGTGCCCGGCGATCAGCGACACGAGCCAGCCGATCACGAGGCCCGCGACGAGCACGAGCGCGAGGCCGATCACGTTCAGCTGGAA
This sequence comes from bacterium, assembly GCA_025774545.1. GTDB lineage: Bacteria > Joyebacterota > Joyebacteria > Joyebacterales > Joyebacteraceae > JALGVU01. The sequence continues at coordinate 25,468 of JALGVU010000013.1, read as the reverse complement.
CGTCGTCAGCCTGCCGGCCTGGACGAACTCCTCGGAGCCCTTGAGCGGCAGGAACGTGAGGATGAGATACGCCCAGAGCGTCACGACGGCCATGCCTCGGATGAGCCGTCGCTCTCGGTCGGCGCGGTTGCGCGCCCCCCCTCCGAAGACCCACCCCGGCAGGAGCACGAGCGCGCCGATCACGAGATAGACCGCGAACGCGAACGCCACGAGCGGAAGAGCTCTGAGTGGCGTGAGCGTGAACGTGAACCCGCTCGTCGTGACTCCCTGCGTGCCCAGCCAGGCTCCCAGGCCCAGCGCGAACGTGGCCGCCGCGATCGCGAGCGACCTCGCGGCCTCCCCCGTCCCCGCCGTGCGGCGTCTTTTGGGTTCGGTTCCCCTCACGATTGGTCGAGCGCCTCCGTGAGCGCGGTGAAGACGGTCTCGGGCTCGATCGAGTCCATGCAGGTCGGCGTCCTGTCACACGAACGCCTGTAGCACGGCGCGCAGTCTATCGACGCGACGATCTTGCGGCCCCCGCCGTACAGCTCGATCTCCTGTGGGACCGTCGGCCCGAAGATCACGACGACCGGCACGCCGAGCGCGATGGCGATGTGCATGGCCATCGTGTCGCCGGTCACGAGCGCGTCGAGCGTACCCACGATCGCGGCGAAGTCCAGAAGCCGGTGCACGCCGCCGTCCCGCGCGCTGCCCGACGCGAGTTCGAGGATCTCCTCGGCACGCGCGCGGTCGCCCGCGCCCCCGAGCACGAGCGGCGTTCCGCCGAGGCGGCCGTCGATCGCGCGCGCGAGCTCCGCGAAGCCTGACGTCGTCCACGACTTGTTGGCGAAGACCTCCCCCGCGCCGACGTTGAGACCGACGAGGGGATCGGAGGGTGCGAGCCTCTCGACGAATCCACGCGCGTGGTCGATCGACGATTCGGGAAGGACCAGCACGTACGGGTCGCCCTCGTAGGGCAGCTCGGCGACGCCGCACGCGATCGCGGCGTGCGAACGATCGTTCTCGCGGAACTTCCTTTCATCGGAGAGCCCGAGTTCGAGATCGTACCACGCCCCCTCGTTCAGGGGTTCGATCGTCCCCCACCGGGAGAGCCCGAAGCCGAGTCTCTCGCCGGCGTCGATCCTGGTCGCGAACGCGGCCGCCCGCGGCTCCTTGTCGAGACAGACGACGACGTCGAATCGTTCGGCCGAGAGGGCGAGCCAGCTCTCGAAGTCGAAAGGAACGACCCGGTCGAGGTACGGATTGAGAGCGAGGAGAGGGATCGCGGACGGATCGCTGACCCACGTCAGGTGCGAGTCGGGGAATCTCCGCTTCATCGGCGGCAGGATCGCCGTCGTCCGCAGGACGTCGCCCGCGGCGGCCAGCTTGACGACGAGGATCCTGACTCCCATCGGCGAGTAGTGCTCGCAGCCCTCACACTCCCGCCGGAAACGGCAGGGGCGATCGCCGAGGTAGAACCGGCAGTCGAATCTCACCCTGTCTGTCATCGCGTCTCCAAGGCCCTCGGCCGTTTCGAGCGGGCGCGTGCCCCGCTCGATGTGCCCGAGCGAGCCCGTTCTCTGTTCGAGGCGCCCGGTTGAGTGTGTGCCCCTATTCGATGTACCCGAGCGAGCGCAGCTTCTCGGTGAGCCCCTCGTCCATCGGCGATTCCAGAGGCGCCTCGTCACCGCGCGCCTCGCCGGACTCGTGCGTCGCCACGTACTGGATGGGCCTGTCGCGCAGAAGGCGGTCCTCCATGATGGCCTCGATCGGGCGTCCGTCCATGTCCTCTCCGACCGGGACGCCGAGGTACGCGAGAAGCGTGGGCGTCACGTCGACGACGGAGGCCTCCGGCCCCTCGTACCCCGCGCGGATCCCGCGGCCCTTCACGATGTAGACCCCGCTCTTCGCATGATCCCACGGCTCTGGTCTGTGGCCCTCCAAGGTCCGGATGCTCTCGCCCCGCTCCCATCGCTCCTTGAGATCCACCTTCGTCTCGAACCCGTGATCCGACACGATGATCACGGCCACGTCGTCAGGAAGCAGCGTCAGGTAGCGCCCGATCACCTCGTCGATGTAGGCGTAGTAGCCTCTCACGACGCCGCCGTACATCTGGTCGTCTCCCGGCGGGGGCCGGAACCCCTCCTCTATCTGATAGCCCCAGAAGTAGTGGGAGACGACGTCCGTGCCCTGGAAGTAGACCGCGAACACGTCAGGCTCGTACTCCGTCAGGAAGTGGAGTCCGCCCTCAGCGAACGACCGGTCCTTCGCGTAGGCCCAGGTCGCCTGGATCTCGCGCAGCGGATTCGTGTACCGCGGATCCGAGAAGAACCGCCTTAGATCCTGGTCCGTCAGATCGTTCTCGGTCACGATGAAGGGCTCGAACTCCTCGTAGAGCTCCTCGGGATAGGTCCGACCCAGGAAGTCGTCAACGATCAGGCGACCGTTCCTGTCTCGCAGGACGCCGTATGGAATCCCGTGCTTGCTCCACTTGACGGGCCACGCCCGCTGGGCGATCATGAAACCGTTGACCTCCTCGGCCGGCCAGCTCGGCCACCACCCGACGATCCCGACCGAGACCCCCACGTCCGAGAGGATGTTCCAGAACGCCTTCACCTTCCGGAGGTTGCTCGTGACGGGCACACTGCGGTCGGTTCCGGGGATCTCCGCCATGAAGTGCAGGATCCCGTGCTTCTCGGGAACCATGCCCGTCGCGATCGAGGTCCACATCTGCGGCGACTGGATCGGTGTACCGCATCGCAGGACGCCGCTCGAGCCGTCCCTGATGAGCTCGGCGATGTTTGGCAGCTCCCCCGCCTCGATCATCGGCGTGAGCACGTTCCACGTAGCGCCGTCGACGCCGAAGATCACGACACGCGGCGGTGGTTCCGGACCGCCACGGTCGCATCCCTGGAGGAGCGCGACGAGCGCCACGACGGTCAACAGAAGGACCGTCCTCCGATGGACTCGCTCGATCATCTCACGTTCTCCTCGCTCCGCGGGCCGAATCGTACGCGCCCCGCACCACCGCCGCCGCGTTCCCCGTCCGTCCGGACAGAACCTCCCGCACCGCGAAGGCCAGCGCCCGGCCGGCGGTCGCCGGCACGATGGTGACCCACTGGTACGGCCTCGCGTAGAGCCCGAAGAAGCGGAACGTGCTCCGCAGCCGATTGTAGGTCTTGAAGGGCGTGAGCCCACCGCCGGAGCTCATCGACACCTTGTGCCACACCTTCGCGCGGGGCTCGACCAGCACCCGGTAGCCTGCCCGGGAGGCCCTCACGCACCAGTCGGTGTCCTCGTTGTACATGTAGTAGGTCTCGTCCATGGGACCGATCTCTCGGAGCGCCGGAACCGACGCCAGGACCGCGCAGCCCGTCACGTAGTCGACGGTCCGCACGTCCTCGTACTGCCCGCCGTCTCGCTCGCGTATCCCGACGTGCCGAATGTCGCCGGTCCAGTACGACACGCGCCCGCCCATCGACCAGATCACGTCGGGCGGCTCGTGGTAGTAGATCTTCGGTCCCACGAACGCGGCGTCGGGAGCGCCGGTTGCGGCCTCGACGAGCTTCCCCACCGCGTCCGGCGCGATCTCGATGTCGTTGTTCAGGAGCAGGGCGAAGTCGGCCCCGTCCTCGAACGCCGCTCTCACCCCGACGTTGACGCCCGCGGCGTAGCCGAGGTTCGTCTCGTTCTCGATCACACGCACGGACGGGAACGTCTCCCCGACACACTCGAGCGAGCCGTCGCTCGACGCGTTGTCGACGAGCGTGACGCTGAGTCGCGAGTACGTCGAGGCCAGGAGCGTCGCGAGACACGGCTCGATGTACTCCCTGCCGTTCCAGTTCACGACGATCGCGGCGACCGAGGGCTCCCCCACGTTACGACTTCTCCATCTCGAGGAAGTCGCGCACGGCCTGGCGCATCATGTCGCCGGCGCGGTCCCGCCTTGCCTCCGTCCGGACGTTGGCCCTGAGCGCCTCCGCCCTTCCTCCCTTGAAGAACCGAACGACGGCGGCGGCCAAGGCCTGCTCGTCCCTCGGCGGGACAATATAACCCGTGACGTTGTTCCTGACCACCTCCGGGAGGCCCCCGACGTCGGTGCTCACGACCGGAAGCCCGAAGGCGAAGGCGATCTGCGTGATGCCGCTCTGCGTGGCCGAAACGTACGGGAGGACGGCGACGTCCGCGGCGGCGAAGTACTCGCCGACGTCCTCGTCCGGCACGTGCTGATCGACGATGGTGACGTGCCCCTCGAGCCCCAGATCCGCGACGATCCGGTCGTAGTCGCGGCGGTCGTCGTAGAACTCGCCCACGATGAGCAGGTCCATGTCCAGCTCCTCGAGGATGCTCGGCATCGCGCGGAGGAGGTACTTGAGTCCTTTGTAGGCGCGCACGTACCCGAAGAAGAGGGCCGTGGGACGCCGGAGGCCGAGTCGTTCCCTGGCCTCGGCGCGGTTCGGTTCGGGCGTGCGGTAGCAGTCGTAGATCGGAAGCGCCGCCTGCCGGAGCGGCTTCCGTGGGAAGAGCGACTGGATCCGGCTCGCGACGACGGCCGAGAGGACCATGAAGAAGTCGGCCGTCGTGAGCGCGAAGCGCGTCAGAAACTGATCGACGAAGCGCTTCTCGTGCGAGACGACGTTCTCGCAGACGAAGACGATTCCCGCGTCGATGCGTCGCTTCAGGAGCCGCGCGATCGCGCCGTAGCAGATTCCGAAGAAGGGGTTCCACCAAACGAAGATGACGAGGTCGGGCCGGCGCGTGGGCTGGGAGATCCACCGGGCGGCCCGGAACCAGCTCGTGGGACCGATCGAGTCGATGATCTGGCGCGACGGGGTGCTCTTCACGGGGACCCCGCTCACGTTGACCTGCGTCTTGCCCGGGAACAGGATCGAGGGATAGAGGCGCGTGAACGAGACGACGTAGCAGTCGTGGTCGCGCGACAGATTCTCGAAGAGGTGCGCCACGAAGAGCGCGTTTCCGCCCCGCAGCGGATACGCCGGGCCCACGATGGCGATCCGAGCCCCGGTGTCGCTGTCGAACGACGCGGCGCCGGTGGTCCTTCGGCCGTCAGCTCCCACCGTCTCCTCCGTCCCGAGACAGGCGCTCGCGGATCGCGTAGTTCGCGTCCTCGCCCCTGAGGTTCGCCACCATCTCCCCCAGAAGCCCGAACGACACGAACTGCACGCCGACCACCATGAGGAGGATCCCGAGCGTCAGGAGCGGCCGGCGTCCGATCGCTCCGCCCATGATCTTGATGATCGTCAGGTAGACGCCGATTCCGAATCCCCCGGCGAAGAGGACACCGCCGACCATCCCGAAGAGATGAAGCGGCCGCGTGACGTAGCGGCGCAGGAAGAGCACCGTCACAAGATCGAAGAACCCGCGCACGAAGCGTTCGGCCCCGAACTTGGTCGTTCCGAACCGGCGGGCGTGGTGTTCGACCGGGGTCTCCGTGACCCTGAAGCCGGCCCAGTGCGCCAGGATCGGCGTGTACCGGTGGAGCTCGCCGTAGACGCGGATCGTCCTCACGACGTCGCGCCGGTAGGCCTTGAGTCCGCAATTCATGTCGTGAAGGTGAACTCCTGAGAGCGCGCCGCTCACGCCGTTGAAGAGCTTCGACGGCAGCCGCTTCGAGAGCGGGTCGTGACGCTCCTTCTTCCATCCCGACACGAGGTCGTACCCGTCGTGGATCATGTCGACGAGTTTCGGGATCTCGGAGGGATCGTCCTGGAGATCGGCGTCCATCGTGATCACGACGTCGCCCGAGGCCTCCTCGAAGCCGACGGCGAGAGCGGCCGACTTCCCGAGATTCCGCCCGAACGAGAGGACCTTCACGTTCCGGCGCGACTCGAAGAGCTCCCGCAGAACGTCCATCGATCCGTCGGTGCTTCCGTCGTTGACGAAGATGACCTCCCACTCGCTCCCTGTCGGCGCCATCACGTCCTCGATCCGGCTCATGAGCTCGCGGAGGCTCTCGACCTCGTTCAGGAGCGGTACGACCATGGAGACGTCCATTGTGTCACGACCTCCGTGTGCCGGTGTCGATCACGCGCCGAGCGACCGAATCCACTCGCACTCCCGGGCGATCCCCTCGTCGAGCGGGACGCGCGGGGCGAATCCCAAGAGCTCCCTGGCCTTCCCGTTGTCGGCCATCGTGTCCGAGACGTCGCCTCGGGCGGTTTCGAGATGGCGCCTCTCGATGGTGACCCCGAGCGAGCGCTCGATGACCGAGATCGCCTCGTTCAGGGTCACGCGGCTCCCGCCCCCGAGATTGAACACCTCCCCCGGCGGCCCGTCGTGGAGTGCGCGCGCGGTTCCGTCGACGATGTCCTCGATGAACGTGAAGTCCCTCGTCTGCTCGCCGTCCCCGTAGATCTCGATCGGGCGTCCCTCGAGGGCGGCGTGGATGAAGCGGTTGAAGGCCATGTCGGGCCGCTGTCTGGGCCCGTACACCGTGAAGTAGCGGAGCGAGACCGTGGGGACCCCGTAGTTCCTGTGGTAGAGCACCGCCAGGTGCTCGGCCGCGAGCTTCGTGACGCCGTACGGCGAAACGGGACAGGCTCTCCCGAGCTCGCGCATCGGCAGATCGTCGGTCTCCCCGTAGACTGACGAGGACGACGCGTAGACGAAGCGCGTGAGGGAGCACGACTTCGCGGCCTCGAGGAGCCGCTGCGTCGAACGGACGTTGCAGTCGAGGTAGATCGCGAAGCTCTCGCCCCAGCTCGCGCGCACGCCCGCCTGCGCCGCGAGGTGGCAGATCGCCGTGACGTCTTCGAGGATCGGTTCGAGGGGAGCCGTCGCGAGGTCGTGTTCGACGAGTGTGAAGCCGTCGCGTCCGAGGAGGCAGGCCAAGTTCGCCTCCTTGAGCGCGCGCGGGTAGTAGTCGGTGAAGCAGTCGACGCCGACGACGCTCGCTCCCTCACCCAGGAGCCGCTCGGCGAGGTGCGACCCGATGAAGCCGGCCACTCCCGTCACGAGGATCTTCCCCATCAGGCTTCCTCCTGCGACGCGTCCGAGCCTCCGCGCGGAAGCTCTCCTCCCGGCGCCGGTCGATCGTCCCCGGTCCGCTCCGCCGCGAGCGGGCCACCCTCCACCACCCCGCCGCGCGCGATGTGGCGGAAGCTCTCCCCCACGCGGATGCTCATCGCCGCGAACGAGGCCAGGCCGATGCCGGTGATGATGATCCCGGTCAGCACGTGCGCCAGGATCATGACGGCCGTGGCGTCCGCCCGCCCGAGACCGAGCCCCGTCGCGAAGATGACGACCATGACGGCCTGGTTGTGGCCGATCTGGGCCGGCGGCGTCGGAAGGATATACGACAGAGATATGAGAGTATACCCGAAAAGCACCTTGACGAAAGCGACATCGATCGAGAAGGCCCTGAAGACGAGCGAGAAGTAGACCGCATCGAGGAGGACGGCGAGGGCGGTCAGGGCCAGAAGCGCGCCACCGGCCCTCGCGTTCTGCCGCGCGACCCCCATCCCGCGAACGAAGAGCGTGAGCCAACGGGTGAGCCTTTCGTGGATCCGGTCCGGGAGCCAGGCGAGCGACCTCGACAGGAGCCGCGAGGTGGCCTCCTCGTTCCGGATCGCGAGAAAGAGCAGGAGCACGGCCGCTGCGAAGATGATGAGGACCGTCGTGATGAGCGTCGTGAGGTAGCCGCCGAGCCGGACCGACAGGACCGGCACGAGGAGAACGACGAGCACGACGGAGAAGAGCTCCAGGAGCTTGTCGACGAAGATCGTCGGAAGGCTGGCGGCGACCGGCACACCCTTCAGGCGTTTCAGGAAGAAGGCCTTCGCGACCTCGCCCGCCCTGATGGGGATGATGTAGTTCAGGAAGTACCCCGCCATGAGCATCGAGAAGGCCTCCGAGACCTTCACCCTCTCGACCGGGGCCAGGACCAGCCGCCAGCGCAAGCTTCTCACGACGTACGCGGAGACGTAGAAGACCGCTGCGAGGGCGAGCCATCCTGGGTCGACCTGGACGATCAGCGTTCTCACGCGCGCCGTGTCGACGCCGTAGAGCGCCGCCGCGAGCAGGACGAGCCCGGCGATGATCGCGAGTCCTATCTTGGCCCTACGGCTCACGCGTCCCCTTCCTCTCAGCCAGGATGCCCCGGTGGTGGGCGAAGAGCGACCTCAGGGGGAACCACGACGCCCTCTCGATCAGGAAGTGGCGCCTGAGCTCGCGTTCGAGCGCGGCGCGGCGCTCCGGGTCGAAATAGGGCAGATCGTCGGCGGTCCACGTGTAGTGCTCGAGGCGCTTCGAGCCTCCGACGAACCGCTTCAGGAACGGCAGGAAGGTCGCGGCCACCTCCTCGATCGGCGAGTCGATGTCGGGCCACCACGGCGTGTCGACCAGCAGGCGCTCGACGACGCGGAAGCCGCACTTCTCGATCATCCCCGCGACCCGGCCGGCGTCCATCATGGCGACGTCCCCGTGGCTCCACGCCTCGCCCGCGACGCGATGGTGCAGGCGGTGGATCGGGAATCCGTAGTTCCGGGCGTTCCCGACGAAGACGAGAACGTGGCGCGAGCTCGCCTCGCACATCTCGTCGATGAGCCCCTCGGGGTTCTCGACCTGCGGAAGCGAATTGAAGTTCCACACGAGGTCGTACGATCGCGGCTCGACACCGAGCGTGCGATCGGCCGAGTGGCGCGCGGTGAGACGATCGGAGAGCCCGAGCCTCTCCCAGACGCGCCGGGCCAGCGCGACCTCATCCGCGTCACCGAGAAGAAGCTCCACGGTGGCCCCCCGCTGCGCGAGGGGGACGCTGTTCAGGCCTCGGATGCCGGTGATCCCGTCGGTCGGGCCCTCGAGCACGCGGTCGAGCCTGTACCGGGCCGCGAGCCGGTCGAGGAGCCGCGCCACCGCGATCCGCTCGTACGTGGTTCCGAGTCCCGTGTCCCGATCGACCGCCGGCATGCGCTAGAGCTCCTTCCTCAGCGTCTCGGCGACGTCGGTCGCCGAGGGCGGGCAGCCTGGCAGGTGGATGAGTCCGTGCTCCTCCGCGAGGTCCCGCGTGCACTTCCCGAGACAGATCACGCGCCCGTCCTTCGTGGGGAGTTTCGCTGCCCGTCCCTGGACGATGTGGAGCTTCCCGAAGAACCCCCAATAGACGAGTTTCGGGACGAGCGTGAGCCAGTACTTGGGCTCGCGGATCGCGAGCTTCGCGCCGGCGCTGAACGAATCGATGCACATGGAGCACGCCGTGCAGTCGCGCCAGGAGTAGATGTTCATCACGCGGCCATACTCCTCGTTCGCCGGTAGGAAGTGGGCCCGTGGCGCCTCGCCCACGATCCCGGGATCGATCGATCCCAGGCCTTCTCTCTCGGCGATCGCGAGGTGCTCGATCGCGCGCGGGTCGAATCCCATGAGCCTCGCCGCGACGGCGTCGACCTCGAGCATGTTCGTCCCGGCCGCCAGGATCTCGGCCCGTTTCGGCCGCCCGTTCAGCGGACCGTCGCCCTCAACACCCAGGATCCCATCAAGCACGACGAGATCGGGAGGTCTCAGCTTCGCCTGCTGCACGAGGGGATCGTGGAGTCCCAGGTGGTGGTCGCGCTTCTTGTCGGCCTCCGACAGCATGCCCTTGTGGTTCTTGATCGAGAGCGTGACGGTCGTGTAGCCGTGCGTCTTGAGCTTGGGGACGTTGACGTACAGGTCCGCGTCCTCGAGCACGGCCGGCACGCCGATCTCTCCGTACTTCCAGGCCCGTTTCCTTCGCTCGGCGGTGTTGAAGTTGACGAGCTCGACCCCGAGCCGCTCGGCGAGCGCTTCGTAGCCGCTCACTCTGAAGACCTCCTCGACGTCGAGGCCGACGCCGGGCCCGTCGGCGATCGCGACGCGCCTGCATCCGCGAGCGCGGAGCAGCGCGACGAGCGCCTCGACGACGGCGGGGTGCGTCACGACGCCGGTCTTCGGACGCGCGGCGATCACCAGGTTCGGCTTCACGACCGCGGTCCGCCTGTTCGACAGATCGAACTCGAGCGCGTCGACGGCGCGAGCGAGCGAGCGCTCGATCGAATCCACGTCGTATCGTCGAACACGTTCGAGATAGACCGTCACTTCCCTCGCCCTCCCGTCGCCACCTCCCTCGCGACCCCGGCGGCCGTCGGAACGTGCATGAGCATGTTCGTGTAGCTCGCGTTCGCGAGCGGGCAGGAGCAGAGCCCGCGACGGACGCTCCTCCTCTCGGCGGCCGCGGCGGCGCCGAACCAGACGGTACCGAAGTCGTAGTCGGCCTCGCGCAGGTTGCCGACCGGGAGCGCCTTCACGCAACAGAACCAGACGTCGCCGTCCGGCGCTATCTGCGCGGAGGCGATGCCGGCGTAGCAGGGGATCACCTGCCTCCTCGACGCGAGGTAGCGCTTCACGAGCTCGTAGTACCGAATGCGGAACGACTGCGTGACGCGCGAGATCCCGGAGAAGCTCCCCTCCTTGATCCTCGCGATCAGGAAGTCGATCGCTCCGGCGTAGGCCTCGGCGTCCGGCGTGATCGCCGCCCCGATCGTCTCGAGCTCGACGCGTTCCTCGGCGATCTCCGTGATGAACGAGTCCGGCGCAAGCTCCTTCATCACGTACCGGTAGATCGCGGGGATGCGCTCGACGTTGTAGACCGAGACGACGGTGTGCACCCCGACCGTGAGGTTCGAGGCGCCGATCCCTCTCAAGCCCCGATAGGTCTCGAGCGCCTTCTCGAAACTGCCCTTGACCCCGCGGATGTCGTCGTGGCGCTCGCCGATGTCGTCGATCGAGAGGTTGACGATGATCTGGCTCTCCGAGCAGCGCCCGGCGATCTCCTCGACCATCGACGGGATCCTCGAAGACAGGAGCCCGTTGGTCGGGATGTTGATGATGCCCGGGCTGCCGTGGCGGTAGGCGCTCTCACAGATGTCGGGCAGGTCGGATCGGAGGAACGGTTCGCCTCCGCTCATCGTGTACCAATACGGCGCGCGACCGAGCGAGGCGAACGTGCGGTCGAACTCCTCCACCGTGAATTCGTCGGCCTTCTTTTCGTAGACGTTGCACGTGCGGCAGCGGGAGTTGCAGCGGTAGGTCACGCTGACGGTCAGGTTGAGCGGCAGGAGCCTCGGCCGTCCCGTCCACCGCATGATCTGGTAGAGCGGTATCCTGGCAAGGACCTCGATCATCGAGAGCCTCGAGCCCCCGGGTGGTGGTCCCGGTCTGCCTCGGCGCGCGGCGGCGCATCGAGGCTCTTGGTCGATTCCGCCACCTCCCAGGTGTAGGGGTTCCTCTTGAGCACGTGGTAGTCGATCACGCCGAGGGCGCGGCCGAGCGCCTCCAGGAAGACCCCTCCCGCGGTCCAGAGGAGGGACCTGGGGCGGAACTCAAGGTCCTCGCGGAGGACCGCGAAGATCCCGCCGACCTTCTTCGTCGAGACCTCGTACGATTGCTCCTTCTCGAGCCAGATGTGCCCGGCGTAGATCCGTCTGCGTTGTTTCAGGAAGTCCCGGACGTCCCCGGCGCCCTTGTTGTAGACGATCGCGTCCGGGGCGTAGGCAAGCGACATCCCGGCGTCCACGACCATCGCCTCGATGCTCGCCTCGTCGACGGCCGTGTCGTTCGGGATGGCCCGGACGAACGATCGGAAGGCGACCATCTCGCCGAGCTTGGGCGAGCGCAGGGCGAGGCGATGGTGGAGGCGCCACAGCATGTGCACCACGAACCCCATGAAGCGCTCCGGGTCGTCGACGGGCGTTGGCCTCGCGCCTGTCATGCCCACGTTCGGATCGGCGAACGGCGCCACGAGGTTCTCGACGCACTCGGGCGCCGGAAGCGTGTCGCCGCTCTCGAGGATGAAGATCTCCGCGTCGGCCCTCTCGAGAAAGAGGTTGATGGCCGACGCCTTCCCCTCGCGCTCGGCCTGGCGGACGAGCGTGATTCGCGGCTCGCGGTCGGCCCACTCCTCGACGATCGCGTCTGTCCGATCGGTCGAGCCGCTCGAGACGACGTAGATCTCGCCGATCGAAACATCAGTGAGGGTCTGGGTCGTGAGCGCATCGAGGAGCTTCCCGATATTGCGCTCCTCGTTGTATGCCATGACCCCGACGCTCACGGTCGTCATCTGTGACTCCTGGCCTCTCAGTTCGGGAAAACGACAGCCGCTCGCTCCCGAGTCCGGGCTGCCGTCCTGAGTCGCCGACGCTCGTTGCTGGCAGACCGACCCGTCGTCACTGCCCGTGGTGCAGGCGTTCGCCCGTCGCTGCGCGCCCCGGCCGTTCTCCCGTCACTGCCCGTAGTGCAGCCGTTCGCCGAGGAATGCCGGAAGCTCCGAGGCCGCGATCTTCCTCGCGGTCCTCTCGACGTCGTACTCGGCGCGCTCGAAGCGGATCTTCCCCTCCTCGAGATCGAGGAGCACGAAGCAGGCCCGGGGGTCCCCGTCGCGCGGCTGCCCGACGCTGCCGACGTTCACGATGAGTCGAACGTCCGGGAGCAACGGGATCTCGCCGGCCTTGATGCCCTTGACGCTGCCGTTCACCTCGGCCGCGACCATCGGCACGTGCGAATGGCCGATGAAGCAGATCTGCTCGGAGAAGGTCGCGAACTCCATTGCCGCCGCCCCGAGGCTGAGCACGTAGCGCCACGCTGCAGGTGCGCTCGGGGACGCGTGCACCATGCGGACGGACAGGGCGTCGTTCAGTGAGCCCTCGAGCGGCAGATCGGAGAGGTAGCGACGGTCGTCCTCTATCAGGTGGTCGCGCGTCCATCGTATGGCGGCGACGGCCCACTCGTTGAAGTAGACCTCCTCGCCGGGATCGACGGCGGCGTTGTCGTGGTTTCCCCGGACGACGACCATCTCGTGCTGCCGCACGAGCTCGATCACGGCTCCGGGATCGGGTCCGTATCCGACGACGTCACCGAGGCAGAGGAAGCCGTCGACGTCGAGGCCGTCGACCGCCGCGAAGACCGCTCGGAGCGCTTCGAGATTGGAGTGGATGTCGCTCAGGACCACGTATCGCTTGCAGCTCACGCCTCGCCCGTTCCCTCTTCCGCCGGCTCGACCGCGCCCTTCTCCGGGATCTGCCGGATCTCGTCGGGACGCTCGTCCCTCGCGATCCTGTCGAGGACACCGTTGACGAAGCGGCCGCACTCCTCAGAGCTGTACTTGCGAGCGCTCTCGATCGCCTCGTTGATGACGACGCCGACGGGCGTCTCCGGCGCGCGAATCAGCTCGTAGACCCCTATGCGGAGCACCGTGCGATCGACGGCGCCCATCCGGGTGATGTCCCAGTGCTCGCTCGCGCCCGTGATGGCGTCGTCGATGGCGTCGCGGTGCTCTCGGACCCCCTCGACGAGCTCCCGGGCGAAACCGAGCGCCTCGGGCCGCGCCTCGGAGAGCCCCGGGATCTCGTGATCGGTGAGCCCCGTCACCTCCTCGCGGTAGAGCAGCTTGAGGGCGAGCTCCCGGCCCTCCCTCCGTACGCCCATCGCCGGCGCCTCCCCCCTCTGGACCCTCACCCCATCTTGGCGTAGAGGTCCGCCAGCTCCATCGCCGCCTGCGCGGCGTCCCAACCCCGGTTCCCCGCCTTGGCTCCCGCGCGCTCGATCGCCTGTTCCAGGCTGTCGGCCGTGACGACGCCGAAGACGGCGGGGACGCCCGTGTGAACCGCCGCGTGCGCGACACCCTTCGCAACCTCGGAGGCGACGTAGTCGAAATGCGGTGTCGCCCCGCGGATCACGGCGCCCAAGCATAGTACCGCATCGACGCTTCCGGCGTCACCCATTCTTTTGGCGACGGCCGGGATGTCGAAGGCGCCGGGCACCCACACGACCGTGATGTCGTCGTCGTTGGTCCCGTGGCGCCTCAGGCAGTCCATCGCTCCTTCGAGAAGGCGCAGGGAAATGAACTCATTGAATCGCGACACGACGATGCCGAACTTGCGCCCCTCGCCGGTGATTCGCCCCTCGTAGACCTTACTCACGCGTCTCTCCCTCCTTCCGCTCGGTCGACGGCGTACCGCACCCCGTGTCGGACGCGCCGACGCCACATGCCTCGAGCTCGAGCAGGTGTCCGAGCTTGTTCCTCTTCGTCTCCAGGTACTTCATGTTCCTGTCTGTCGGCTCCATCTCGATGTGGACCCGCTCGACGATCGTGAGGCCGTACCCCGCGAGACCCACGATCTTCCGCGGGTTGTTCGTCAGGAGCCGGATCCTCCGGACGCCCAGATCCGCGAGGATCTGCGCGCCGATGCCGTAGTCCCGCAGATCCGCGGGGAACCCGAGCTCCTCGTTCGCCTCGACGGTGTCGCGGCCGAGGTCCTGCAGCTCGTACGCCTTGAGCTTGTTCCGAAGGCCGATGCCTCGGCCCTCCTGACGCATGTAGAGGACGACTCCCTCCCCCTCCTCGTTGACCATCCGCATTGCGGCGGCGAGCTGACCTCCGCAGTCGCATCGGAGCGAACCGAAGATGTCTCCCGTGAGACACTCCGAGTGGACCCTCACGAGGACGTCGTGGTCGGGCGCGGGGCTTCCCCTCACGAGGGCGATGTGCTGGAGGTCGTCGATGTCGCTCTCGTAGAGGTGAAGGTCGAACTCCCCGTACTTGGTCGGGAGGCGCGTCCTCGCCACTCTGTGGACGAGCCGCTCGGTCCGCTGGCGGTGATCGATGAGCGCACGCACGCTCACGATCCGGAGACCGAATCGTTCGGCCATGCGCGTCAGCTCCGGCAGCCGGGCCATCGTGCCGTCCTCGCCCATGATCTCGCAGAGAACCCCCGCTGGAGCGAGGCCCGCGAGCCTCGCCAGGTCGACGGCCGCTTCGGTGTGGCCCGCCCTCCGGAGCACGCCGCCGTCCTGGGCGCGGAGTGGGAAGATGTGCCCGGGCCTCGCGAGGTCGGCGGGCTCAGTCGCGGGATCGACCAACGCCCGGATAGTCGCCGCGCGATCGTGCGCCGAGATGCCGGTCGTCGTTCCCTCGATCGCATCGACCGAGACGGCGAACGCGGTACCCATGATCGACGTGTTCTTCCCGACCATCGGATGGAGGTCGAGCTCGTCGAGCCGCTCCCCGGTCATGGGAACGCAGATCAGGCCGCGTCCCTCCCGGGAAATGAAGTTGATGTCCGAAGGCCCCACCTTCTCCGCTGCCATGATGAGATCGCCCTCGTTCTCCCGCGTCTCATCGTCGACGACGATCACCATCTTCCCCCGGCGAACGTCGTCGATCGCCGTCTCGACCCGTCTCGTGTCATCCGTCATGATCTTCACTCCACGAATCCCAGTTCCCTCAGTCGTTCCATGGTGAGTCCGGCCGCCTCGCCGGATCGTTCCGAGGACGCCTCGTCGCGCTGGGCGGCCAGTCGTTCCTGCTGTTTGGCCATCACGTCGGTCTCCACGTTCACGCGGGTCCCCGGCCGGTACGACGCCGCGATCGTCACGTCGAGCGTCGCCGGAGTGAGCGCGACGACCACCGTCGAGCCCGTCACGTCGGCGACCGTGAGGCTCACGCCGTCGATCGCGATCGATCCGCGCGGAACCACGTGCCTCGTGAGCTCCCCGGGGAGCTCGATCGAGATCTCCTTGCCGGTCGACGCGCGCTCGACCGTCCTGACGACTCCGACGCCGTCGACGTGTCCCGTGACCACGTGCCCGCCCAGCCGGTCGCCGACCTCGAGCGAGCGCTCGAGGTTCACGTCTGCGCCCGCCGTCATCCGGCCGAGCGTGCTCCGTGAGAGTGTCCGCGCGATCGCCTCGACCTCGAAGCGCCGACGTTCCTTCCTGACGACCGTGAGACAGACGCCGTTCACGGCGACGCTCTCGCCGAGCTCGAGCTCGTGCGCGAAGGGGGCCGAGAGCACGATCGTGGCGCCCCCGCTTCTCCTGCGGAGCGACTCGATTCTGCCCTTTCGCTCGACGAGTCCGGTGAACACGTGACTCCTCCCGTCGTGCCTGCTCGGTCTTCCCCGCCCCTGCGCGATCACCGCGCGGGAGCGGACCCGTCGGCGGCGTGACCTCGGGCGGCGTGCCCAGCCGCCGCGCCCGTGGGCCGCACCACGTTCGCCATGAGGAGACGGTCTCCCCCGACGTCGCGGAAGCGGATCCCCTCGAGGCGGCGTCCGCGCTCCCACCAGGCGTCGGGAAGATCGGCGAAGGCCGGGACTCCCTGAGGGCCGAACCGCTCAGGCGCAAAGAAGAAGGCGACCCGGTCGACGAGATCGGCCTCGAGGAGCGACCGCGCGACCCGGGCGCCGCCCTCCGAGAGCACGTCGATCGAGCCTGCCGCCGCCGTCCTGGCGAGCACCTCCGTGAGATCGAGTCCGCCGTCGCCCTCGGCCACCCGCCACACCTCGACGCCACGCGCCGCCAGGGCGTCCTCTTTCGAGCGTGGCGCGCTTCCCCCACAGGCGACGACGGTCGGGACCTCGGTCGCGCCGGCCACCAGTGCCGAATCGACCGGGGTCCTGAGCGCCCCGTCGAGGACGAGCCGCGACGGCTGGCGCGCGCCGCCGTCGGGACGTCGATCCGTGAGGAGCGGATCGTCGGCGAGGACCGTTCCGATCCCGACCATGACGCAGTCGGCCTCGCTCCGCATGGAGTGAACGAGCTCGCGCGATGCCTCGGACGAGACCCAGCGCGACTCACCGGGCGGCCTCGCGATCCGCCCGTCGAGCGACATCGCGAGCTTCAGCACGACGCGCGGGAGCCCCTCTCGCCGGAACTTGCGGTACGGGGCGATCAGGTCGTCGGCCCGGTCCTTGAAGAGCCCCTCGTCGACGTCGACGCCGGCCTCTCGGAGGATCCCGAGTCCCTTCCCATCGACCGCGGGGTTCGGATCGCGCGTCGCGGCGACCACTCGAGCGACGCCGGCAGCGATGATGGCCTCGGTGCAGGGCGGGGTGTTCCCCCACACGCAGCACGGCTCGAGCGTCACGTAGATCGTGGCCCCGCGGGCGAGCGGACCTGCCTCACGGAGCGCGTTCGGCTCGGCGTGCGACGCGCCGAATCGCTCGTGGTAGCCGGCGCCGACCACGGCCCCGTCCTTGACGACGACGGCCCCGACGACCGGGTTGGGGCTCGTGAAGCCCCTTCCTCGGGCCGCAAGCTCGAGCGCCTGTTCCATGAAGACGGCGTCGACTTCGATCGCAGCCACCTGCTCGCTCCTACCTGACGATTCGCTCCCGCGCGACAACAAAGAACCCCGGATCTCTCCGGGGGGCGTCACGACGTCGAGCGTACTGGCCCGCGCCGATGGCTCCTTCTACCATCCAGACTCTCACTGTCGGCGCCTGGATTCCACAGGCTCTGCGGACGTGGGTCCGCTCGCGGGCTCTCACCGCCGGTGGGGATTTCCACCCCGCCCCGAAGGAACGCGTATTGCTCTGTACGTCCAATCTACCACCGCGCGCAGGCCCTGTCAAGCGCCGCGGGGCTGCCCTCGCCTCCTCCCGTCACGGGGTCCCCGGAGGCCCGGCCGCCCACTTCGCTTCCGACGATCCCCTCGACCCGAGGGGTCCCTCGCCTCATCCGCGCGGCCCGCCCCCCGCCTCCGACGGACGGGACTCGTCCGGCACGTCGACGCCGAGGAGCCCGCGCGCGAAGCTCCCGGGATCGAACGCTTCGAGGTCCTCGATCGACTCGCCGGTCCCCACGTACCGGACCGGGAGCGACAGCTCCCGCGCGATCGCTATCACGATCCCGCCGCGAGCCGTGCCGTCGAGCTTCGCGAGCACGACGCCGGTGAGGGAGAGCGCCTCGTCGAACAGCTTCGCCTGCGTGAGCGCGTTCTGTCCCGTGTTCGCGTCGACGACCAACAGGGTCTCGTGGGGAGCGCCCTCCATCCTCTTCCCCAGCACGCGCTTCACCTTGCGAAGCTCCTCCACGAGGTTCCGCTGCGTGTGGAGGCGGCCCGCGGTGTCGACGATGAGAACGTCGGCGCCGCGCGCGCGCGCGGCATCGAGGGCGTCGAACGCGACGGCCGCCGGGTCTCCCCCGTGCTGCCCCCCGACGATGGCGGCGCCGCTCCTGTCCGCCCAGATCGAGAGCTGCTCTGCCGCCGCGGCCCGAAAGGTGTCGGCAGCCGCGAGCACGACCTTCTGCCCGTCCGCCGCGAGGCGATGAGCGAGCTTGCCGATCGTCGTGGTCTTGCCGACGCCGTTCACGCCCACGACCATGATCACGCGCGGTGGCCCCGCCGCGTCCGTGGTGCGCTTCGTCTCGGCGGCCGAGAGAATCTGCGCGATCTCATCGGAGAGAACGCGCTGTACGACCGACGCGCGGTCCTCGTCCCGATCGCGACTCGCGCCCTCTCCCAGGATCTCGACGAGATGCATCGAGGTCTCGACGCCGACGTCCGCGGCGATCAAGGTCTCCTCTATTCCGTCGAGCGCGTCGCGGTCGAGGCCAGCGCCGGCGCCGACGGCCGATCGGATCCCCTGAATGATGGCGTTTCTGGTCTTCGCCAGCCCATCAAACAGCCTCGAGAACCGTCTCCTCACTCGCCGCTCCGTCCTTCATGGTGTCGAGCCTCACGGAGACCACCTTCGAAACCCCGGACTCCTCCATCGTGATACCGTAGAGGCGGTCGGCGGCCCGCATGGTCGCCTTGTTGTGCGTGATGATCACGAACTGCGTCCTCGCGGAGAACTCCCTCAGCATGCGCACGAAACGTTCGACGTTCGCGTCGTCGAGCGGAGCGTCGACCTCGTCGAGGATGCAGAAGGGCGAGGGCTTCACGAGGTAGATCGCGAACAGGAGCGCGATCGCCGTCAGGGCTCGCTCGCCGCCAGAGAGAAGGCTCAGGCGTCCGAGGCGCTTGCCGCCGGGCGACGCGGCGATCTCGATGGCGGACTCCAGCGGATCGGACGGTTCCAGGAATCGGAGGTCGGCCTCGCCGCCCTCGAAGAGGCGCCGGAACGTGGTGATGAAGTTCTCCCGAATCTTCCCGAAGGTCTCGATGAACATCGCGGTCGCCGTCGAGTTGATCTTCTCGATCGCCTCCCTGAGGGACGCCTTCGACTTCTCGAGATCCTCGAACTGCCCACGCAGGAACTCGAGACGCTTGCTCTCCTCGTCGTACTCGTCGAGCGCCAACAGGTTGACCGGCCCCATCGCGCGCAGCCTCGCGCGCAGGCGTTCGACCTCCTCCCTCGCCCTCGGAACGTCGAACGGCGGGGCGTCCTCCTCCTCGACGAGGTCCCCCATCTGCTCCACGTCGATCGAATACTCCTCCGTGAGCCGCTCCCTCAGTGCCTCCGCGCGGCCGCGGCGCTCCGTGTCCCTGATCTCGAGCTCGTGCAGCTCGCTCTGCAGCTCGTCCTTGGTGTCGCGCGACGATTTCGTCTCGCTGTCGAGCTTCTCGATCTCATTCCTCAGCACCTTCGTCGCGGAGCGCATGGCGTCGCGGTCGGTCTCGAGCGTCCCCTTCTGCTCGTTCAGCTCATCGAGCGCGCGGGCGTCGTCCCCGATGCGTTCGTCGAGTTCGGTGATCGTTCGCGCGTGCTCAGCGCGCTCGAGCGACTTCCGCTCGATGGCGCTCTTCGCCGTTCTCGAGCCTTCGGAGAGACTCGCGTGCTCGCTCTTGAGCTGGGTCAGGGCCGAGCGCGCGGACGCTGCGTCGATCTCGAGCTGCTTCTCCTCCTCCGTCGCCTTCCCGCGGGCCTGCTCCACCCTGTGAAACTCTCGCTCGAGCTCGTCGAGGTGCTCCCCAAGCTCGTCCTCCCCCTTGGAGAGCCGCGACAGCCGCTCGCCGAGCGATTCGACGTCGCGTCTGGTGGCGGCCATCCTCGCCCCGAGGACGTCGCGCTTCGCCCCGAGCTGGCTCATGTTCTCGGCCAGGTTCGTCTTCTCGATCTCGAGCTCCGTCAGGCGGCGCTTGATCTCCCACAGCTCCTCGTCGGCCGTCTCGGAGCGCCGTTCGGCGGACTGTACCGCCCCCGACGTTTCGTCGAGCGCCCCGCCGGTGCGAGCCTCCTCCGCCTTGGCCTCGCCGAGCTTCCGCCCGAGCTCCTCGATCTCACGCCTAGCGGCCTCGAGACGCTCCGCCCGCCTCAGGAGCCCGACCTCCTCGTGCCCGCGCCGTCCCCCCGACAGGAGCCCGGCGGCGGTCGCCATCTCTCCTTGGGGAGTGACGAAGGAGAGCTCGCCCGCGTCCGCGCGCGTGGAGAGTTCGAGCGCGACGCCGAGGTCGCGCACGATCACCACGCCCTCGAGGAGGAACCCCACCAGTGGCGCGTAGTCGGCGTCGCAGCTGACGAAGTCGGAGGCGGGGCCGATCACGCCTTCGCTCCCGCGGACGGCCTCGCCCACGGCTCTGACGGGTACGCGCCGGAACTCGGACACGGGCAGGAACGTGGCCCGCCCGAGCGAGCCCGACGATAGATGCTGCATGGCCGTGCGGGCGGCGGCGACGTCCCTGACGACGATGTACTGCGCCGACAGGCCCAGCGCGGTCTCGACCGCGGCGGCCATCGCGGGATCGACCTGGGCAACGTCCGCGACCGTTCCGACGAGACCATCGATCCCGTGCGATCGGTCGGTGAGGAGAGCCCTGACCCCGTTCTGGAACCCCCCGTAGCCGTCCCTGATCTCGGTCAGAAGATCCGCTCTGTGGCGCGCCGCCTCGAGATCGCCCTCGAGCCGGCTTCGCGCCTCCCTCGCGCGGTGGAGCGTCTCCCTCGCCTCGTTCAGACGGCGCGTCTGGTCGACCTCCGCAGATCTCGCCTCGTGCACTCCCTCCATGAGGAGCCGTTCGTTCTCCAGCACATCGAGGATCTCTCTCTCCTTCGTCGCGAGGGCAGCGCGCGTCTCCACGAGACCGTTCTCGATCTCCACGTGCTCCTTGGCGAGATCGTCGAGGCGGGCGCGGTAGCCCTCCAGCTCGCCCTTGGTTCCGGCGGAGCTCTCGAGCCCCTCGAGCCTCGTCTGCTTCTGTCCCGCGAGCACGTCGTTCAGGCGGCGGTACTCCCTCTCGACGTCGGCGACCTCGTCGGACTTGGTGGCGAGATCCTGATCCCGATCGTCGACCAACGTGGTGGCCGACACGATCGTCTCCTCCAGCTCGGCGGCACGCTTCAGGGCCAGCGACAGATCGGCCCTGATGTTGGTGAGCTCCGTGTCGATCTCGTTCGCGCGCCGCTCCGAGGCGCTGCGTCGCTCGCGCGCGACCAGGAGGCCGTCTGCGAGGTGGCGGGCGCGCGCCTCGATCTCGCTCACCTCGAGCTCGAGACTGGCGAGCGCCCCATCCTTGTCCCGAAGCTCGGTCCGGATCCCGACGCCGGAGAGCTCCGCCCTCTGCAGGACGTCCTCGCGCTCCTCGAGCCTCGAGCGGAGCGCGGCGACGCGCGCGGCCGACTCGTCGCGCTGGGAGCGCCACGTGGCGTACTCGCGTCGCCCAAGAGCGACCTCGAGTTCTCGAAGCTCGTCGGTGTAGCGACGGTGTCTCCTCGCCTGAGCGAGCTGGCGCTTGAGGGAACGAACCTGTTTCTCCACCTCCGAGATGATGTCCGCGACGCGCTGCATGTCGGTCTCGGTCGCCTCGAGCTTGTTGAGCGCGGACCGCTTCCGGATCTTGTACTTCATGATCCCGGCGGCCTCCTCGAACATGAAGCGCCGGTGCCCTGTCGAGTCGGACAGGACGGAGTCGACCATCTTCCGCTCGATGAGCGAGTAGGTGCGCGTGCCGATGCCCGTATCGAGAAAGAGGTCGCGGATGTCCCGAAGCCGGACCGTGTTCTTGTTGATGAGGTACTCGCTCTCCCCGGAACGAAAGACGCGGCGACCGATCAGCACCTCGCTGTAGTCGGTCGGCAGGTAGCCCTCGGAGTTATCGATCGAGAGCGTGACCTCGGCCATGCCTAGACGGCGCCGCCTCTTCGTCCCGTTGAAGATGACGTCCGACATGCTTGATCCGCGGAGCTCCGAGGGGCTCTGCTCCCCCAGCACCCAGCGGATCGCGTCGGCGACGTTCGTCTTGCCGCAGCCGTTCGGACCGACCACGCACGTGATGCCGGGTCCGAACTCCAGCGACAACTTGTGGGCGAACGACTTGAATCCGAAGATCGATAGCTTCTTGAGGTGCACCCGCCCTCCTTGCTTTCGTGTCGTTGCTGCGAACCGTTCGTCCGTTACTGCGAGATGCGCTGGATCCAGGCGCCATCGTAGCCGAGCGTCTTGACGCGCGCGAGCGTCGGCCCCGCGGCCGCTGCAGACGGGAAACCGCCCGCGACGCCGACGCGATGCCACAGGCCGCGGTCCGGGATCTGCGCAGGCACGACCGTCGTCTCGTATCCCCTCGCTGCGAGCCTCGCGCTCTCGGCCGCGGCGTCGCTCTCCGACTTGTGCGAACTCACGAGCACGAAGTGGGGCCCGCCCGGCCCCCGGGTCGGCGCGGTGGGAAGCGTCCCCCGCTCCGTGTCCGCACCCGCGGCGGTCACCCGCTCGTCATCGGCGGGGAGAGGTTCCACCGGTTCCTCCTCGCCTCCGGTCGAGGTGATCGAGCCCTGGTCGGCGTCGTCGCCGGCGTCGGCGACCGTCTCGGTCTCCCCGCCGGCTCCCTGGACGGCGGACGCGCCGTCCGTGGGCCCCCCGGGTCGCTCCTCGGCGACCTCGGTGGCTCTGTCGCCGGCTCCCCCATCGGCCACCCAGAAACGCCAGCTCTCTCCCTCCGACATCCGCATCCGCCAGACGATGAGAGCCACGACGGGAACGAGCGCGAGAAGCACGACGACCGTCGCGACCGTCCTGGCGCGCTTGTGCGAGACCCTCTTCTCCGAGGACGCTCCGACGACCGCGGGCCGCATCGTGCCCGGCCCGACCCCCTCGTCTCGTCGGGGACCGCCTGCGCCGTGGGGCGCCTGCCGCCCGCGTGCCGTCATGCTGGGTCCCTCCGGCTCGGCGTCCTCCGCCCGCTCGGGTGGAACCCCGCCTTCGCTCGCATCGAACCTAGGCGGGGCGGTCCGTCGGTGCCGCGCGGGGACCTCGTCGAGGGCCGACCACGCGGCCGGCCGCGCAGGCTCAGGGGTGGCGGCGGCCTCCTCCTCATCCGGCTCGCGATCGTCCATGTCGAGCTCGTCGCCGGTTCCGGCCGCGACGGGAACCTCGTCCCCCTCGTCCGCGATCGGCGCGGCCGCAGGCACCTCCTCAGACTCGCCGGCGTCGGCGGGCGGGAGAGCGACCTCCTCGGACTCGTCGGCGTCGGCGGGCGGGAGAGCGACCTCCTCGGACTCGCCGGCGTCGGCGGGCGGGAGAGCGACCTCCTCGGACCCGCCGGCGTCGACAGGTAGGAGAGCGACACTCTCGTCCGCGGCCCCCGTAACGAGCGCGACTGGGTGGGGCCGCGCGCCCGGTCGGAGCCCGGCGACGCGGCGACCGATCGTGGCCAGATCGTCGACGGTCCGGCCGACGGCGACGACGGTCTCGAAGCTCGGGAGCGCGGTCTCGAGGAACCGCTCGGGAACGATGACCAGCACGGCCGCATCCGCGGCGAGCGACTCCACCGTCCGCCCGAACTCCTCCGACTCGAAGATGTCGCCGGCCGAGAGCGGGCAGGAGCCTGACGTCACGAGCCGGACGCCCGACGCCGGCGTCTGTCTGGCGACCGCTGAGGGCGACACCCCGAAGAGCACCGCGTCGACCAGTCCCTCATCGCCGTGTCCAGCGAGGGCCTTCTCGATCGTGGGGTCGTCGACGCTCGCGTCGACCACGATCACGGAGCGCCCCCTGTCGCCGAGCCAGGAGGCGACCTCGCAGGCGAGCCTCGCGGCGCGCGCGGCGTCCATCGCGGTCAGGGCGATCCGAGCCCCCACCACGGGGCGGACGGCCATCTCGAAGGTGGACAGCCAGTCGACGTCGATCGCAGAGTCCACGGGCCGCACGATGACCGGCCCGTCGCTTCCGTCCGGGATCGCGACGGTCAGGGCGGTCGCGTAGAGACCCGCGCGCCGGAGGTCATCGAGGCTCTTGAGCGCCTCCTGGGCGCCCGTTTTCTCTTCGTTGTTCATGGCTTCGCACCCAACGCGCGGTCGAGAGCGGACTCGAGCAGCGCGTCGTCATCCGGCGGAACGGTCCGGAGGTCCAGAACGAGTCTGTTCTCGCGTGTGCGCGCGATCACCGGTGGGGAGCTTGCGATCAGACGCGAGGCGAGCGTTCCGGCTGAGCAGTTCGCCGGCTCGACCTCGATGCCTCTGCTCTCGAGTTCCCGTTCGGGGGCCGCGCCTCCCCCGACGCGTCCCTTGAGTTCGACCGGCCTCACCTCGGCGCGTCCCGCGAGCGAACCCGCGAGGACCCGGGCGAGCCGCTCCGCCCGCGCGCCGAGCTCGTCGCTCGTCGCCGCGAGCATCCGGAGGACCGGCACGTCCTCGAGCTCAGTGTCCATCATGTAGTGACGGAGCGTCGCCTGAAGCGCCGCGAGCGTCAGCTTCCCCGGGCGAAGTGCGCGCGTGAGCGGGTTCGCCCGCATCCGCGCGATCACGTCCGCACTCCCGACGGCCACGCCTGCTTGCGGACCGCCCAGGAGTTTGTCTCCGCTGAAGGTCGCCACGGTCGCGCCCGCGCGAACGCTCTCCGTCACCGTCATCTCCCCGCGAAGCCCGACGCGTTCCGGATCGACGAGGACTCCGCTTCCCAGGTCGTGGATCAGTGGAATCCCGTAGCGCTCGGCCAGCGCCGCCAGATCGTGGAGCGCGACACGTTCGACGAATCCGACGATCTCGTAGTTGCTCCAGTGGGCCGACAGGATGGCGGCCGTCGAGCCACGCATCGCGCCCTCGAAATCGACGATCCGTGTTCGGTTCGTCGTGCCGACCTCGACCATGCGCGATCCGCTCTTCTCGAAGACGTCCGGCAGCCTGAACGAGCCCCCGATCTCGATGAGCTCACTGCGGGAGACCAGGACCTCGCGGCCGGCCGCGAGCGTGTTGAGCGCGAGCAGGACCGCCGCGGCGTTGTTGTTGACAACGAGCGCGTCCTCGACCCCGCACAGCTCGCACAGCGCGTCCCGGACGGCGAGATCACGCTTGCCACGCCTGCCCTCGTTGAGATCGTACTCCACGTTCGAGTAGCCTTCCGCGACGTCGCGCATGCGGTCGAGCGCGCCGGACGACAGCGGCGCCCGCCCGAGATTGGTGTGCACGACGATCCCGGTGGCGTTGATCACCGGACCGAGCTCGAGCCTGATCGTCCGCTCAACCGCGGCCTCGACGCGTGAGAGGATGGCGCGTTTCGCCTCGCCGGGCGAGGTCTCGGCGACCGGGTCGTGAGCGAGGAGGGTCCGGCGCTCGCGGTCGAGCGCGGCGCGGACGGCCCGCGCGACGATCGGACGTGGACGGCCGTCCAGGGCGCCCGCCGATTCGAGGTGCCGGAGCGCCTCGTCGACAGAGGGAATCGACTTGAGATCCTCGCGTCCGCTCATTGCTTCCGTCCTGTGCATCGATCGCGTCGGAGACTGATCCTCCGGGCGCGCCGTCGGGGCGGCCTCGCTCGGGCCGATCGTCTTGGCTCCACGCGGCCCCGCCGCGAAGCCTCTCGG
>JALGVU010000364.1 GCA_025774545.1 bacterium | reverse complement strand
GCGACGCGCCGACCGGCGATGTCGTAGACGGCGAGCGTCGCGTGTCCCTTCGATGGCAGGAGGTACCCAATCGCCGTCGACGGGTTGAAGGGGTTCGGTGTGTTCTGAAGAAGAACGAGGTCAGGCCGCTCGGCCGGTGCGTCCGAAGGCGCACCTGACTGCGTGCACCCGATTCCGTAGCAGCCGATCTGCGGACCGACGGTGAAGAGGCACTCCGTTAGATCGAGACACGGCGAATCCTCGGCAATCGTGTAGTCGCAGCCGGCCGGGTTGCAGAAACGCGGGTCGTTGCTTCGGTTCCCGTCGACGCCGTCCTGTCCGGCGATGCAGCCTACCCAGTCACCGCCCTGGTTTCCGTAGACGTCGGAGCAGTCGAAGTTCGGGGAGACGGCGACGCCTGCCACTGCCTCACCGGGGGCGCCGAACGCGATGATGCTCTGAATCGCGCTGAATGAGCCGCCGGCCAGTGAAAGGCCGCTTCCCAGTTCCGCCGTGTTCTCAGCGACCGTGCAGCTGGTGAGCCCCAGGTTGGAGTCGCTCGACCAGATTGCCCCGCCCTCGTCGGCCGCGTTCCGCGAGAACTCGCACTCGTGGAGCTGGAGCTGCGCTGACGAGTCGGCGGCTGCAGCGCCGCCCCGCGCCGCCTCGTTCCCCCGGAGAATACAGTCGTTAATGTAGACGGAGCCTGAGTTCCCGACGAGCACGGCGCCGCCATTGCCGTCCGGCACGTGGCCCCCCGTGATCGTGATGCCGACGAGCTGGGAGGCGGGCCACCCGCTCGAACGGTACGCGAGCGCACGGTGCGGTGCGCGGCCTGCGTCGGAGCAGTCGATGATGCAGAGAGTCGGGTCCTCCGAGACGGACCGGATGTTCACCCGCTTCCCGATGACGTCGACGTCGCAGTTCCCCACCCCTGAGAAGACCCCGTCGGAGAGCAGGATGTGCGCGCCGTCGACCGCCGCATCGACGGCCGACTGGATCGTGGAGAAGTAGCCCGATCCGTCGGCGTAGACGATGTAGTCGCTGCAGCCCTCACCAAACGCGCCCATGAGGACGCCGCACGAGTTGTTCGCCGGGAGGCACTCGGACGGCGTTGAGAGCGTCAGCACCGTGTCCCATGGTGCACAGAAGATTGGGTCAGCAGAAACGTTGCCGTTCAGCTCGAGCTGGTCTTCGATGCATTCCGTCCAGTCGCCCTCGGGGTTCCCCCAGACGTCCGTGCAGGCGAGCTGCGGCACGCCGCCCTCGAGGCAGACGACGGCGAACGTATCGGTGTTGGCCGTGATGATCGTGTTCGTGACCTGGGGGAACGCGGCGATGACGCCGATCCCGCCGCCGTGGTTGCCGTAGATCGTGCAGTTCGTGATCGTCGGGTCCGCCTCGTAGCACCCGACGCCGGCCGCGTACGGGGCGGTGTTGTCCAGGATGAGGCAGCCCTCGATGGTCGGGCCCGAGGTATGGCAGGCGATCCCGGCGCCTCCGTCGGGGCTCCACCCGCCGCGCACGGTGACGTCCTCGAGACGGGACGCTGGTCCTTCGCCCGAGAGGAACAGGAAACCGCGGTGCTCGTTGAACACCGAGCCCTGCGCGTGCACAATGCAGACGTCGGGGTCCCTGCTCTGGGACCGCACGGTCAGCGCCTTTCCACGGAACGACACGTCACAGTTGCCGCTTCCCGTGTAGATCCCGTCCTGCAGCTTGATCGTCTGGCCCTCACCCGCAGCATCGATGGCCGCCTGGATGCTCGGGTAGTCACCCGTGCCCGCCGCGTTCAGGATGATGGCCGGGTCGGGGATCATGTTCTTGATGAGGTGCTCGCTGGTGTGGTTGCCGGCGTGACCGTAGATGTCATCGACGGCGTACCAGCCGTTCATCGAGCCGCCCCAGCCGTAATTCAGGTGAATCTGGTCTTGGGAGCTCGACACTCGCCACCCGTCGCACGCGAGTGCGTGGCTCGGAAAGGAGTACGGCATCGGCCGCCCGCTGTTGATCTCGCTCTGAATGAGTTGGAACCACTGCGTCGACGAGTAGTCAGAGCCGTCCTCGTAGCTGATGGAGTCGTCGTAGCGGAAGTAGGACGTCAGGACGTGCGGACCGCTGGCGAGGCCCGAGGACGAGCCGCCGTGTCCGTACTGCATCTCGTAGGCGACGCCGACCTCGTAGCAGATCTCTGCGAGCCCGTCGTTCGAACCGCTCCAGTCGTAGTCATCCGAGAAGACGGCTGAGAGGTTGCGGCCGGGGACCGGTCCGTCGCCGCTCCACCAGTAGGTGTGCTGCCCGAACCCGTTCTCGGGCCACGCGTGGTAGTTCATGACCTGCGCGGTTCCGATGGCGACGCACCCGGCCACGCACTGGCCGCCGTCGCCCATCGGGCAGTCCGCGTTGTAGGGCCAGTGCTGGTGCCAGCTTGTCGTGAGTAGGGGGCCGGAACCGCGGAGCGCCGGTGCGTCGCCGCGGCGCAGCAGCTCGTTGAAGACGGCTGGCGCAACGCTGAGCCGCTCCCACGCGGAGCGATGGTGCGTCGGGAAGATATCGTCGCGCGTCGGCGAGGCGTTGACGCTCCCGTACCTGTCGACGAAGACGGCAACCTGTTCATCGAGTCGTTCGCGCACGAGCTGCACGAGACCGTGGACGGCGTCGGCGTCGAAGGATCCGGTCTCAGCGTAGAGCTTGACCGGCGGGAGCTCACGGAGCGCGGGAACGACGACGAACCCGTCCGGAGTGACCGTGAAGACATGAGCAAGGAGGCGGCCATCGTCCGACTGGAGTCTGGCGTCG
>JALGVU010000012.1 GCA_025774545.1 bacterium | reverse complement strand
ACGGCGACGGGAGGCTCGATCCCGGGGAGACGATCTCTCTCTCGGTCGCGCTCAGGAACGACATCGTCGCGCCGGACAGGACCGGCGTCCAGGCGACGCTCGCGAGCGCGAGGGGCCACGTCACCGTGATCTCGGGAACGAGCAACTACGGCTCGATCGGCAGCGGCGGTTCGTCGTTCGGGTCGCCGCCCTTCGAGATCGCGATCGACGAGTTCGCGCTGGCCGGCGACGACACGTTCGAGATCGTCCTCGGCCCCGTTCCGATCCTCCTCATCGACGACGACGGGGGCGAGGGGACCCAGGCCTACTTCGAGGCATCACTCGAGAGCGACGACTACCTGTTCGAGAAGTGGACGGAGGAGTTCCACGGCGCCGTTCCGCTGGCGGAGCTAGAGCGCTACGCCGTCGTGGTGTGGGACAATGGGTGGGGCGGCTCCCTCGGGAGCTCGAACCGCGGCGCGCTCGAGTCGTTCCTCGACGGGGGTGGCCGGCTGCTCATCTCGGGCGAGGACATCGGCTGGTCGCTCAATCACGACGGCGACAACGAGCTCATCAACTTCTACGAGGACTACCTGCACGCCGAGTACATCGAGGACGACTCGGGCTACAGGAGCCTCGATGGGCTGGCGGGCGACCCGATCGGTGACGGGATGTCGTTCACCCTGAACGGCGACGACTCCGCGATGAACCAGTCGTACCCGAGCGAGATAGAACCGCTTGGGAGCGCAACGGGGATCTTCGAATACGATCCGGGTCTCGAGGGCGCGCTCAGGTACGAAGGCGGACACCGGCTCGTCTACTTCGCGTTCGGGCTCGAGGGTGTCACGGGCGCGGCCGTCCGCGACACGATCATGCGGCGAACGCTCGAGTGGCTCGTCGACGGCGACTGGCCGGACACCGAGCAGCCTCAGGTCGAGCTCCTCGGGCCGAACGGCGGAGAGGAGCTTCCCGGTGACGAGGAGTGTGAGGTCACGTGGAGCGCGTCCGACAACGTCGGCGTCTTCTCGATCGACGTCCTGAGGTCGTGGGACGGCGGCGCCACCTACCCCGACGTCATCGCGACGGGGGAGGAGAACGACGGCTCGTACGCGTGGACCGTTCCCGACAGCTCCAACGAGACATCGCGCATCAGGGTGATCGCGCGCGACGCGGCTGGCCTCGCGTGGTACGACGACTCGGACGACGACTTCGCCACGGCCCCCGACACGGGGCTCGATGGAGAGGTCGCGCGGCGCCTCGCCCTCTCTCAGAACGTCCCGAACCCCTTCAACCCCCGGACAGAGCTGAGCTACTCCGTGCCCTCGAGAGCGCGGGTCGAGCTCACGATCTACGACGTTGCTGGAAGGGTGGTGCGGCGCCTCGTGAACGCGCAGCGCGAAGCCGGCGACCACATCGCGATCTGGAACGGGCGCGGCGACGCGGGCGAGGAGTGCGCGTCCGGCGTCTATCTCTATCGTCTCACCGCCGACGGGCGGGAGCTTGCGCGGAAGATGATCCTGCTCCGCTGATCGCGGCAGCGCTCACCACGAACGACGTGACACGAACGACACCGACCGGGGCCCGGCGACCGCCGGGCCCCGTGCCATCTTCCGGGGGTGTCGCCCCGGCACTCCCTTCTCGATCTGCCCACGCGAGAGCGGACGGCCCTCTCGCGGCGCTCGCTTCCGTGCGAGCGATCTTGACTCGGCAACAGCTGACCTGCTACCATTTTCTGCACGGGACAATGCGGCCGTGCACCGGATCACAGGATCGGCTATGGACTCGGACTGCGGGTGAGAGCTTCCTGACGAAGCGCGTCGCCCGCAGCGTTGCGTTGCGGCGCCGACCCGATCGGATGCCGAGAACCGACGCCGGGGCGGGCGAGAGCGGGACAGGTCGCCGGGACCTGCTCCGCTGCGGGGCGCCCGTGCATCGTGCTCTGCCGCGGGTCGACCCCGCTGGCGCAAGGAGCCCCAACCCGGTGAGATCACGAACGAAGAAGGAGGCCCACAGACGTCTGGCAGCGTTCACGTGCCTGTCGCTCACGCTCGCGGCCCTCTTGTGCCAGGGCTGCGGGAGCTCCTCTGGCCCGAGTTCTTGGATCGGGGAGGGCACGATCGCCCACGCCTCCTACGTGGACGGTGATGAACGCATCTTCATCGTCGACAGGGACGGCGAGAACATCGTCGTCCTTCCTCAGGGGTGCGATAGGCAGTTCCATCTAGACTGGGGGCCGTCGGAGTGGCCGTTCGACGATCGAGGGAGCGAAACGACGACGTCGCCCTGAAGGGGGAGACCATGAGGAAGGTGATCGGCATCCGAGCGCTCGCGAGTCGCGGCGCGCCCGCGTTCCTCGCGGCGCTCCTCGCCGCGGTCGTCTCTCAGGGCTGCGGCAGCTCCTCCGGGCCGAGCGGCACCGCGGACGAGGGGATGATCGCGTTCAGCTCGCACGCCGACGGCGACTACGAGATCTACGCCATAGCCCCCGACGGGACCGGGCTCGTGCAGATCACGGATAACTCGGTGCGCGACACGGACCCCGCGTGGAGCCCCGACGGCACGAGGATCGCGTTCATGTCCAACCGCGACGGGAACGACGAGATCTACGTCATGAACGCCGACGGGAGCAACGTGCTGCGCCTGACGGTCGACCCGGGACAGGACCGTCATCCGGCCTGGCACCCTGACGGGGGCTGGATCGCGTTCGCCTCGCTCCGGGGCGGGAACGAGGACATCTACGTGATGCGCGACGACGGGACCGACCTCGCCCGCCTGACGGACGATCCGTCGACCGACCAGTTCCCGACGTGGAGCCCCCGAGGTTTGATGATCGCGTTCTCCTCCCAGCGCACGACTGAGGAGGAGATCTTCGTGATGGACGCCGACGGGGCCAACCAGCGCAACATCAGCGAGAACGCGTCGGACGACGACTACGACCCGGCGTGGAGTCCCGACGGCACGACGATCGCCTACTGCTCGCGCTACGGCCTCTGGCTGCGGGACTCCGACGGGGGGAATCCGAGATCGCTGCCGTCGGTCGCCGGGGTGCAGTCGCCGTCGTGGAGTCCCGACGGCGGCAGGATCGCCTTCTATGCGAGCGGGGACCCGGACGTCTTCGTGGTCGACGCCGACGGCGAGAACCTGATCCGCGTCACACACGACGAGGAGATAGAATGGTGGCCTCACTGGGGACCTTCGAGATGAGAGCCTTCGCGCGGCTGCGGGTGGCGCTCTGGCTCACGATCGCGGCTCTCGCTCTCTCGCAAGGCTGCGGAAGCTCGTCCGGTCCGAGCGATTCGGCCGACGGCAGGATCGCGTTCGCCTCGGACCGGGACGGGAACTACGAGATCTACGTGATGGACGCCGATGGGAGCAATCAGGTCCGACTCACTCAGAACACCGACTGGGACGATCTCCCGTGCTGGAGCCCGGATGGCACGAAGATCGCTTTCCGATCCTGGCGGGCAATCAACGCGGACATCTACGTCATGGACGCCGACGGCGGGAACCAGGTCAGGCTCACGGACAACCCCGAGGGCGACATGCTGCCCGCGTGGAGTCCCGACGGCAGCAGGATCGCCTTCACGTCGGAGCGGGACGGCGACATGGAGATCTACGTGATGAACGCCGACGGGAGCGACCAGCTCAACATCACGCAGAATCCCGCCGTTGACATCTCCTGTTGCTGGAGTCCCGACGGCTCGCAGATCGCGTTCTCTTCCGACCGCGAGGGGAATCCAGAGATCTACGTGATGGACGCGGACGGCCGCGACCCTGTTCGACTGACGGTCGACTCCGCGCTCGATGCCTTCCCGGCCTGGAGCCCGGACGGGGAGTCGATTGCCTACGACAGGGGCAGCGGCCTCATCTCCATGATGTGGGTGATGAACACGGATGGGACCGATCCGAGGCAGCTCACGTATGCGGTGGGCGGTTCGGACTACGGCCCGACGTGGAGCCCCGACGGAAGATCGATCGCCTTCTCGTCCGAAGATGACGGCACCACGGACATCTGGGTGATCGACGCTGACGGCGGTCTTCCCGTCAGGCTCACGGACGATCCGGGGAACGACGAGTGGCCGGCGTGGTGGCCGTAAGCGAGGAGGAGAACTGCATGCGTGTGCGCGTGTCAGGACGTCATGGGGGATGGCCGGAGGTGGTGTGTCTGCTCATCGCGGTTTGCGCGGGTCTCGGGGCGGGGTGCGGGGATTCGGCCGGACCAAGCGGGGCCGCTGACGGCATGATCGCGTTCGTCTCGTCGCGGGATGGGAACCTGGACATCTTCAGCATGGATGCGTACGGGCGATTCCAGACAAACCTGACGCACGATCCCGAGTGGGCGGATTACCCGGACTGGAGTCCGGACGGCGACAGGATCGCCTTCGTCTCGGGCCGCGATGGCGTCCCGAATATCTACACGATGCACGCCGACGGGACGCACATTCGGAAGCTCACGACCGGCACGGGGAACCTCTACGCGAATCCCGTCTGGAGTCCCGACGGCACCAAGATCGCGTATGCGGGAGGGGTACCGCTCGACATCTTCGTGATGAGCGACATCGGAACCGGTGTGACCAATCTGACGAATACCCCATTGAGACAGGAACTTGACCCCTCGTGGAGCCCGGACGGGCTCAGGATCGCCTACGAGGCGGGGCCGTCCTCGAACAGGGAGATCTACGTGATGGACGCCGACGGCTCGAACCCCACCCAGATCACGGATGACCCGGCCGACGATCGCGCGCCATCGTGGAGCCCCGACTACTGCTCGATCCTCTTTTCGTCCCGCAGGGACGGTGCGACGGGGGCTCCGTGAGACGGCTCATTCATCACTCGGGCAGCAGCTCGTACCGGGGGCGGTGGAGCCCCGACGGGGAGTCGATCGTCTTCGCGTCGAACCGTGACGGGAGCAGCGAGATCTACTCCGCCGACGCAGACGGCGGGAACGTGGTCAGATTGACCAGGGACCCCGGTTCGGCGAACGCCCCGGATTGGGCGGCCGGGGGGTAGGGCGCCGCCCCGACGTCCTCTGTCTGGATGGTCGGGACGCAGCGCGCCGTGGCAGCGGACCGGAGGGCGACCCAGCGGCCGGGCGTCCGCGCGGCCGCTTCATTGACCTCCGCTGCGCAACCTGTGGCATAGGGCTTGACTCACCTATCTCCTTTGGTGTACAATAATTAGACAAGACGTATCGAGACGTGGCGCAGCCGCGGCGGCGGGGGCAAGGCTCGCACGGGAGGACATCGGTGTGTCCTGGCCCGGCGTATGCTCTTCTGTCTGCGCGGTGGCGTCCGACCGCGCCGACCGCGGCACTCGCGCCGCGCGCGGCGCCGGCGCCGGATGCCGACCATCGGAGGTGACCATGAGAGAGGCACTGCGGGTGATTCTCGTCGCCGCCTGCGTCGCGGCGACAACGGCCGGGACGGCGGCGGTCATTCACGTTCCGGACGACTACCTGACCATCCATGAGGCGGTCGACGTGGCGGCCGAGGGCGACACGGTCCTCGTGGGGCCCGGTGTGCACGGGGGGAGCGGCAACCGCAACATCGACTTCGGCGGCGTGAACATGGTCCTCCGCTCGGAGGAGGGGCCGGAGGCGACCACGATCGACTGCGGAGGCTTCGGGCGCGGGTTCCACTTCCACAGCGGCGAGAGCCTGAGCTCGGTGATCGAGGGGTTCCGGATCGCCCACGGGAGCGCGCTCTACGGCGGCGGGCTCTGGTGCGAGGCAGGCTCGGCGGTCACGATACGCGACTGCATCTTCTACGAGAACTCCGTGAGCCAGGGCGGCGGGGGCATCAAGTGCGAGGGAGGCTCGACGATCATCCTCGATGAGGTGACGCTCGAGGACAACACCGCCCTTCGTGGCGGCGGCATCATCGCCACCGGCGGCTCCGTGCTCATGATGTCGAACTCGTCGTTCATCTCCAACACGGCGTCCTTGAGCGGCGGGCTTCGCTGCGAGGCGTCGCCGACGACGCTCACGAACGTGCTTTTCGAGGCGAACCTCGCGTACGAGACCGTGGGCGGCATGGCGTGCTTCGACGCCACCTACATCCTCACGAACGTGGCCTTCCGCGCCAACACTGCGACCACGGGGGGAGGCTTCGGCAGCGGGAACGCGACGACCACGCTCGACAACTGCACCTTCGCCCTGAACGCGGCGACCGAGGGCTCGGCCGTCCATTGCGGGGAGGGGGCCGTGGTCGCGATGACGAACGCGATCGTCGCGCAGCAGATGGCCGGGCTCACGGTCTTCTGCGATCCGGCCTCGTCGTTCTCGATCACGAGGAGTTGCATCTACGCGAACGCCGGCGGTGACAGCCTCTGTGGCGACCGCTACGACAACATGTTTCAGGATCCGCTCTTCTGCGACGTCTGGGGCGGCAATCTCCGTTTGCACCTCGCTTCACCGTGTCTCCCGGACAACAACTCGTGGGGCGAGCTTCTGGGCGCGTTCGGCGGCGGTTGCACGGGGCCCGTGCCCGTCGAGGCATCGAGCTGGGGCTCGATCAAGGCCCTCTACCGCTGACCACCGAGGCGCGTCGTGCCGAGCGCCGGCCCGGTTCGAACATCGAACGCATTGCGCGACCCTCGCGGCGTGGCCGCGGGGGTTGCTGCGTCTGGAGGGCGGGCCGCTGCGTCTCGGGGGCGGGCCGCCGAGCATTAGGGGGCGTCGCCGCGCCTGGGTGGCGCGTCTCTGCCTCCGGCGGGCGTGAGGAGGCGCCCCTCAGCCTTCGCGTTCTCCTCTTGACGGCCTCGGTGCCCGGACGTAGAATGGAACTGTGCCCACTTGGGCGCACCTTACCGGATTCGACCTACCCCAGACATCCTTGATGGTTCCCGAGCGGCGGTGAGCGGAGCGACGCCCCCCGTCGAGTGCGTGGCCGTCCCCGTGACGGCTGGCCCCACGCCAGACCTCGCACCGCCCGTCCATCACACTCACTGTGCATGGAACAGAGGGGGACGCACGCCCTGATCAGGGCGGCGCGGCCACCCCTCACCATCGAGGAGATGATGTCACCATGAGAAGAAAGCAACCGAAGATCTGCGCGCCCGCACGAGCGCCGGCCGGCCCGGTCCTCGCCCTCGGCCGGGTCCCGGCCACGCTCCTCGCGGCCGCGGCGATCGGCTCCATTCTGGTCGCACTTCTGGCGGCGGCTCCCGCGCTCGGTCAGGACACCGGGAGGATCGCCGGCCGCGTGACCGACGCGGAGAGCGGACGGCCCCTCCAGTTCGCCAACGTCGCGATCGTGGGGACGCCCTTCGGCGCCTCCGCGAACAGGGTCGGGGAGTACACGATCGACCTCGTCCCGGTGGGCACGTACGCAGTGCGGGCGAGCTACATCGGATACAGGAGCGGGACCGTTTCGGATGTGGGGGTCGAGGCCGACAGAACGACACCGCTCGACATGGCGATCGCGATCGATGCCGTCAAGCTGCCCGAGATCATCGTCCGTCCGGACGAGAAGATGGTGAAGCTCGACCGCCCGGGGACGATCAGGGTCATGGACGATGAGGAGATGGGCATTCGATCGATCGACTCGCTCGAGGACGCGCTCGGGACCCACGCCGGTGTGATCGACGTCGGTGGAGAGATGCACGTTCGCGGCGGCCGCGAGACCGAGGTCAAGCGGTTCGTCGACGGAATCGCGATCACCGATCCGGCCAGCGGGACGGGCAACCTCGAGGTGAGCCTCTCATCGCTCAAGCAGTACGAGCTTCTCTCCGGCGGGTTCGACGCCGAGTACGGTAACGCGCAGTCCGCGGTGATCAACCTTCAGACCCGTGAGGGGGGCGACGAGTTCTCCGCCGATCTGAAGTACATGACCGACGACTACGGCGCGCCCGAGAAGACCTTCGACAACTTCGACAACATCATGATCGGGATGGGCGGACCGCTCCCGATCGAGCGCCTCCGTTTCTACCTCTCGGGCGAGGGGCGATTCACCGACACGTATCTGAAGACGACCGAGGAGCGTCCGGAGCACGGATTCGGGGGGGACGCCCTCGCGATCCGAGCCCGCGACCGTCAGTCGATGCTCGGCTCCGGGCAGCTCAAGCTCTCGTACGTCCTGGTTCCAGGACGGAAGCTGACGTTCGAGTACCTCCTCTCGCGGAGGGTCGACGAGATCTACGACCACCGCTTCTCGAGGGCGGGCTACTGGTCCGAGGAGCGGAACGACTGGGCGCACGTGCCGCTCGACTCAACCTACGCGTACTACAACGCGGCCGAGCACACGCCGACGGAACGGGCGAGCTTCGACGCCCGGAAGCTGGTGTGGCGCGCCAACGTCGACCCCGGGACGTTCTACGTCGTGCGGCTCGCGCAGTTCGTGTCCGAGGAGACGTCCTGGTTGCACGAGGATCCGAACGACTACTGGTGGCAGGCGTACGTGGGCGGTCGCCGCTGGACCGATCCCGACTCGGACGGGGATCTGAACCCCGAGCCCGGCTACTACCGCGTCACGGGCGATCACCTGGGATGGTCGCGGACTCTCACGAGGGTGACGACCTTGAAGGCCGACCTGACGAGGGAGCCTGACGAGACGCACCGGCTCAAGACGGGCATCGAGATCGTCTACAACGATCTCGACGTCAAGGAGCTGAACCTGGGCGGGATGATCCCGAGTGTCGGGGACACGGCCGACCCGTCGTTCGCGTTCTTCGACTGGGACCGCGCGCTCCACACCGCCGAGCGCCACCGGCACAACATCTACCGCGGCTTCCCCGCGCACGGTGCGATCTACGTCCAGGACAGGATGAAGTACGAGGGGATGATCGTGCGCGGAGGGTTGCGGCTCGACTGGTCCGATCCGGGTCCGGCGTCGGCGATCGGCGAGCACCAGATCTGGCGCGAGCGGGTGAAGGCGGTCATCTCGCCGCGTCTCGGCATCGCGCACCCGATCTCCGAGCACGACGCCCTGCACTTCCACTACGGCCGGTTCTACCAGATGCCGCACCTGACGGCGTTCTACGAGGCGGGGGAGGACCTCGAGAACGCGGCGGCGGGGAGGATCGTCGGGTTCTCCGGGCTCGATCCGGAGGTCAACGTCTCGTACCAGTTCGGCGCCGAGCACCAGTTCTCGGACAACCTGGCGATGGACGTCACCGGGTTCTATCGAGACATATTCGGCCTCCTCGCGACCGAGGAGTACGAGCGGGGTCCGACCGATGGGTCGGTCTACCCGTACGTCAACAAGGACTACGCGTCGGTGCGGGGGGTCGAGGTCACGCTCACCAAGCGGTTCTCTAACTACTTCGCCGGGAACGTGGCGTACACTTGGCTGCACGCGAAGGGAGTCAGCTCGGACGAGAACCAGGGCGCGCAGTCGGCGGCCGCGGGTCTCCCACGGCAGCCGCTCAAGGAGATTCCGCTCCGGTGGGACGAGCGGCACAGCGTCGCGGGCTTCCTCTACGTGAGCGATCCCGGGAACTGGGAGGTCACCTTTGACTTCAGTTACGGGAGCGGCCTCCCGTACACGCCCAGGTTTCTCGGGCAGAAGGAGATCGATCCCGAGTCGATGTACTCGGGACGTCTCCCGTCCCGCCAGGTTCTTGACATCAAGGGGACGAAGAAGTACCGGCTCTACGGTCGGGAGTTCGACCTCTTCTTCCAGGCGCTGAACGTGTTCGACAAGAGGAACGTCGACCACCTGGGCACTTACGGGTCCGAGCACTACACGGCGACGGGCGATCCCGGAGGAGGGTACGTCGAGACCGATCCGGAGGGTCGGGAGCGCCTCGAGGCGCTGAACGACCCGTCGATCTACTCGGAGGGCCGCGTGATCCGGATCGGGGTCGCCATCGACTGGTAGCGAGGCGGGAGCCCACAGACAGGAGGCCGCAGGGAGGGGGCGATCGGCCGCGCGGCCCGGCAGCGCGCCGGGCGCGAGAACGCGGTTGACGCCCCCCGCGTCTGGGAGATAGCATCGAGGAGACGCTTGAGCGGGGTCGGACGGCGCGGCTGAGCGCGTCTTGGGCGGTGGCCGGGAGCGGCCCCGCCTTCGTGCATCGAGGCGCAGGCGACCGCCGTCGTTCCCCCGACAACGACCGACGCCGCCTCCGCACTCCTGAGAATGCGCGGCGGCGGCGGGGGAGGCCTGCGGGTGGTCACGGGAGGCTCACGGATGGAGCGGGCAAACAGGGCGCTCGGGGCGCTCCTTCTCACCGCGGCCACTCTCGCGTCCTGCGCGACGTCCACCCAGGAGGCGGGCCGCTCGGGCGAACCCGACGATCCGGTGACGGCGGCGCGGCGGGCGATGGTCGACCGACAGATCCGCGCGAGGGGCGTGCGCGATCCTCTCGTTCTCGCGGCGATGGAGCGCGTGCCGCGGCATCTCTTCGTCCCGGAGGAGATCGCCGCCGCCGCGTACGGCGATCACCCGCTCCTGATCGGACACGGGCAGACCATCTCACAGCCCTACATCGTGGCGCTCATGACAGAGCTCGCCGAGCTCACGGGCGGCGAGACGGTGCTCGAGGTGGGCACGGGTTCGGGATACCAGGCGGCGGTGCTCGCCGAGATCGTCGAGCGGGTCTTCACGATCGAGATCGTGGAGCCGTTGGCAGCGACGGCAACCGAGAGGCTCGATCGGCTCGGCTACGACAACGTCGTGGTTCGATACGGTGACGGCTACCGCGGGTGGCCCGAGCACGCGCCGTTCGATGCGATCCTGGTGACCGCGGCGCCCGATCACGTTCCCGAGCCGCTCATCGAACAGCTCGCGGTCGGGGGCAGGCTGGTGCTACCGGTCGGGGAGCACGCTCAGGATCTCGTTCAGATCACCAAGTCGGCGAGCGGCGTCGTTCGCCGAGACGTCATCCCCGTCCGCTTCGTGCC
The DNA here is from genome assembly GCA_025774545.1 of bacterium. Classification (GTDB taxonomy): domain Bacteria; phylum Joyebacterota; class Joyebacteria; order Joyebacterales; family Joyebacteraceae; genus JALGVU01. Next base: position 20,081 of record JALGVU010000012.1, on the reverse strand, counting down.
GATGACGGGCGAGGCTGAGGGAAAAGAGCCCGGAGGAGGCAGGGAGTGAAGACGCGGAGCCACCTCGCGATCGCTCTTCTCGTGATGCTCGCGTGCGTGGGTTACTTCCTCTGGCGCGAGCACTCGCTCGTCGGGACGTTCGGGTTCCCGCTCGACGATTCGTGGATCCACGCCGTCTTCGCGCGGAACTTGGCCGCGGGGGAGGGCTTCTCCTATAACCCCGGCGTTCCGGTCTCCGGATCGACGGCGCCCCTCTGGACCCTCATCTCGGCCACGGGATACCTGCTCACGGGTGAGCCCGTGATGACGGCGAAGGTCATCGGTGTCATCTTCCTCGGCCTGTCCGTCTACTTCGTCTACGCGCTGGTCCGCGCGATCTGCGAGGATCCTCGCGAGGCCCTCTTCGCGGCGATCATCACCGCGTCGCTTCCCCGGCTCGTGTGGGCGGCGCTCTCCGGGATGGAGGTAACGCTCGCGGTCGCGCTGTCGCTCGCCGGGATCGCGGCCCACGTTCTCTACAGCCGCGCGGGCGACAGGCGTCAGTACGTCTCGACGTTGCTTCTCGGTCTCGCCGCGCTCGCCCGGCCCGAGTGCGCGGTCTTCTTCGTCGCGGCCACGATCGATCGCGTCCTGGTGGGGATCTTCATCCGGTGGCGCGACATGGCCTCGTGGAACTGGCTCGCACCCGTGCTCGTGCACGTCGCCCTTTTCGTCGCCGTCATCGCCCCGTTCCTCATCTTCAGTAGGAAGTTCGGCATCGGGTTCCTGCCGAACACGGCGTACGCCAAGGCGGTCATGTGGAACCGGGGGCTCATCGCGGCCATCGCGACGAGGAGCGTTCCCGAACTCGTGAAGTCGTTCACGATCGTGCCGTTCGACTACTTCGTCTCGTTCCTCCACGAGAGCCTCGACAACAACCCCGTGCTCTTCGCGTTCGCCGGGGTCGGCTTCCTGAGGATGGTCCTCTCCCAGCCGTACCGCGAGGGAAGCCGCTACAAGTCTTACATCGTGCCGCTCGCCGTCGTTCTCTTCCCCCTGGCCGTCGGCGTCCTCGTGCCGTTCGGCAACGCCTCGTACCAGGAGGGCCGATACGCGGCGCCGGTCGCCGCGCTCATGCTGATCCTCGGCGCGGTCGGCATGTACGGCGCGGCGCACTACGGCGTGCGCCTCTTCGCGGAGGTGAAGCGTTTCGGACGCCCCGCCAAGGTCGTGCTTGAGCGGAGTCTCATCGGGCTCCTCATGCTCCTGGCCCTGTCCGCGCAGGTCCGGAGCGTCTGGTACCGCGGCCGCCTCCACGCCAAGGAGGTGTCGAACATCGAGGACATGCAGGTCACGCTCGGAAAATGGATCGACGCGAACCTCCCCGAGGACGCGGTCGTGGCGACGAACGACCTCGGAGCGATCGCGTACTTCTCCGGGCGCGAGATCCTCGACACCGTCGGGCTCATCTCGCCCGAAGTGCTGGACTACATGAAGGGCGGCGCCACGCGCGACGACGCCGTCCTCGCGTTTCTCGAGGACCGGAAGCCCGACTACGCGGTCGTCTTCCCGTCGTGGTACCCCGAGATGGTGAAGAAGCGGGCGATCTTCGAACCGCGACACCGCGTCGTTCTCACCGAGAACGTCATATCGGGGGGCGACGAGCTGGTCGTCTACAAGCTCCACTGGAACGAGCCCGGTGTCCCGTCCACGTCGCCCCGGACGAACGGCTTTGACATCGACGGGACGATGAGAGATCCGGCATCGGATCGGACCCGGTCATGATCGAACGGCTCCTCGAACTCGACGCCGCGGTCTTCCGCCTCCTGAACGGAACGCTTCACCACCCGCTGCTGGACGCGATCTTCCCCTTCGTCACGACCCAGGAGAACTGGTACCCGGTCTTGGGCGGGCTCTTCTTCGCCATGATCATCTGGGGAGGGCGGCGCGGGAGGATGGCGGCCGCCATGCTCGTCGTCGCGATCGCTCTCGCGGACCAGCTCTCGTGCACCGTCCTGAAGCCCCTCGTCGGGAGGGTGCGTCCCTGCAACGCCCTGCCGGCCGAAGAGGTGCGGCTCCTCGTGCGGGGGTCGAAGGCGCTCGCGTTCCCGTCCGCGCACGCCGCGAACTCGTTCGCGATGGCGACGGTCGCGACGTGGCGGTTCCGGAGGTTGGCTCCGCTCTTCTTCCTGATCGCGGCGGCGGTCGCCTACTCCCGCGTGTACGTCGGCGTGCACTACCCGCTCGACGTGATCGGCGGCGCGATCCTGGGCGTCGCCGTCGGCCGGGCGGCGATCTGGCTCATCGCCGCGTTCGTGCGGGTGTGGGGGAGGTGGCGCGCCACGAGGAGAGCCGTGCAGCCGTGACGAAGGCCGGCGGTGACGAAGGCCGGCGGGACGAAGACCGACGGAGCGAGGACCGACAGAACAGAGACCGACACGACAAAGGCGCCCGGGGCGGACTTCACCTCGGGCGCCTTCGCTTGTCCATCATCATCCGGGACCGTCGGGTCCCGCGGGACACCTCCCGATTGCCGTGCGTTCGACCGGCTATTCGGTCTCCGCGTGCTCATCCGGCTCGGGCCTGCGAATCACCGTCACGGGATTCGTGAGGTACTTCTGGGCCACGCTGAGGACGTCTTCCTTCGAGATCTTCCTGATCCTCTCCGCGTAGTCGTCGTTGTAGTCGTACCCGAGACCGTAGAGCTCGGCGATCGCGGCGTCCTTCGCCTGATCGAGGTTCGTCTGCTTCGAGGTCTGGTCCATGATGACGCAGAGCTGCTTCGCGAGCTCGATCTCCTCATCGCTCACCGGCTCGCTCGCGATCCGCCCCATGTGGTCGTTGATGATGCCGAGCGCCTGATCGAGAGCCTCGTCGAACGTCGCGGCGTAGATCCCGAAGTAGCCCGCGTCGAGCCCCGTCCAGTTGTACGCGTGGACGACGTAGACGAGCGAGTTGCCTCGGAGGTCGGTGTGGAGCCACCCGCCCGGGTAGTAGATGCCGGACGTGACCGCGTCGAGCACGTCCATCGCGTAGCGGTCCCGCGAGTCGTACGGCATGCCCCGGTAGCCCATGAAGATCACCGTCTGCGCCCGTGTGTGGTAGCTCGTGAGCGTCTCGGGCTCGTATCGATCGGACTCCGGCACGGGGGTGGGACGCGTCCTCTCGCCGGGCTTCCAGCGGCCGAGGGCCTTCTCGAGCGCCGGGAGGACCTCGTCGGCGCTGACGTCGCCGAAGACGGTCACGATCGTGTTGCCCGGCGTGACGTACTCGGCGTGATGCGCCGCGATGTCGTCGCGGGTGATCGTGCCGATCGTCTCGGCCGTGCCCACGGGCGGCCTGCCGTAGGGATGCGTCGGGTAGAGCTCGACGAGCATCTTGTCCATCGCGTCGGTCGTCCAGTTGTCGGCCCGCGCGAGGATCGACGCCTCGATGAGCTGCCGTTCCTTGTCCATCTCTCGGGCGTCGAACTTCGGGTTCACGAGGATGTCCGAGAAGAGAGCGAGTCCACGCTCGAGATCGGCAGCGAGGAGCGTCATGCCGGACTCGATCCTCGTGTGGTTGGCCGCGCAGAAGTAGTCCGCGCCCATCGAGTCGAGCTCCCGCGCGATCTTCTCGCCGCTCTTCTTGCGCGTGCCCCGGGGCATCATGCTGGCGACGAAGTTCGCGAGCCCGTTCTTCCGCCCGTCCTCGAACCTGGCGCCGGCGAGCGAGAAGCTCCCGAGCGACACGATCGGGTTCGTGCGGTTCTCCTTGATGAGCACGGTGAGGCCGTTCCCGAGCACGTGCTTCTCGACCGAACCGACCTTCGGAATCTCGCTCCTTCGGGCGGCGGTCTTCTCGGCCGAGTCGCGCGTCGGCTCGAGGATGGCGATGCCGAGGTTGTCGTCGTAGAAGTACGTGTTGACGACGTCGCGGATCTCGTCGGCCGTCACGTTCTGGATGTGAGCGGCGTAGAGCTCGTCGAAGTCCGGGTTCCCGGCAGTGATCTCCGATCTCCCGAGGCTCGACGCGAGGCTCTCGAGGTCCTGCCTGCCGAAGAAGAACTCGGCCGTCTTCTGCTTCTTTGCCTTCTCGAGCTCGTTCCTCCTCACCCTCTCGCGCTTGAACGAGTAGAGCTCATCCGTGACGATCTCGATGGCCTCGTCGACGTTCGCCGGGTCCATCGTCATCGACACGGCGAAGACGCCCGCGTCGTACGCGGGCGTGTGCGACCACGTCGTGACGCTGTAGACGAGTCCGAGCTCCTCCACGAGCTTCTGGTAGAGCCTCGAGCTCTTCCCCTCCGACATGATGTGGGAGAAGACGTCGAGCGGGTAGAGATCGGGATGGCTGAGCTGAACCGTGTGGAAGCCCATGAGAACGTAGGCCATGTCGAGATCGCGCTCCTCGCGCAGCACGCGCCGGCCGAGCTGGGGCGACTCCGGCGGGAGCGCCGGGATGTCGAGCGGCTTCCGCTCGAAGTCGGCGAAGGCCTCACTGATCTTCGAGAAGGCCTCCTCCGTGTCGAGGTCGCCCACGGCGACGAAGACCATGTTGCTCGGAACGTACATCCTCTCGTGGTAGTCGACCAGGTCGTCCCGCGTGATCTGAAGGAAGTTCTCAAGATAGCCGATGACCGGGTACCTCGCAGGATGCTCCCTGAACATGACCTCGCCGAAGAGATTGTAGATGCGGCGTCCCGGCTCGTCGTAGCCCATGCTGATCTCGCGCGTGATGACGCCCTGCTGGATGTCGACGTGCTCCTGCGGCAGGTTGACGTTCATCGCCTCGTCTGCGAGCAGGTCGAGGGCTTGATCGAAGTGCTCGCGGGACGTCTCGATGAAATAGCAGGCGTGGTCCTTCGTGGTGTAGGCGTTGTACCCGCCGCCGATCGACTCGACCTCCTTCTCGATCTCCTCGAGCGTGCGGTTCGTCGTGCCGTCGCTCATGAGGTGCTCGAGGTAGTGAGTGATCCCTGCGCCGAGATACTGCTCCTCGTGGATGCTCCCAGACTTGACGTAGAAGCGGAGGTTGACGACCGGGGAGGAGTGGTTCTCTCCGACGATCACCGTCAGGCCGTTCGGCAGAACCTCCCTGAAGGTCCCACCCGCCTGCGCGGCCGCCGCGAGAAGAAGGGTTCCCAGGAGCGCCAGCGTCAGAAGGCGCGTCGCCTTTCTCATTCCTTTCTCCTGTGTTGGAGCCTGTGTGGAGTCCGGTATCGCGAGAGCGGCCGCCCTGGCATCCGGCACGCGGGCCGGCGCGGGCGGTCGTCCTTTCGACCGTCGGGACTGGAACGACGTTTAACTCGAAGCCACTATAGCGTCGGCGAACCCGCGGGTCAAGCCGGGCGCGGAGACCGTGTCGCGGGATGAGCCGGGCGCGCGGGTCGCCGTGGGCGAAGCCGGGCACGGAGACGGTGTCGCGGAATGAGCCGGGCGCGCGGGTCGCCGTGGGCGAAGCCGGGCGCGGAGCGGGGGGGGCGCTCCGCGTCCGGGCTTTGCCCTTGCGCGCATCGAAGCCGTCGGGATATGATGAGCGCTCAACACCGAACGAGAACGTCGGCGCTCTGTCCTGTGACCGACCGGAGCCGAGCGAGGACTCGATGGGAACTCGAGGCTTGAACGACACGACGCGCGTCGCCGTTGCCGCGGCCAGGCAGGCGGGGGCCGTCCTCAAGGACGGGCTCTCGCGGCCCATCGAGGCCTCGCTCAAGGGCCGGCGTGAGGTCGTGACGACCATGGACCGCGCGTCGGAGGAGCTCATCCTGCGCTCGATCCGTGAGGCTTACCCCGACGACCTCATCGTCGCCGAGGAGAGCGCGCCCGAGCCCGGTGAGTCCGACCGCGTGTGGATCGTCGACCCGCTCGACGGCACGAACAACTACGCGCACCGGTATCCGTTCTTCTCGATCGCGATCGCGGTCGAGGAGCTGGGCCAGGTCGCGAGCGGCGTGGTCTACGACCCGCTCCGAGACGAGCTCTTCGTCGCCGAGCGCGGCCGCGGGGCGACCCTGAACGGCGCCGAGATCCGCGTGACCTCGGCCGGGGATCTCGACGAGGCGCTCGTCGCGACGGGATTCCCGTACGATCGTTCCGACGCGACCGAGAACAACCTCGCGAACCTGAACCGGTTCATCCTCGCCGTGCGCGGCATCAGGCGGGGCGGCTCGGCCGAACTCGATCTCGCGTACGTGGCCGCCGGGAGGCTCGACGGCTTCTGGGAGGGCGGGCTCAAGATGTGGGACGTCTCGGCCGGCGGGATCATCGTGCGCGAGGCGGCAGGCACCGTGACGAACTTCGAGGGGGAGGGGTGGGACCACAGGCGCTCTGACATCGTCGCCAGCAACGGCCACATCCACGATGAGATGATCGCGATCATCGGGGCGGCGGATCAGCCCGTCGCGGGGGCGGCCGGCCCCGGCGCGAGAGCCGGGGGGGCGGGCCGGTGACGCGGACCGGGGCGAGCGCATGAGAAGGCACACGCGCGGGAGACCGCGAGCGGCAGAGGCCGTCGCGGCGCTCACCCTGATCGCGGCGACCGTCGTGTCCCCGACGTCGCTCGGCGCGAAGGAGATACGCGCCCGCCGGGTCCAAGCGCCGCCCGTGATCGACGGAGTCCTGACCGAGCCGTGCTGGCAGGAGGCCGAGACCGCAGGCGAGTTCTTCCTCCGGCACGGCGACGGGGACGTGCCCACGCAGGAGACGGTCGTGCGCGTCTGCCACGACGCGACGACGCTCTACGTCGCCTTCGAGTGCCTCGAGGATCAGATGGAGGAGCTCTCCGCAGCGATCGCGCAGCGCGACGCCCGGGCGCTCGGCGAGGACGACATGGTCGCGATCTCGCTCGACACGTTTCGGGACGGGCGGAGCTCCTACGTGTTCGCGTGCTCCGCGCTCGGGACCGAGAAGGACTTCCACGTGAGCGAGTGCGGGCGATCGGTCGACGTCGGGTGGGACGCCGTCTGGTCGGTGGTGACCGGCAGACTCGACGACCGCTGGATCGCCGAGATCGCGATCCCGTTTGCGGAGCTGCGCTACGGGACCGGCGAGGAGCAGATGTGGGGCGTCGACTTCCGTAGGTCGGAGCGGCCCAGCCGCGAGTTCTCGAGCTGGTCGAACGCCGACGGTCCCACGCTCGACCCGTCGTACTACGGGACGCTCGTGGGGCTCTCGGGCATTGAGAGCTCGCACGGCCTGAGGCTCCTCCCGTTCTTCCTCGGGAAGTACGACGTCTCCGACGCGTACGACTATCCCCTGGAGCCCTCTGACTCCGACTGGGACGTTCACCCCGATCTCGGACTCGACGTCGAGTACGATCCGTTCCCGAACGCGACGGTCAACCTGACGCTCAACCCCGACTTCGCCCAGATCGAGGCCGATCCGAGCCAGATCAACCTGTCGGGCAACGAGCTGTGGCTCGAGGAACGGCGGCCGTTCTTCTCGGAGAACGCCGACGTCTTCCACATGCCGCTCCCGCTCCTCTACACGCGGAGGATGGAGGACATCCTCTACGGCGGCAAGGTGACGGGGAAGGCGGGAGGCGCGCGCTTCGCCGCGCTCCACGTGCGGTCCGACGATCTTCCGCGCGACGACTACGGCGACGTCATGACCGACGCGCTCGATGAGCCGCTCGATCCCGGAACGAACGACTACACGGCGCTCATCTATCGGCAGGATCTGTGGGGGAGCGCCACGCTCGGCCTCTTCGGCGCGACCCGCGAGCGGGACGACGGCCACAGCCGCGTCGGCGCCCTGACCGGAGGCGTGGGCCTCTTCGACAACCTGAGGCTCACGGGACTCGCCGCCGGCTCGTCGAACACCGGGGACCTGGGCGACGACGGGGCGGGCGCGATCGACTGGTCGTACGACAAGCCCGACTGGAACAGCGAGGGCGAGATCGAGTGGGTCGGCGCGCGCTTCAATCCCGAGACCGGCTTCGTGAGACCGGACTGGCGCGGGAGGCGCGGGATCAACGGACACCTGTGGCGGGGCTACGAACTCGCGGACACCTGGGTCGACCGTTTCGACCTGACCGGATGGGCCGGGCGGTACGAGGCCCTGGACGGCGACCTGCAGGAGTACTGGGCCGGCGGCGAGGCGGAGATGCTCTTCCCGAACGGGACGCTCCTCGGGCTCGAGTTCAACCGCGCCTACGACGTGTACACCTACCCCGAACACCCCGATCGTCAGCTCGCGACGATCTTCGCCGTCACGAACAGCACTGTGTGGGCGGGCTGGATCGGAGCGGTCGAGTTCGGGGAGTACCACAACTCCGATTACCTGCTGGGACGGCTGGGCGGGCGCTTCCAACCGGTCGAGCCGCTCACGATCGAGTTCGACGGCCGAGCGGTCTTCCTCCGTGAGCACGAGGATCTCGACTGGTGGGTCGGCGACGTTCACTCGAACTACCGGTTCTCGAGCACCATGTTCCTTCGGAACATCGTCCGGGGAACGTACTACCGCCAGGCGTACCACGGCGGCGAGGACCAGCTCAGGCGCTTCGACCTCGAACTCCTCTACGGCTGGGAGTTCGGTCCGGGCAGCATGATGTACGTCGTCTATAATCAGGCTCTCGAACGCGAGGACGGGGAATCCGAGTTCCTCGATCCCGTCTTCGCGCTCAAGCTGTCCTACCTCATCCGTCTCTGATGCCCAACGGTTCCGTGGCGGCTTCGTCGGCACGACTCCTCGGGCCAGATCGGGCACTGCTTCCGCCCGCGCCGCGGGCGAGGCGGCACGGCCTGTTTGGACTTGACTCAGGAATATCGGCGCTGCTTGCATCCTGCCGCAGGCTCGCTCTCGCTCGGTGCCGAAGGAGGAGGACGACATGGCTGGACGGCGACTGACCGATCGGTCCGCGCGACGCGCGATGATGTGCGCGGCGGCGGCGCTCTCGATGCTGTGTCTTCTGCTTGGGTACGGCTGCGGTGGGAGCTCGTCCGGACCCAGCGAGTCCGACCCGGGGAGGATCGCGTTCACTTCCGAGAGGCACGGTGGGACGTCCGACATCTACGTCATGAGCGGACTCGGAAGCGAGCCCGTCAAGCTCACACAGACGGCCAGCGCGGAGTCGCAGCCGGCCTGGAGCTCGGACGGTACCTTGATCGCGTTCGTGTCGTCCCGAGACGGGAACGCCGAGATCTACGTGATGAACGCGGACGGCAGCGATCAGGTCAGGATGACGAATGCGACGGCCCCCGACGGAAATCCCGCGTGGAGCCCCGACGGCACGAAGATCGCGTTCACCTCGCAGAGGGACGGAGTCTCCGAGATCTACGTGATGGACGCCGACGGCACCGATCAGCTCAACATCACCCAGAGAAGCTCGTGGGACTCGGATCCGTCCTGGAGCCCCGACGGCGCGAGGATCGCCTTCGCGTCGAACCGAAGTGGGAATCCCGAGATCTACGCGATGGACGCCGACGGCCGGTATCCGGCGCGACTCACGGTCGAGCCCGCGGGCGACTTCTTCCCCTCCTGGAGTCCGGACGGGACCTCGATCGCGTTCTGTTCGGACAGAGACGGCCAGCTCGAGGTCTACGTCATGGACGCCGACGGGGACAACGTGAGGAGGCTCACCGACACGCCCAACCCAATGACCAGCGAGCGGCCGACCTGGAATCCCGAGGGGGGCCGGATCGCCTTCTCGACCAACCGGGACGTCGACTGGGAGATCTACGCCATCGACGTCGACGGGACCAACGAGGTCAACCTCACCGATATGAACGGCTACGACAACTACCCCGGCTGGGGCCCGGGGGAGTGACCGCGCCCCGCGGGGGACGGTCGCCCGCCCCGCGACCCCGATGGGAGCTCGGGTGACCCCGGTGGGAGTTTGGGTGACTCCGGTGGGAGTTCGGGTGACCCCGGTGGGAGTCTGACGTCCCAGGGCTCCGCGTGTTGATCGACGGCTCAGAACGGTGTATAGTCGTCTCACCGCGCGAGTTCCGGGCGTTTTTCGTATTCAGGAGAGTGTGATGCGCAGGGCTCAGCCAAGCCCAGGATCGGCCCTCGTGATCGTCCTCCTCGCGGCCGTGTGTCTCGCGGGCGGCGTCGCGCCGTCCGCAGGCGCGGAGGTCGTCACGCTCGAGCGGGCCGTCGAGCTGGCGGTCGCCAACAACCTCATGCTCGCGGCGGCGCGCGAGGAGCGCGACGCGGCGAAGTGGGGGCTCCGGAGCGCCACGTCCTCGCTCTTCCCCTCGGTCTCGTTCTCCTCGCGGGCGACGCGCGTCGATCCCGACACGTACCGGAGGGCCAACTCGTCGCTCGACTTCCTCGACGAGATGGGCTTCGAGGTCGAGCCCTTCCTCTACGAGACGACCTACGAGACCGGCTTCAACGTGAACGTCCCCATATGGAACGGCGGGAGGCTCTGGGCCGGCGTCGGTGCGGCCGGTGCGGGCCGCGACGCGGCGGAGCACGTCTACGGGGCGACGCGGAGGCAGGTAGAGGTCGACGCGAAGAACGCCTACTTCGGCGTGCTGCGCGCCGAGGCGCTTCTGAACGTCGCGCGCGACGCCGCCGGCGCCGCAGAGCGGAGTCTCGCCGCCACGCGCAGGAAGTTCGAGGTCGGGCTCGTTCCGAAGGTGGAGCTCCTCCGGTGGGAGGTCGTGCTCGCCGAGGACGAGCGGGACCTCGCTCAGGCGGAGGCGGGCACGCTCGTCGCGCGGAGTCACCTCGCGGGCGTCCTGGGGCTTCCGCTCGACGCGGATCTCGGGCTCGTGAACCTCACCAGGGTGGAACTCGAGGCCGGGCACCGCGATCTCGCGTGGGTTCTGGGGATCGACTCGATCCCCGAGGCGAGGGCCCGCGAGCTCCTGGCCGCGAACCCGGAGTACCTCTCGCTCGCGGACGCCGCTCGCGCGAGCCGCGCGGGTGTCACCATCGCGCGGGGCGCGTTTCTTCCGTCCCTGAACGCGGTCGGGAGCTACGGCTGGAAGGCCGACGACGACATCGACCCCGACGACGAGACCGCGTGGTCGGTCACCCTCGCTCTCGACCTGCCGATCTTCACGAGCTTCAAGAACCTCTCCGACTACCAGCAGAGCAAGAGGACCCACATCGCGGCTCAGCGGCGCCAGGAGGATCTCGAGCGCGGCATGATCACGGGTCTCCGGAGCGTGGTGGCCTCACTCCGATCGAGCATGAAGGCCCTCGACGCGGCCGAGAAGCAGGTCGCGCAGACGGAGGAGTTCCAGAAGAACGTCACGAACAGGTACGATCAGGGCCTCGCGCCCTATACCGAGCTCGTCGACGCCCGAGTCCTCTACGACGGAAGCAGGGCCGGGTACGTCAACGCGCTCTACGACGCCTACGTTGCGTTCGCCGAGGTGGAACGGCTCGTCGGACGCGCGCCGGCCCGAGAATCCGGAGAGGAACGATGAAGAGACTTGCGGCTCTTCCGGCGGTCCTTCTCGTCGTCGCTGGGTGCGGCGGACGGGGCGGACCGCCCGAGAAGCCCGCTGTGCGCGTGCTCCCCATCGAGGTCCTGGCAGTGGCGCCTGCCGCGATCACGGCGACCGTCACGGCCACCGCGATGGTCGAGGCGCGCGATGACGTCCCCGTCAGTGCGGAGGCGAGCGGGCAGGTCGAGGCGGTTCGCGTCAAGGTCGGCGACTGGGTCGAGGACGGGCAGGTGCTGGTGTCGCTCGACGAGGAGCTCGCCTCCCTCGGGGAGCGCCAGGCCGAGGCCCAGCGTCTTCTGGCCGAGGCCGAGCTGACCGACGCCGAGGCGAACTTCAAACGGGCCACGAGCCTCTGGAAGAGCGGCGACATTTCGGACGCCGAGTACGAGGCGTCCGAGCGCGGGGCGAAGTCCGCGCGCGCCGCGCTCATGGCGGCGGAGGCGGCGCACGGAAGCGCGGCGCGGCAGCTCAGGAACACGCGCATCGCGTCACCGATCGCCGGTTACGTGGCGTTCGTCCACGCGGAGGAGGGGCACTTCGTCGCGGTGGGGACGCCCGTCGCCCGGGTCGTGAACGACTCCCGCGTGCAGATCGAGATCGGCCTGAACGAGGATCGGGTGGTCGACGTTCGGAAGGGGCAGCCGGCCGAGATCAGGGTCCGCGCGCGCCCGGGTCAGGTGTTCGAGGGGCGCGTGGAGTACGTCGGTCCGCGGGCGGACGACATGACGAAGACCTATCCCGTGAGGATCCTCCTCTCGAATCCGGGACGCAAGCTCCGCGCCGGCATGGTCGCCGAGGTGACGATCGCCGCGGACGAGCTCACGAACGTGATCGTGATCGAGCGCGACTGGGTCGTCGACCGCTATGGCGAACCGGCCGTCTTCGTTGCCGGGGACTCGCTCGCGCAGCTCAGCAAAGTGACGCTCGGCAGGGTGATCGGCGATCGCGTGGTCGTCCTGTCGGGTCTCAGTGAGGGCGACCGTGTCGTGACGCTCGGCTACGACCAGCTCACGGATGGCGCCCGCATCGACGTCAAGAACGAGCCTGACAGCGAGGAGGCGACGCGGTGATCCGCCCTCTCAGCCTCGAGGAGAAACTCCCTTGACCATCGGTGAGTTCTCGGTCAAACAGCCGGTCCTGGTCAACCTCGTCTTCATCGGCATCCTCATCGTGGGCATCTCCACTTTTTTCAGCATGCCCGCCGAGATGCTGCCCAACGTCAACATGGACGAGGCGGTGGTCGTCGTGATCTATCCGGGCGTCTCCCCGGAGGAGATGGAGACGCTCGTCACGAAGCCGCTCGAGGACGAGATCGAAACCGTCGAGGACGTCGAGCACATCGAGTCCAGGTCGGGTGAGAGCCGCGTGGTGGTCGACGTCCGATTCAAGCCCGGCCTCTCGGACGACGATTTCGACAAGCGGATCCTCGACCTCCGCGCGGCCGTCGACGCGGCGCGGACCGAGCTTCCCGACGATGCCGAGACTCCCGAGGTCATCCCGATCAAGCTCGGCGAGGTCATCCCGATCATGTCGATCTCGATCGGCGGTGACGTGAGCGACACCGTGCTCCGCGAGGTTGCCGAGGACCTTCGAGAGGAGATCCTCGACATCGACCACGTCAAGTCGATCGACGTCGTGGGCACGCGCGAGCGGGAGATATGGGTCGAGCTCGACGCCGACCGGCTGGCCGCGTACGACCTGCCGATCGCTTCCGTCGTCGCGTCCCTCGCGGCCAGGAACCTGAACGTCCCAGCGGGCACGATCGATCTCGGATCGAGCGAGTACATCGTCCGGACGCTGGGAGAGTTCGAGGCTCTCGAGGACATCGAGAACCACGTCATCGCCTCCGACCCGTTCGGGCGGCAGATCCGAATCCGCGACGTCGGTGTAGTTCGCGACACCGTGGAGGAGCGCCTGACGCTCGCGCGTCTGAACGGCGAGCGGAGCGTGACGCTCTGGGTGATGAAGGAGCGCGAGGGGAGCGTCGTCCGCGTCGCCGAGGAGGCCAGGAGCGTGATCGGCGCCTTCGACGCGGCGTTGACCGAGCCCGTCAGCTTCGAGATCCGGAACGACACGTCGCTCGAGGTGCGCGACACGCTCGACGTCCTCAAACGGAACGCCCTCTTCGGGATCGTCCTGATCACGTTCATCCTCTTCGTCTTCATCGGCTTACGGAACGCGATGCTCACCGTCATCGGGATCCCGTTCAGCTTCTTCTGCGCCTTCATCCTGATGGACGCGGCCGGGATCACGATCAACACGATCTCGCTCTTCTCGCTCGTGCTCGTGCTCGGGATGCTCGTCGACGACGCGATCATCGTCATCGAGAACATCTACCGGCACATGGAGCAGGGGATGCCTGCCCGCCAGGCGGCGATCCTCGGGACGAAGGAGGTCCAGGCGCCGGTCACGGCCGCCGTCCTCACGACCGTCGCGGCGTTTCTGCCGCTCCTTCTCATGACGGGGATGTGGGGCAAGTTCATGAGCGTCATCCCGAAAACGGTGACGTTCGCGCTCCTCGCGTCGCTCCTCGAGGCGCTCTTCATCCTGCCCTCGCACATGTCGGACTTCGGGCGAGTCGAGCCCCGGCGGAACTCGCGCCACCCGACGTTCGCCGCCCTCACGCGCCGCTACGAACGCGTGCTCAGGCGGGTCCTGCGCCGGCGTTACCTCGCGATGCTCGGGATCATCGTCATGGCGATCATCGCGGCGGGGCTCGTCGCCACGCTCGACATCGTCATCTTCGAGGAGGAGGACGTCTCGCAGATCGAGGTGCGGGCACAGGCGCGCGTCGGCACGCGGATCGAGGAGACCGACGAGATCGCGCGCGCGATCGAGGAGCTGATCTTCGCTCTTCCCGAAGAGGAGATCGAGGCGGTCGTCACGCGGGTCGGGTTCATGATCCGAAACCACCGCGGCGAGTTGGCTTCCCACAACATGCAATTCAACGTCGATCTCGTCGACGCCGGGGATCGCGAGCGGAACGACGTCCAAATCATGGACGCCCTGAGGGAGCAGATCTTGGAGGTTCCGGGCCTGATCTTCCTCTCGCTCTCGCGCCCTCAGCAGGGACCGCCGTCGGGGCGCCCCGTCGAGGTCCACGTGACGGGCGAGGATCCGAAGACGCTCGAGCAGATCGCCGATATGGTCAAGGCCAAGCTCGCCGAGTACGAGGGCGTCGTCGAGATCGACGACGACATGCGTGCCGGGAAATCGGAGCTCAGGGTCGCGATCGACCAAGACAAGGCCTCGCTCTACGGGCTCACCGTCGCCGACATCTCGGTGGCGGTGCGGAGCGGGTTCGAGGGCGTCGAGGCGACGAAGTACCGAGGGGCGGGCGACGACGAGATCGCCGTGATCGTGAGGCTCGAGGAGCGCGACCGGAGCGATCTTGAGGATCTCAAGAACCTCCAGCTCAAGACCCCGACCGGCGCGACGGTGCCTCTCGGCAACGTCGTGGACATCGTGGTGGCGCCGGGGCCGGCGGAGCTCTATCGGAGGGACGGGGACCGCATCATCACCGTCGAGGCCGACCTGTCCGAGGGAGTGACGTCGACCGCGGTGAACCAGATGCTCGAGCGCGACTTCGCGGATCTCCCGCGCATGTACCCGGGACACCGGCTCGACTTCGGCGGGGAGTATCAGGAGACGCAGGAATCGTTCGCGTCGCTGCTCCTGGCGTTCGGCGTCGCGATCCTGCTCATCTACCTCATTCTCGGGACCGAGTTCCAGTCCTTCGTGCAGCCCTTGATCATCATGTTCACGGTCCCGTTCGCCTTCATCGGTGTCGTGCTCGGGCTCGTGATCATGCGCTACCCGTTCACCCTGAACGCGGGGGTCGCGATCGTGGCGCTCGCGGGAGTCGTCGTCAACGACTCGATCGTCCTCGTCGACTTCATCAAGAGGGCCCGGGCGCGCGGCGTCTCTCGCTGGGAATCGGTGGTCCAGGGCGGCTGCATGAGGCTCAGACCGATCCTCCTCACGTCAATCACGACCATCCTGGGTGTGCTTCCCCTCGCCATGGGTTGGGGCGGCATCTCGGTCACGTGGGGACCGATGGCCGCCTCGCTCGCGTGGGGCCTCGGCTTCGCGACGATCCTGACGCTCTTCATCATCCCGTCGCTCTTCTCGATCGTCGACGACGTGAGGGCGCGATTCGGGAGGCTCGACGTGCCCGGCGAGAAGCAGCCGAGCCCCGACGCCACGTTCGCAGACGAGATGTGCCGGCTCGATGGAGACGGACGGGCCCCCGATGAGATCGACTGACCCCGGAGCTCCGCGCAAGGCAGAGGGCCTGGTCCTCGCCTGTTACCACGACGAGTGGGACGTGGCGCTCGACGGTGGTGAGGAGGTGCGCTGTTCCATCAGGGCGAGGCAGTTCGTCCGACTCGGCAAGGACGAGAAACTCCTCGCCGCCGGGGATCGCGTGAGGGTCGCCATCATCGAGGACGGCGCGCGTATCATCGAGGAGCGCCTCCCGCGTGAGACGGCGCTCTCGCGCCTCATGCCGGGGAGCCGGAGACCCATCGAGCAGGTCATCATCGCCAACGCCGAGCAGCTCGTCGCCGTGGCATCGTTCGTGGAACCCCCGCTCAACAGAAGGCTCCTCGACCGGTTCCTCGTGATCGGCGAGGACGCCGAGCTGTCGTGCGTGGTCGTCCTGAACAAGATCGACCTGGTCGGCGACGAGTGGAGGCGGCACGCACGCGTCTACGAGGACGCCGGCTACAAGGTCGTCCCCACGTGCGCCCTCGACGGGCGAGGCCTGCCCGAGCTCGCGGCGATCGTGCGCGGGCGGTTCTCGGTCTTCGCGGGCGCGTCGGGAGTCGGGAAGAGCACGCTCCTGAACGCGATCGAGCCCGATCTCGGCATCAGGGTCCGCGAGGTGAGCGAGAAGACGCGCAAGGGCAAACACACCACCTCGAACGTCACCGTGTTCCGGCTCGACGACGGAACGCTCGTCGCCGACACGCCCGGGTTCCGCGAGCTGGGTTTCTGGAGGATCGAGGCCGACGAGCTGGGGTGGCTCTTCCCGGAGTTCCGGGAGCGAATCCCGGGGTGCCGCTTCCCGAGCTGCACGCACGGTCCCGAGCCGGACTGCGCCGTCAAGGCGGCGCTCGAGGAGGGGGCGATCGACGGGGACCGGTACGAGAGCTACCTCAAGCTCGTCGACGAAGTGGCAGTGAGAAAGAGATCCGACGCGCCGGATGGGGGGCCGCTACCGCCGGTCTGACCCGCCCCCGGTCGTCGCAGCGAAGGAGATGCCACCATGCAGACGGTCCTCTACGAAGATGGAGCGCACCGGTTCTTCGGACCGCTCACGCTCCTAAGGCCTGAGTTCGATCTGCGCTGCGGCGTTCTCCTTCTTCGGGAGAAGCTCGAACGCAGGCGTCCGGGCAGCAGGATCCTGTTGCTCCCGCGCCCCGAGCTGGCCGACGTCGTCGCGGAGCAGCACCCGGGGAGGGGCATCGAGGGGCTCACCGACGAGCCGACGCTCTTCCTCTCGGGGAGAGTGATCGTCGACGACACGTTGCTGGACGCGCTCGGGGAGATCGACGGGGAGTCGATCCTCACGTCCGGCGGGACGGCCGTCGGCGCGCTCGTCGCGGCGGACGCCCCCGCGCGCGCCGACGCTTTGGCGGAGTCGCGGGACGACCTCTCGCGCCTGGGGATCGCGGCCACGTCCGAGGTACCGGCGCGGGTGGCGAGGTTCCCGTGGGAACTCGTCGCCCTCACGTCCGAGGAGATCACGGCGGACGCGGCCCTCATTTCGCGGTTCGGCGAGGTGGAAGGCACGCTCCACCCGAGCGCCACGCTCGTCGAGCCGAGCAGGATCGCCGTCGGCGAGGGGAGCCGCGTCGCCGCCGGGGCGGTGATCGACGCCACCGACGGCCCCGTCGTGATCGGGCGCGGCGTCGAGATCCTCCCGAACGCCGTCATCATCGGGCCCTCCGCCATCGGGGACGGCTCGAGGATCAATGCCTGCGCGAGAATCTACGGTGGGACCTCGATCGGTGAGAGGTGCAAGGTCGGGGGAGAGGTGGAGGGATCGGTCTTCCAGGGCTGGTCGAACAAGCAACACGACGGCTTCCTCGGCCATTCCTATCTCGGGAGCTGGGTGAACTTAGGCGCCGCGACCGACAACAGCGATCTGAAGAACAACTACGGCACGGTCCGCGTGGCGATCGACGGGCGGACCGTCGACACTTGCTCGACCTTCGTCGGCGCCACGATCGGCGACCACTCCAAGACCGCCATCGGAACGAAGCTCAACACCGGCACCGTCGTCGGCGTCTTCGCGAACGTGCTCGCCACGGGATTCCCTCCCAAGTCGATCCCGTCGTTCTCTTGGGGAACGGCCGATGGGTTCGTCGAGCACGACCTCGCGAAGGCGCTCGAGACGGCGCGCCGCGTGATGGTCCGGCGGAACGTCGAGCTCACGATGGCGATGGAGTCCCTGATCGTCCGCGTCTTCGAGGCCGAGCGTTCGGGGCGGACGGAGTGACCGTCTCCTCGCGGCAGAGGCTGCCGGAGTGACCTCCTCGTGACCGGGGCGCGGAGGCCGACACCTCCACCAGGCCGGGCAAAGAGTGACCCCCCGCCTTGGCTGGAGACGGGGGGTCGGGGGGACAGAGCTTTCGCTCCAGGGGGTACCGCGCTAGTCGTCCTTCATGTCATCGAGTTCGTCCCTCAGTTCCTTGAGCTCCTCGCGGAGTTCCTCGAGCTCTTCCTTGAGCTCCTCCGCCTCCTCCTCGTCGAGACCCTCGATGAGGATCGTGTGCTCACCGTCGCCGTCGTCGATGTCGATCGTGAAGGTGCGCTTCAGGAGCTTCTCGTATTCTGATTCCTTGACCGTCACCATGACGGTCCGCTCGCGTCCCTTGCGCACGAGGGCGACCGGCGTCTCCTCGTCGGCCTCCATGTCGGAGATCGCCTCGATGAGCTCGGCCGTGTCGCCGACCCTCACGTCTCCGATCCTGATGATGACGTCGCCGGCCTTGATCCCCGCCTTCTCGGCGGGGCTGTCCTCGACGATGCCCTCGATCAGGATGCCCTTGCCGTCGGGGACCTCGAAGTACTCGGCCAATCCCTCGCTCAGGTCGTCGACGTAGACGCCGAGCCGTCCGCGGCCGCCTCCGCCCGACATCCCCATGGTCATCTGGGGAATGAAGAAGTGCTCGAGCCCGGCGAGCCCCTCGAGACCTTGGAGCGCCTTCAGGCCCTCGAGCCCCTTGAGGCCCTCGTCGTCGTACCAGTACATCTCGGCCTTGTGCTCGCGCTCTGAGAGCTTCGCCTTGACGGCCTTCTTCTTGCCGTCGCGCACGACCGTGACCTCGATCGTGTCTCCGGGCTCGTGCGAGCGCACCATCTTGACGAGCTCGTCGACGTCGTCGACACGCTTGCCGTCGAAGGCGACGATCACGTCGCCGTCCTCGAGGCCCGCGTCTTCGGCCGGGCTGTCGTCGTAGATGCTCGTGATGAGGACGCCGTCGATATCGCTGTCGATGTCCATGGCCTCGCGAAGGTCTCGGTCGAGCTCCTGGATCCCGACGCCGAGCCACGCTCCGCCGTTGCCCTCGATGGTGATCTTCTCGTGATCACCCGAGGCGTCCATCTTCACGACCACCCTTTTCTCGGACCCCGCCACCGCCACGCTCGTGACGACGATCAGAGCCAGGACCGCCAGGACCGCTCCCGCGCAGATCCGCCTGGCCATCCATCACCTCCTTCTCGTCCCGCCCTCCCCTTCTTCGGGGGGCTTTTGGCCGGGCCGGTCGGTTCTTTCGCGCCGGCCCCTCGTTGATTCAGGGGCTTCCAGGCCCCTCGGTTCCTCATCTGGTTTCGACACCGTGGACCGGGCGAGGTTGAAGCCGCAGTCAGTGGTCTCTGGCTCCGGAAGTGCCCAGGTTCTGGGCACCAGACGGCATGGCGCCCTGCAGGGCGCTCAGGGACGCCAGGCCGTGCCGGACGGGGCACGCCCCCACGAAACGGGGCGGAGGCACAGCGTGCCCCCGCCCCGCATCGAGAATCTGGCGCCTAGCCTCAGCGGGTCAGCGCAAAGAGTGAAAGCAGCAGGGCTCCGAAGATCGATCCGATGATGAGCAGGATGACCACCGGAATGGCCACGGCGACGACCGCCTTGCCGCGATCCAGCCCGTAGACCTTCTCAGTGACCAGGACGGACACGACGAGCAGCCAGATCCCGGCGAGCCACGACAGGAGCGGGCCGATGACCGGGATGATCGTGGCCCACGTGATCAGGGCGCCGCACCCGACGGGCACGAAGAACGGCTTGAACTCGCCCTTGCCTCCGAGGAAGGACGTGGCGGCAAAGTGGACGATACCGGTGAAGATGAACATGCCGACAAGCGCCGCGACTGCGAAGACGACGAAGAGGGGCGCCGCCTGGATGGTGCCAAGCGCGCCGCAGGCGCCACCAATGGCGATGATGGCGATCGCCGGTCCGAAGCCCTTCTCCTCGGCGGCGAGCTTCTCGATCGCCTCGGCCTTTAGCTTGATGACTTCCCAGCCCATCTTCACGTAGTCGAAGAACGACATCGAAGACCTCCTCTCGCGGAACACAGCCGCGACGCAGACTCGCCCGCGCGCCGAGACCGCGACCACAGCGTTGCCGACTGAGCATCCCTGCATCGCGGCACGACTATACTGAGGGCCGCCGGATCGCGCAAGGGGAAACACCGGCACATCGATGTCA
>JALGVU010000011.1 GCA_025774545.1 bacterium | reverse complement strand
ATCCCCGAGGCGATGTTGTTGATCGTGTTCTGCATGCCGAAGCCGAGGATCAGGCCCATGACCGCCGACAGGCTCAGGAGGAGCGACCCGACGGTCACGCCGAGCGAGACCAGGACGAGGAGGATCACGGTCACGAAGAGCAGGATCGAGAGGAACCTGCCCAGGAACTCGGCCAGAACGTCGGAGAGGTTCGTCTTCTTGAGCTGCCGTTTGAAGACCGTCGTGACGATCTTCGAGACGATGAGGCCCGCGGCGAAGACGATGACCGCGGTCAGCACCTGGATGAGCGTGACGCTCGTGTGAGGAATGGTCTGTTCCCAGCTCACCGCATACCTCCTTGCCCGCTCGAGCGCCGTGCCATCGCGCGCCCGCGCCGGCCTCCGTTCGTTCTACGGATCGACTCTGTTCACGAGTGCTGGCAATCTAGGAGGTCGCTTCGCGGCTGTCAAGAGGAATCCCGAAGGCGGCCGGGGCATCGCGTTCGTCCGCGGTGACGCGACGGCGCCGACACCGATTCCGGCTCGCGCGCGGGTCGCGGAGGCGGCACGGACTTGGCCGCTCGGTCGCGGGGCGATCCACCTTGACACCTCGGTGACTTCGCAATAGTATGACGCGGCAAAGGGAGGCCCCGCGATCCCGACGGTCGCTTGGGGCCTTGCGGATCGGTCTATCCAAGGGCGGGGGAGAGCGCGGGATGCCTTTCGGAGGCTCGGCCAGTGCGCTCGGCGCCGTGCTCTGGGCGCTCGCCTTCGCGGCCGTCGGAGCGGGCGTCGCGGCGCTCGTCTTCTCCTGGCGCTGGCGGCGGTTCGAGCGCGAGGAGAGCGACGTCTTCAGGAGCAAGCGCCAGCTCCAGGCCATCTTCGACGGGATCACCGACGGGCTCATCATCGTCGACCGGGAGTTTCGCATCGCAGCCGTGAACAAGGCCGAGGCGGCCTTCCTGGGACGGGAGCCGCAGGACGTCGTTGGGAAGTACTGCTACGAGGTCTACTGCCGCGGCGACCACGCGTGCGAGGAGTGCCCTGCGCACCAGACGTTCGCGACCGGGAAGCCCGCGATGATCTCGCGGCTCGAGACGGCGGTCGGCTATCATCGCCGCGGCGTCGACGTCTACACGTTTCCCGTGAGGGATCAGCGCGGCGAGACGGTGCAGGCGATTCAGTACATCAAGGACGTGACCGATCGCGTGAAGCTCCAGAGGCAGCTTCGCGCGGTCGAGCAGCTGACGGGGATCGGGCAGATGGCCGCGAACGTGGCGCACGAGATCAGGAATCCTCTCATCGCGGTCGGCGGCTTCGCGCGGCAGCTCCACGAGGACCTCGACCCCGAGGATCCCCGGCGCGAGTACACCGGCATCATCCTCGAGGAGGTAACCAGGCTCGAGCAGATCCTCCGGGAGCAGCTCACGCTCGAGCGGCACCTCCAGCCGGTCCTGCGGCCGGTGGAGATCAACCAGATCCTGAAGGACGTGAGGAAGCTCCTCTCGCACGGAATCCTCTCGTCGCAGATACGACTCACGGGCGCGCTGGCAGACGGCCTTCCCGTCACGATGGGGGACGCCAACCAGCTCAAGCAGGCCTTCCTGAACATCATCACGAACGCCATACAGTCGATGCCCGACGGCGGGACGCTCCGCATCTCGACCGCGCAGAAGGGCCATCACATCGTCGTGCGGATCGACGACACCGGCCCGGGCATTCCCGGCGACGTGATGAGCAAGCTCTTCGTTCCCTTCTTTACGACGAGGAAGGCAGGATCGGGCCTCGGGCTCGCCGTGACGAGGCGGATCGTCGAGAACCACGGTGGCGACATCGAGGTCATGAGCGAGGTCGGTCAGGGGACGACGTTCGAGGTGTCTCTGCCGATCGTGAGAACGTCGCAGGAATTCGAACAGGAGAAGCTCCTGGACGCGGGAGACGCGCGGGGGAGCGATTCCACGGATGGCGCACTGGACGAGACCGGAGGCACGGCATGACGAAGCTCCTTGTGGTCGACGACGAGAAGAACATCCGGAAGCTCTACGAGTCCGAGCTCAAGCGCGAGGGCTACGACGTCACGAGCGTCGAGAGCGCGGAGGAGGCGCTCGATCAGATCGAGCGGGAGACGCCCGATCTCGTGGTCCTCGACATACGGCTCGACGGGATGGACGGGATCGATTGTCTGAGGACGATCATGGAGAAGCGGAGGGACCTCCCCGTCATCCTGAACTCCGCCTACTCGACGTACAAGCAGGACTTCGCGTCCTGGATGGCCGACGCGTACGTCGTGAAGTCGGCCGATCTCACCGAGCTCAAGGACAAGATCAAGGAGGTCCTCACCGCGAGGGGGAAGGAGTAGGATCCCGACCGATGGCGAAGCGGAGCACCACGCACCGCGAGCTTCTCGACCTCAGGAGGCGGATCAGGGCCGCTCCCGACGAGGTCGAGGCGCTCCGCGATCTATCGACGACCTACATGACCTCCGGCCGGTACGCCGACGCCGTCGTCGTTCTCCAGCAGCTTCTGGGGCGGAGACCGACCGACGCCGGCGCCATGATCGACTGCGGCACGTGCTACCGGAGGCTCGGTCTTCTGGATCCGGCGGCCTCGGAGTTCGATCGCGCCGGGCGGGCCGATCCGTCGAGCGCGTCGGCGCGGTACAACCTCGGGCGCGTGTACGACCTCATGGGGAAGCACGAGGAGGCGGTCGCCCTGCACACGCGGGCGATCGAGCTGGACCCCGACGATCCCGAGAGCTACTACCGGCTGGGGGTGACGTACGCCCGCCGGAACGAGTTCGAGGAGGCCGAGCGGTGGTACAGGAGGGCGATCGAGGCGGAGTACGGGTGCGCGAAGGCGCACACGAATCTGGGCTACGCCCTCGATCGCACGGGGAGGACCGACGAGGCGATCCTGGAGTTCAAGCGCGCCATCGAGATCGATCCGGACAACGCCGAACGGCACCTGAACCTCGGGGCCATCTTCGGTGAGAAGGGAATGCTCGGCGACGCCATCGAGGAGTTCAGGAGGGCGGCCGAGATCGATCCGGCCAGCGCCGAGGCGCACTTCAATCTGGGCACGGCCCTTCTCGGACAGGAGATGGACGACGAGGCGCTCGTCGAGCTGGAGCTTGCCGTCAGGCACTCGATCGACAACTCGATGGCCCACTATCAGCTCGGGCTCGTCTACTCCCGGAAGGGGAGGTTCGGCCGCGCCGTCGCCGAGTTCCAGCGGGTGGTCGCGCTCGAGGGCGAGTCGGTCGACACGTGCTACCAGATCGGCGTCGCGCTCGCGGCCCTCGACAGGCTCGACGACGCGGAGCGCTACCTCCGAAGGGCCGCCCAGGCGGCCTCCGATGACCCGAAGATCCACTACCAGATCGGCATACTGATGGACCGGATGGGACGAAGCGTCGAGGCGGTCGACGCGTACCGTCGCGCGGACGAGCTGCACGCCCGCGCCGAGCGCGAGGTCTGACGGCGCCGCACGCGTCCCACTGCGTAAGCGGCCCGATCTCCGAAGGCCGCCCATCGCCGATCTCCCCCAGGACACAGGAGAGCGCATGAGAGGAACCCTGTCTCGAGGCGTCCTTGTCCTCGCCTGCGCGGCCGTCCTCGCTCACCCGGGGCCGCTCGCGGCCCGGCGCCCCGCGGTCGAGGTTGCGGCCGCGGGAGGGGAGCCCGCTCGCGTGGAACCGCCGTGGGAGAACCCGCGGACGCCCCAGGACGTGCCGCTCGACCACTGGGCCTATCCGCTCCTCGAGCGGCTCGCGGCCCGAGGCGTGCTCGCGATCGATCTCACGACTCGTCCCGTGTCGAGGGTCGCTGTGGCTGCGGCGCTCGCGGCCGTCCGTTTCCCCGCGCGCGCCGGGACCGCGGCGAGGGGGAGCGCCGCGCGGGACGCCGCGAGGGGGAGCGCCGCGGGGGACGTCGACTCGGGCCGGCGACCCGTGTCGCTGGGCACGGGCCCGGGGCGGCCGATCGCCGGATGGCTCACCGAGCGCGAGGTCTGGGCGATCGAGCGCCTGAGGGCGGAGTTCATGGACGGCGAGATCGGGCGCGCGACGTTCGGCGCGAGGGACGGCCGGGCGTCCGTGGGCGTCGGGCTCGAGGCGCTGACGGCGGTGCGATACGGCGCGCCGGTCGAGGTCCGCGACTTCTGGCCGGGGACCACCCCGGGCGGGGCGACCGACGCGAGGGACCCGGGCGGAGGCCCGGCGGTGCCTTCCGGGCGGGGCGCGTCTTCCGGGCGCGGCGACTCCGACGACGCGCTCGACGTCTCGAGCGAGATCGCGGCCGAGCTCTGGGGCGGCGTCCGCGATCTCGTCGGGTTCTACGCCGAGCCCCGCGTGCTCCTGGGAGGCCAGGACGGGGCGAGGGTCGTGGAGCTGTCGAGCCGGAGCAGGACGTGGCGCGGGATCGCCGCGTCGATCGACCGCGCCTATCTCATGCTCGAGCGGCCCCACTTCGCGGTCGCGGCCGGCCGGCGGGGGCCCGCTTGGGGGCGCTCGCGTTGGGGACGGCTTCTCATCTCGGGCAATGCGCCCACGCTCGATCAGATCGACGCGAGGTTCAGCGTGGGGCCGGTCACCTTCCACGCGCTCCACGCGATGCTCGCCGTCGACGAGCTGGGCGTTCCGGGTGAGCTCGAGAACAGCGAGCGCGCCTACCTCGCGGCGCACCGCATGGTGATCTCGGCGAGCTGGGGGAGCGTCGGGCTCTCGGAGGCCGTCGTCTACAGCTCGACGATTCCGGAGCCGGTCTACCTGAACCCGCTCTTCCCGTACTACCTCGCGCAGCACAACGAGCGCGAGAACGACAACGTTCAGTGGTCGTTCGACTTCCTCTTCCGGCCGCTCCGGGGTCTCGACGTGTACGGCGAGTTCCTGATCGATGACCTTCAGTACGATCGAGATCGGGATTTCCCCGACAAGTACGGTGTCACGGTCGGACAGACGTACTTCGGAGACGCGTTCGGACTCGATGCCGAACTCACGGCGGAGTACACGAACGTCCGCAAGTGGACGTCGTCGAGCCGCGTCGTGCAGCACCGCTTCGCGCACGACGGCGTGCCGCTGGGTTTCCGGCTCGGTCCCGACGTCGATCGCGCCGTTCTCGAGGCGCGCGTCCACCCGTCGGTCGAGTGGACGGTCGGGCTCACGTACACCCACTCGCGGAAGGGCGAGGGGAGGATCACCGACCCCTTCGTCGACGGCGCGAACCCGGAGCCGACCTTCCCGTCGGGGACGGTCGAGACCGTGAACCGACTCGCGGTCGAAGCCGGGTATCAGAACCTCGAGGGGTTCTCGGCGGGTCTCGGTGTCGCCTACGAGTCGGCGGAGAACCGCGGCAACGCGATCGGGGAGGACGACGATGGCTGGGAGATCTGGGCCGGCGTGCGATTCCACATCTGAGCCGGCCGCGATCGTCTCGCTCGTCCGCCCGCAGAACGGAGCGATCGCCGCCGCGGCCGTCCTCGTGGGCGCGCATCTGTCGGCGCACTCGCTGCACGTCGGGCCCGCGCTCCTCGGGGCCGCGTCGGCGTTCGCGGCCGCCTCCGGCGCCAACGCGTTCAACGACTTCGTCGACCGCGAGGCCGACCGCGTCAACCGGCCAGATCGGCCGATCCCGTCGGGGCGAACGCGGCCCGCGGCGGCGCTCAGGCTGGCGGCCGCGGCGTACGTCGTCTGTCTCGTTCTCGCCGCGTTCGTGTCCCCGAGCGCCCTCGGGCTCGCCGGTGCCTGGGTCGTCGCGACGATCGTCTACTCGCGCTTCCTCTCGGGGGTGCAGCTTCTGGGGAACGTCGTCGTCGCCGTCGTCGCGTCGTCGCCGTTCCTGATGGGCGGAATCTCGCAGGCGCGCATCGAGCCGTCGCTCGTGCCCGCGGGACTGGCGTTCCTCGTCCACCTCGCCCGCGAGGTCGTGAAGGACGGGGAGGACAGGGAGGGAGACGCGGCCGCGGGAGTGAGGACGTTCGCCGTCGCCGCCGGCCCGCTCGCGACGCTCGCGCTCGCTCGGCTCGTCGCGGTGCTCCTGATGGTCGCCGCGCTCCTGCCGTTCGCGTACCGGCTCTACGGGTGGTGGTACCTGGGCGTCGTCGCCGTCGCGGAGGCGATCCTCGCGTGGCGCTTCGTGATCGCGCCGCCCGAGGCGACGCGCGAGGGATTCGGCCGGCTCTCGCTCGCTCTCAAGGCAGTGATGCTCGTCGGTCTCGCGGCCATCGCCGTGGGAACGGTGTAGCGGCGGCCAGCGACGTGCGGCAGGTGGGACCGCGGCCAGCGACGTGCGGCAGGTGGGACCGCGGCCAGCGACGTGCGGCAGGTGGGACCGCGGCCAGCGACGTGCGGCAGGTGGGACCGCGGCCACCGACGTGGAAGGGGCGTGGCGCATGACCGTGCTCGAGGGGATCGTGCTGGGTGTCCTCCAGGGGCTGACCGAGTTCCTTCCGGTCTCGAGCTCCGGGCACCTCGCGCTCGCCGAGGCCTTCTTCGACGTCGAGAGCCCCGGTGTCACGTTCGAGGTCTTCGTGCACCTCGGCACGGCCGTCGCCGTCGTCTGTTTCTTCTGGAGGCGCGTCGCCTCGATCGTCGCGTCGGTCGTCCGCTTTCTGCTCAGGCGCGAGCACGATGGGGACGACGCGCGCCTCGGCCTCCATCTGATCCTCGGGACCGTGCCGGCGGCTCTCGTCGGCTACTTCCTCGCAGAGCGGGTCGAGGTTGCGTTCGGTAACCCGGTGCTCGTCTCCGTCCTGCTCATCGTGACGGGAGTGATCCTGTGGTCGACGCGCCGTCTCGCGCCGGGCGCGAGGGCGCGCGAGACGTGGCGGGACGCGCTCGCCATCGGGGCGGCGCAGGCGTTCGCCGTCCTCCCGGGGATCTCGCGATCGGGGGCGACCATCTCGGTCGGACTGGCCCTCGGCCTCAAGCGGGCCCAGGCCGCCGAGTTCGCGTTCCTGCTCTCGGTTCCGATCATTCTCGGGGCGACGGCGGCCAGCCTGGGCGACGCGCGAGCGGCCGGTGTCTCGTTCGGGCCCGCCATCGTCGCCGGAACGGTCGCGGCGTTCGCCGCCGCCATTCCTGCGATCGCACTTCTCCTGCGGGTCGTCAAGGCGGGGACGTTTTCCCGATTCGCCTACTACTGCTGGACCGTCGGGATCATTGGACTCGTGGTCTCGATTGTGAGAAGCTAGACGGGACGCTGTGAAAGGGGGAACGAAATGAGGACCGGATTGATCATGATCCTGCCTATCCTGCTCGCGTACGGGGGCGCGGGGGCGGCGGAGCCAGGCATAGCGATCACCGTCTACAACACGGACCTTGCGCTCGTGAAGGACGTCCGGCGGATCGACGTCAGGGAGGGCGTGGCCGACGTCAAGTTCACCGACGTCGCCGAGCGCATCGATCCGACGAGCGTGCACTTCAAGGTCGTCGAGGGGCCCGACGCGGCGGTGTGGGAGCAGAACTATCGATTCGACCTCGCGAGCTCGTCGAAGATCCTCGAGCGTTACCTCGAGAAGGACATCGATGTCGTCACGCAGGAGGCGGATCTCTTCAGCGGAACGCTCATCAGCGTCGACGGGAACGCCATCGTGCTCGACCAGGGACGCGGCTCGGGGCCCGTCGTGTCGGTGAATCGTGAGAAGGTGATGTACATGCGATTCCCGGCTCTGCCGGAGGGGCTCATCTCGCGGCCGACGCTCGTGTGGAAGATCGGCGCCGAGCGGGGAGGCGAGAGGCTCGTCGAGGTGACCTACCTCACGTCGAGCATCAACTGGCACGCGGAGTACGTCGGCGTCGTGTCCGACGACGACACGTCGATCGATCTCGCGGCGTGGGTCTCGATCGACAACCGCTCCGGCGCGTCGTACGAGAACGCGAAGCTCGATCTCGTCGCGGGGGACGTGCATCAGATCAGGGAGCAGCGCTACGACAGGGGCGCGGGCATGGTCGAGATGGCCATGGCCAAGGCGCCGCCCAGCTTCGAGGAGGAGGCGCTCTTCGAGTATCACCTCTACAAGCTCGACGGGCGTTCGACGGTCGCCGACCGGGAGATCAAGCAGCTGACGTTCTTCCCGAGCACGGGCGTCGACGTCGTGAAGATGCTCGAGTTCGACTGGCGGAGGGGAGGCGACGTCAGGGTCCTCCTCGAGTTCGAGAACTCCAAGAAGGCCGGGCTCGGAATCCCGCTGCCGGCGGGCAAGGTCCGGATGTACAAGGAGGACTCGGTCGGCGATCTGCAGTTCATCGGGGAGGACGCGGTCGACCACACGCCGAAGGACGAGGACGTCGAGCTCTACATGGGGAACGCCTTCGACGTCACGGCCGAGCGCAAGACGATGGCGTCGAGGAAGATCACGAACAAGGTTCACGAGGAGGACTACGAGGTCACGCTCAGGAACCACAAGGACGAGGGCGTGGTCGTCAAGGTCATCGACCACCCGCACGGCTTCTGGAGCGTGACGAAGAGCTCGCACGAGCATGAGAAGGTAGAGGCGAACCGCATCGAGTTCACGATCCCCGTCGAGAAGGACGGAGAGACGAAGCTGACGTACACGGTTCGCTACGAGTACTAGACGCCTGCCGGAGGACACCATGGAGTCGGTCGGCGAACTCCTGAGGAAGGCACGAGAGGCCCAGGGGAAGACCCTCGAGGAAGTCGTCAAGATCACGAAGGTGAGCCGGCGCACCCTGGAGGCGCTGGAGGACGACCGCTTCAGCGAACTCTCGGCTCCGGTCTACGTGAAGGGGCATCTCAGGACCTACGCGAGGCACCTCGGGCTCGACGAGGAGGAGGTCGTTCAGAAGTACCTCCGCTTCACGCAGCAGCAGGAGCCCGCTGACCTCGACGAGTGGGACGCCGTCGAGGTGGAGATCCATCACCACAGGCAGAGCGTGGGAAGGCGGTGGGGCGCGATCGCCATCGCGGCGGCGGTCATCGTCGTGGCGATCGTCGGCTTCTCGCTTCTTGGTGGGCGCGACACGTCGGACGGGATGCCGGATCGGGTGGCGGAGGACGTGCCGCTCGTGACGTCTGCGGATCCCACGGAGGCCGCGGCGCAGGACACGACGATCGAGTGGCACCGGCTGCAGCTTCAGGCCGTCGCGCTCGAGCGCACGTGGATCAGCGTCTCGGTCGACGGCACGCCGCTGGCCGATCTCACGCTCGAGCAGGGGCAGCGGCGCGAGTGGGAGGCCGAGGAGTGGTTCGAGGTGTCGGTCGGGACGGCTGAGGCCATCGAGTTCTACCTCGATGGCCAACTCCTCGGAACCGCCGGGGTGGGCCGGGGCGTTGTCGATAGCCTCGTGATCACCGAGGACGGGATGTCCCGCTAGAGACCCGCACGCCCGAGGCGGAGGTTCCCTCCGTCTCCTTCCGTGACCACTCACGATCCCGCACCCGGGGCGTTCGGCGCGCCGGGGCGTTCGGGTGAACCTCGAGCGCGGCTCGGCCCGCCCGTGGGTCGGCGGGTGCGCGAGCGGTGAGCGCGTGACGGGCGCGCCGCGCCTGCAGCGACGCGGCGCGATCGGAGGACGCATGGCGAAGGACTTCCAGCTCGTCTCCGGCTTCGAGCCCCAGGGCGACCAGGGCAACGCCATTGCCGAGCTCGTCCAGGGGATCGAGCGGGGCACGCGGCATCAGACCCTGCTCGGGGTCACGGGCTCGGGCAAGACGTTCACGATGGCGAACGTCATCGCCCAGGTGAACCGCCCGGCCCTCATCATCTCGCACAACAAGACGCTCGCCGCGCAGCTCTTCGCCGAGTTCAAGTCGTTCTTCCCCGAGAACGCCGTCGAGTACTTCGTGAGCTACTACGACTACTATCAGCCGGAGGCGTACGTCCCGGTCTCCGACACCTACATCGAGAAGGACGCCGACATCAACGAGGAGATCGACCGGCTCCGCCTGAGGGCGACGGCCTCGCTCCTCGATCGTCGCGACGTCGTCATCGTCGCGTCGGTCTCCTGTATCTACGGACTCGGCTCGCCCGAGGTCTACCGTGAGATGCTCCTCTCGCTCAAGGTTGGGCAGCGGCGCGACCGCGACGCGATGTTGCGCGAGCTGGTCGACATGCAGTACGACAGGAACGACTACGACTTCGTCCGCGGCTCGTTCCGAGTGCGGGGCGACGTCGTCGAGATCAGGCCCTCCTACGAGGAACGCGCGATTCGCATCGAGTTCTTCGGCGACGAGGTCGAGAAGCTCTCCATCATAGACCTCGTCACCAGGAGGTCCGTGGAGAGCCTCGAGGAGATCGCGATCTACCCGGCGAAGCACTGGGTCACGACGCAGTCGAACATCGAGCTCGCGATCAAGAGCATCGAGGCGGAGCTCGAGCAGCAGCTCGCGGCGTTCAAGGCCGAGGGGAAGCTCCTCGAGGCGCAGCGGATCGAGACGAGGACCCGTTTCGACATCGAGATGATGCGCGAGATGGGCTACTGCTCGGGGATCGAGAACTACTCGAGACACCTGTCGGGTCGCGAGCCGGGCTCGCGCCCCGCGGTGCTTCTCGACTACTTCCCCGACGACTTCCTCCTCTTCATCGACGAGTCGCACGTCGGCGTGCCACAGCTCCGCGGGATGTTCCGGGGCGATCGCTCGCGCAAGGAGACCCTGGTGAAGTACGGCTTTCGCCTGCCGTCGGCGCTCGACAACCGCCCGCTCGTCTTCGAGGAGTTCGAGAAGTTCATGCACCAGGTCCTCTTCGTCTCCGCGACGCCGGGCCCATACGAGCTCGAGAAGAGCGAGGGAGTCGTCGTCGAGCAGATCATCCGTCCGACCGGACTCGTCGATCCCGAGATCGTCGTGCGCCCTGTCACCGGGCAGGTCGACGACCTTCTCGAGGAGATCCGAGCGCAGGCCGCCGCGGGTGGGAGGGTGCTCGTCACGACGCTCACGAAGCGGATGTCCGAGGATCTGACCGACTACCTCCAGGGACTGGGCGTCCGCGTGCGCTACCTTCACTCGGACATCGCCGCGCTGGAACGTGTCGAGATCATCCGGGGCTTGAGGCTCGGGGAGTTCGACGTCCTGGTCGGGATCAACCTCCTGCGTGAGGGGCTCGATCTGCCGGAGGTCTCGCTCGTCGCGGTGCTCGACGCGGACAAGGAGGGTTTCCTTCGCTCCGACACGTCGCTCATCCAGACGTCGGGTCGCGCGGCGAGGTACCTGGGCGGGAAGGTGATCTTCTACGCCGACAGGATGACCGGTTCGATGGAGCGCGCTCTCTCGGAGATGTCGCGCCGCCGAAATCTCCAAATCGCCTACAACGAGAAGCACGGCATCGAGCCCAAGAGCATCGTGAAGTCGATCGACGAGATCATGAGAGCGACGGCCATCGCCGACGCGAAGGTCGACGTCGAGGGCGACGTCGAGATGCTCGATCTCGAGCCCGGCCTCGATCGGGAACAGATGATCGCGATCATCGAGGAGGAGATGATGAACGCGGCGGCGCGGCTCGAATTCGAGAAGGCGGCTTCGCTGCGCGATCGGATCGACGATCTCCGGATGGCGGCGGCGCTCGACGACGACGGGAAGACCGCCGACCGCGCGCCGCGTCCGCGACGACGCGGCGGCAAGCGCGGGACGGGCGTGAAGAAGAAGCCGGACGGCGTCATCAAGGGCAAACGGAAGCGAGGACAGCGGTCATGACGATCGACGAGAGCACGCGCGAGCTGATCAGACGGGCGCTCGACGAGGACGTCGGTACGGGCGACGCCACGACCGACTCGACCATCCCCTTGGGTCACGTGTCGATCGGGCGCATCGTCGCGAAGGAGGACGGGATCCTCGCCGGGATGCCCCTCGTCGAGGCCGTCTTCCGTGAGCTGGACCCGGCGGTCGCGGTTCGCGCGCTCGCCGAGGAGGGGACGAGGATCCGCTCCGGCACCGTAGTGGCGACGGTCGAGGGGAGCACGCGGTCGCTCCTGACCGGAGAGCGGCTCGCCCTCAACTTCCTGCAGAGGCTGTCAGGCATCGCGACCACGACGGCGCGCCACGCCGCGGAGCTCGCCGGAAGTGGGACCACGCTCCTCGACACGAGGAAGACCACGCCCGGACTTCGCGCCCTCGAGAAATACGCCGTCGTCGTGGGAGGGGGCGGGAACCACCGGATGGGCCTCTGGGACATGGCTCTCATCAAGGACAACCACATCGCCGCGGCCGGGGGAATCACCCGGGCGGTCGACCGCGTACGCTCGCGGCACCCGGGGCTCGCGATCGAGGTCGAGGTCACCTGCCTGGACGAGCTCAGGGAAGCGCTCGAGGCGGGCGTCGACCGCGTCATGCTCGACAACATGTCGATGCTTGAGATGCGCGACGCCATCGCGCTGGCGAGGGCGTGTGATCCTGCGCCCGCGATCGAGGTCTCGGGCGGCGTGACGCTCCCGGAGCTTCGTGAGATCGGAGCGCTCGGTCCCGACTTCGTGTCCGTCGGCGCGCTCACGCACTCGGCGGCGGCGCTCGACCTCAGTTTCGATCTCGAGGAGCGACCGTGACGAGGAACGATCGCGCGCCGCTCGACGGTGCTCCGCGCATCCACTGGAAGGTCCACGCGTTCGGCTCGGTCGGTTCCACCAACGACATCGCGCGGCGGCTCGCGCACGCGGGCGCGCCCGAGGGCACGGTCGTCCTCGCCGAGCGCCAGCGTCGCGGACGGGGGAGACGCGGGAGCGTCTGGGTCTCTCCGCCGGGGGGCCTATGGTTCTCGTTGGTCCTCCGGCCCCATCTCGCTCCCGAGCGCGCGGCCGGGCTCTCGGTCGTCGCGGCGATCGCCGTCGCGAGAGCCGCGCGTGGCGCCGCGGGCGTCGCGGCACGGATCAAGTGGCCGAACGACGTCCTCGTCTCGGGACGGAAGCTCGCCGGAGCGATGGCCGAGAGGGCAGGTTCGGGGGCGCTCGTTCTGGGCGTGGGCCTGAACCTCAATCTCGGCCCCGAGGAGCTGCCCGCGCTCGAATGGTACGAGGCGACCTCGCTCGCGCGGGAGGCGGGCCGGCGGTTCATGCGAGCGGAGCTCCTCGCGCTCATCGTACGTGAGTTCGAGCCGCGCTACTTCCGTTTCCGGAGCTCCGATCACCACACCCTCGTCGAGGAGTGGCGCGAGCTGTCGCTCGTCGTCGGGGAGCAGGTGGTCGTGACGAGAGAAGGCCGGGAGATCCAGGGGACCGCCCACGGGCTCGACGACGACGGTGCGCTCGTGCTGAGGCTCCACGACGGTCGGCAGGAACGGGTCCTTCCGACGGGGGAGGTGACGCTCCGTGTGCTGGCAGGCTAGGGTGATTTGCGGTTGACAAGGGGTCGTGATTCGGCTAATTTACCGAATCTGGGAGGGGTGCGGCGAATATGCCGAATAGCGAGCGATACTCATAGTGAGTTGTAGGACAATTCCCGGTTGATGACTCATGATTCGGCGGATTCGGCGAATCACGGAGGAATTCGGCAAAATGACCGAACTCTGGCGACTGGTGGTGATCGGGGACATCCGCGCCTCACGGGAGCTCGACGACCGAGCGGAGGTGCAGAACCGTCTGGATTCCGCGCTGGCTCACCTCAACAGCGCCCTGGGTCCTGGGGAACTGGAGTCGGACTTCCAGATCACCCTTGGTGACGAGTTCCAGGGGCTTCTCAAGAACCCGACGGCGGCGATCGAGGTCATTGTCAGCATCGACGAGTGGATGCGGGGGATTCCGATTCGCTACGGACTGGGATGGGGGCCGCTGGGGACAGACCCAAGGGCTGAGTCCGTGGGGATGGACGGCCCCTGCTACTACCTTGCGCGAGACGCGGTGAACGAGAGCAAGGAACAGGAGAGGTGGGTAACGGCCCGAGGGTTCGGGACGGACGGGGGCAAGATCCTGAACGGGTTGTTCTCGTTGATCGGCGCAGTGCATGCGGGCTGGACAGCGAAGCAGGCGCAGACGGTCGCGTTGACGCGGCGAGCACAGACCCGCAAGGAGGTTGCCGAGGATCTCGGCGTGGTGCCGTCTGTCGTAAGTGAGGCGCTGGCGGCGGCGCTCTTCACACCCGTGCTGGAAGCAGAGAGAGGTCTTGTCGTCGCGCTCGCCGTCTTCGGTGAGGACGCGGAGTCCCGGGGATGGGAGGAGGGAGGGGGGAAGCCATGACGGTGCATCTATCGCTGGGGCCGAGCGAGGGGGCGGTACTCCTCTTCACCCTTCTGTTGGCGGGGCACGTGTTCGGGGACTTCCTTCTCCAAACTGAGCGTGTCGCCGTGGAAAAGGAGACGCGGCCGAAGGTGATGGTCCAGCACGGCCTCGTCATGTTCCTGTCGCACGCTGCGTTCCTGATCCCTTTCCTGAGTGGGTCCCTCGTGCTCCTGGCGGCGGTGCTCGCGCTCGTGCATTCGATCCAGGATTCCCTCAGGGTCAGGCTGGGGGGGGCGTGGGGGAAGTCCCTCGCTGGCTTCGCGGTCGACCAGACGCTGCATGTCTTGCTCGTGGCCGTGGCCTGGCTGGTTCTCTACCGGGTGGGTGCTCACAGGAACGTCCTTCTTCCACACGGAACCATGTGGGTACCTACGCTTCAGCGGTGGGTGACCGTCGGGACCGCGTACGTGTTCAGTATCTGGGGAGGGTCGATGATCGTCGCGAAGGCGCTGGAGCGGTACCCGCGGGCGACGGCGAGTTCCGCGACGCTCTACCGTCTCAGTGTTCGGGAGAGTGAACTCGTGGTGGAGAAGGGCTCGTGTGCGGCTGGGCGGGGCCCCAGCGAAGCCGAGACAGGTCGCCCTGGCGGGGCAGCAGAGACCCAAGCCTACCGAATGGGCATGATGATCGGGCGACTCGAGCGGGCACTGGTGCTGACGCTCGTGCTGTTTGGGCAGTGGGGGGCACTCGGTCTGGTGCTCGCTGCGAAGTCGATCGCGCGATTCCGGGAGCTCGAGTCGCAGGGTTTCTCGGACTACTACCTCATCGGGACGCTCTGGAGCATCCTGATCGCCGTTGTCACGGCAATCATCACCAACGCCGCGGTATCGTAGGAGCGCGGCACAGGCGCGCAACTCCTCGCGAAGGAAAGAGAAGATGCTGCTCGCAGTCGACATCGGGAACACCAACACGGTCATAGGGATCCTCGAGGGAAGGGAGCTCCTCTTCCGCTGGCGCGTGAGCACCGACGCGCGTCGCACGTCTGACGAGTTCGCCGTGCTGCTTCGGGAGCTGACCGTTCCCGCGGGGGTCGAGCTCGGGAGTGTGACCGGGGTCGCGCTCTGCTCGGTCGTGCCGGCGCTGACGGGCGCATTCGTGGCGATGGCCGAGTCGGCCCTCAAGGCGGACCCGATCGTGGTGGGTCCGGACCTGGATCTCGGGATCGCGATCGACTATCGGGATCCCTCGGAGGTGGGCCCCGACCGGCTCGCGAACGCCGTGGGCGTGCGCGAGCTCGTGGACGGGCCCGCGATCGTGGTCGATTTCGGGACCGCGACGACGTTCGACGTCGTGTCGGCCGACGGGCGGTATCTCGGCGGCGCGATCGCCCCGGGTGTCCTCACGTCGGCGGAGAACCTCTTCACGAGGGCCGCTCTTCTGCACGGCGTCGCGCTCGATCCGCCGTCGTCGGCGATCGGCAGGTCGACCGAGGAGTCGCTCCGTTCGGGGATCGTGTTCGGCGTGGTCGGGCAGGTCGACGAGATCGTCCGTCGGATCAGGGAGGAGTGGGAGGAGGAGCCGACGGTCGTTGCGACCGGTGGGCTCGCGGAGAAGTTCTCGATCTTCTCGAAGGCCATCCAGATCGTCGAGCCCGACCTCACGTTGCTCGGTCTGGCGATCATCCACGAGCGGGTGAGCGGGGCGCAGGGCGGGGCCTAGGTTTCTGGTGAGGGCGACCCCGCCCGCGGATGTGATCCGCTGTCGCCGTCCGTGGGGTCAGACCGGTGCGCTCGGGACCAGAAAGGGCTTGCATCGGGGCCGCAATGTGCCTACATTAGCAGTCTGCCATAAGGAGTGCTAGAGTCACTGGTCAGGTCACACGACCCAGAGGAGGATGGAGATGGGCGCGAAGAAGCTCAACATCAAGCCCCTTGGCAACAGGGTTCTCGTCAAGAGACTCGAGGAGGAGATGCAGAAGACGGCCGGCGGGATCATCGTTCCCGACACGGCGAAGGAGAAGCCGCAGCGGGGCAAGGTCATGGCCACCGGTCCCGGCAAGATCTCCGACGAGGGCAAGCGGATCGACGTCGAGGTCAGCGTGGGGGACGAGGTGCTGTTCGGGAAGTGGTCCGGGAGTGAGATTACGATCGATGGCGACGAGTTTCTCTTCATGAAGGACGAGGACATCCTGGCGATCCTCTAGTGGGATCCAGGCCGATGCGAGGGAGAGCAGCATGGCAAAGCAGGTGGAGTTTGACTCCGCGGCA
Source organism: bacterium (assembly GCA_025774545.1). Lineage (GTDB taxonomy): Bacteria > Joyebacterota > Joyebacteria > Joyebacterales > Joyebacteraceae > JALGVU01. The sequence continues at coordinate 15,874 of JALGVU010000011.1, read as the reverse complement.
AGGGAGCATCTGAGACGAGGGGTCGACAAGCTCGCGGACGCCGTGCGCGTCACGCTGGGCCCGCGGGGCCGGAACGTCGTCCTCGACAAGAAGTACGGATCCCCCGTGATCACGAACGACGGAGTGACGATCGCGAAGGAGATCGATCTGGAGCACCCGTACGAGAACATGGGCGCCCAGATGCTGAAGGAGGTCGCGACGAAGACGGCCGACGTCGCCGGCGACGGCACGACGACGGCGATCGTTCTGGCACAGTCGATGGTGGCGCAGGGACTCCGGAATGTCACGGCGGGCGCGAACCCGATGCACCTCAAGCGGGGCATCGAGCGCGCCGTCGACGTGGCGATCGACGAGCTCAGACGCGCGAGCCACGAGATCCGTGACAGGAAGGAGATCGCGCAGGTCGCCACCGTGTCGTCGAACAACGACGCGGAGATCGGCGAGCTTCTCGCCGACGCGATGGAGAAGGTCGGCAAGGACGGCGTCATCACGGTCGAGGAGGCGAAGAGCATCGAGACGTCGCTCGAGGTCGTTGAGGGTATGCAGTTCGATCGCGGGTATCTCTCGCCGTACTTCGTCACCGACGCCGAACGGATGGAGGCCGTCCTCGAGGAGCCGGTCATCCTCATCCACGACAAGAAGATCTCGGCCATGAAGGACCTCGTACCGGTCCTCGAGAAGATCGCCCAGATGGGCAAGCCGTTCCTGATCGTCGCCGAGGACGTCGACGGCGAGGCGCTCGCGACGCTCGTCGTGAACAAGCTTCGCGGAACGATCCAGGGCGTCGCCGTGAAGGCGCCGGGCTTCGGCGACCGCAGAAAGGCGATGCTCGACGACATGGCGGTTCTGACCGGCGGACAGGTCATCTCGGAGGAGAAGGGCCTGAAGCTGGATGGCGCGATGCTCAAGGATCTCGGCCGCGCGAAGCGCGTCGTGATCGACAAGGACAGCACGACGATCGTGCAGGGCGCGGGCAAGAAGGCCGACATCAAGGCACGCATCGATCAGATCCGCGCGGAGATCGAGCGCTCGACGTCCGACTACGACGGTGAGAAGCTCCAGGAGCGGTTGGCCCGCCTCGCGGGCGGCGTCGCGGTCGTCAGCGTCGGCGCGGCGACCGAGACCTCCATGAAGGAGAAGAAGGCGCGCGTCGAGGACGCGCTGCACGCGACCAGGGCGGCCGTCGAGGAGGGGATCGTGGTCGGCGGCGGCGTGGCGCTGCTCCGCGTGAGCGAGGTGCTCAGGAGCGTGAAGGAGAAGAACGGCGACGCGAAGACGGGCATCGAGATCGTCGCGAAGGCGCTCGAGGCTCCCATCCGCCAGATCGCGACGAACGCCGGGGCCGAAGGGTCGATCGTGGTCGAGGAGGTGCGCGGGAAGTCGAAGCCGTCGTACGGCTACGACGCCGCCTCGCAGGAGTACACGGACCTCGTGAAGGCCGGGATCATCGATCCTACGAAGGTCGTTCGTACGGCGCTCCAGAACGCAGCGAGCGTTGCGAGCCTGCTTCTGACGACCGAGGCGATTCTGACGGACAAGCCGGAGGAAGAGAGGAAGTCGCCCCCGGCCATGCCCGGAGCAGACATGTACTAGCCCGAAGGCCCCCTGGCACTGGTAGCGGCGGGCCGGCAGGCATTGCGAAAGACGAGGCCGTCTTCCGATGGGAGGCGGCCTCGTTGCATGGTGCGGCGAACGTTGCGAGGTAGGCCGGGCGTTGCGAGGTGCGGCGGGCGTTGCGCGGTAGGCCTGGCGTTGCGAGGTGCGGCGAACGTTGCGAGGTAGGCCGGGCGTTGCCGGGCCGCGGTGCCCAGTCAAGGTGGCGTCGTTGCGCCCTTGGGACCGCTGACCGACCGCCTCATCCGAGCTTGGGACGCCCGGTGCGCTGGCCTTCTGCGGTCGGGTCGGAACGGGTTGACGGGCCTCACGTAGACTTCATAGAACGTTGAAGATGGCATGGTTCCTGCATCGTGGGGTAGTACGCGGCTGCCCGGCTCTCGAGGACTGCGGGCTGCCTTATCCGATGGCCGTCTCAGGGGGTACGACGAAATGCAGGAGCCCGATCTCTATCGTACGATCCTCGACCAGCTTCCATACGGCGTCTGCCTGGTTGATCGGGATCTCAAGGTCTGCTTCTGGAGCCGCACGGCTCAGCGGATGACGGGGTTCTCGAGCGACGACGTCGTTGGAAAGCGCTGCGTCGATGATCTTCTCGCCTGCGCCGACAAGGACGACGTGTGTCTCTGCGACGCGGGCTGTCCCCTCGTGTCGACTCTCGAGGATGGCAAGGAGCGGCAGGCCGAACTCCTCATTCGCCACAAGGACGGGCGCAAGCTCTCGGTGCACGTTCGCTACTCCGCCATTGAGGACGACGGGAGCTTCGGCGAGATCCGCGGCGTCGTGCAGATCTTCTTCGACACGGTGCCGAGGATGATGTCGGGCGAGCGTTTCCGGGAGTCCGGAGACGCCGAGCTGCTCGACCCGCTCACGAGCCTTCCGAATCGAAGATACCTCGAGGACGAACTCGCCGTTCGCCTGAGCGAGCTGGATCGTCTCGGAACGCCCTTCGGGATTCTCTTCTTGCGCGTCGAGCAGCTGGCCGAGATCAGGAAGACGCACAGCCCGGAGGCGTCGGACGACGTGATTGGCGCCGTCGCGAAGGCACTCGTGGAGCACTCGCGCCCGATGGACGCGCTCGGCCGCTGGAGTTCCGATGAGCTCTTCGCGATCATCAGGAACGTCGGTCGCTCGGGGCTCTTGAAGGCCGCGGAGCGGTTGAGGTTCCTCATCAAGAAGACCGAGGTCAGTCTCCCGCAGGGTTCGCTCAAGCCGGGCGTCTCGATCGGCGGCGCGATCGCCAGACGCGGCGACAACGTGGAGACGCTTCTCGAGCGCGCGGACCGGATGCTCTCGGAGTGTCAGGTCGGAGGCAAGAACCGCGTGCGCATCGAAGGGAGATGACTCGACGTCTGCCGGAGACTCCCGGGATCGATGGGGGAGGATCGGCGCTCGGACGCCGAGGATTGAGAGACAGGGAAGATCGCATCGCAGAACGGGGCCGTCCGTCTGAGCGGAACGGCCCCGTTTCTTGTGTCGCCGCGAGGGAGGAGCGCGGGGGTGGACTCGCCGCGTGTCAGCGGAACAGAGCCTTCAGGGCGCCCCAGCTGGTCTCCTCCTCACTTCCTGAGACCGACGTCGCCGGACACCCGACGCTCCACGCGCCGACGAGACCGCAAGCGCTGTTCGCTTCCGTGCAGGGCGAGCCCAGATCGAGCGAGTAGTTCAAGTACGGGTTCGCACCGCCACAGAAGAGCGGATCCTCGCTGATGTTGCCGTTCGCGCCGTGCTGGCCCGAGAGGCACCCGACCCAGTCGCCTCCCGAGTTCCCGTAGACGTCGCAGCATGTGGCGGTGGCCGCGGAGCCGCCCGAGCACAGCACGCCCTCAGACAGCTCGTTGAAGGCGACGATGGTGTTCGCGATCGTCAGATCGCAGTCGATCTGGCAGGAGATCCCGGCTCCTGCGCTCCCCTGATTGTTGGCGCAGGTGACGTTCGTGAGCACGGGGTCGCAACCGTCCTCGCAGTACATCCCTCCTCCCATCATGGCGTTGTTTCCGAGGAGAGCCGCGTAGGTGAGCGTCGGCGACGAGGAACCCTGGCAGTAGAGACCGCCCCCGAAGAGGTCCGACGAGTTGTCGACGATCACCACGCCCGTGAGCCCGGGAGACGAGCCGTTCTCGCAGTGGATGCCGCCGCCGGTGTGGTCGGCGGTGTTCGCGGCGAACCGAACGTTCGTGAGGACAGGTGATGCGTTGTGGCAGTAGAGGCCGCCTCCGATGTAGTCGCTCTGGTTGCTGTCGAAGACGACGTCCTCGAGGGTCGGGGTGCAGCTGATGCACCCCATCCCGCCGCCCTCGATGTACGCTCTGTTGCCGTAGAAGGTGACCCGGGTCAGGCGGGCCGAGCAGTCCGTCGTGCAGTAGAGGCCCCCGCCGTTGTCGCCGCGGTTGCTCGTGAACGTGACGTCGGTAAGTGTAGGCTCCCCGGCGCCGCACACCATCCCGCCGTAGATCGTCCCTACGCAGTCGCGCACGTGGACGTTCCTGAACTTGGGCGAGCCTGCGACCAGCACGCCCCCCGCCATGTCCATGTAGTACTGATTGCCGTCGGCGATCGTGAAGCCGATCACCGAGGTCGAGCTGTCGACGCCGGCGCACAACAGGACCGCGCCACCGTGGTTGTCACCGTTGATGGTCACACAGTCGGCCTCGCCCGTCTCGCTCCTGAGACAGATGCCGGACTCGGTGAGGAAGATCTGGTTGTCCGGGGAGTAAGTGTCGCATGTGACCAACACCGTGTCGCCGTACGACGCCGCGTCGATGCCGCCCTGGATCGTCGGTTGGTCTCCCGGCACGTGGATGATGAGCGCCTCCACCTGGGCGCAGGGGAGGAGAGTGATGCATGTGACGAACAGCGCGACCTTCCTCATGATGCGACCTCCTTCTACTGATGCGCGCGCCGCGCGGACGGGGAAACCGGACGGGAGGCGGTGCGGTTCTCAGCACCGTTCGTGTTCACCGGCCTCGGACGACGGGGCCCCCGCCTTGGTCGGCGGGGGCCCCGTGAACCGATCTGAGGTCGGTCGCTTGTGTTAGCGGTACATCGCCTTGATGGCGCCCCACGATGCGTCCTCGACACCCACCGGCATGGAGCCTGAGACGTCGCCCCACACCTGAATCTCCATCTCGGGCGGGGAGGACGAATAGGCATCGAAGATGATGTAGTAGACGCCGCCCTCGACGGACTCGTAGAAGAACCACTCCTCGTCCATGCCGACCGTGTCATCGGCGCCGATGACGCAGGAGCCCTCCGGATCCTCGGGGTCGGTGATCAGATAGATGCTGCAGTCGTGCCCGGTGTCCATCGGCATCATGTGAGCCTCGACCGTGCCTCCCGGCGCCAGGGCGACGTAGGCGACGGCGTCCGGGCCGTTCGTGGAGTAGCCGGTACAGTCGTTGCCGTACACCAGCGCGTAGTCGTTCGCCATCTCGCCTGAGTTGTACGTGTAGCTGTAGGGCCCGTCCGTCAGCTCGACGGATTCCAGGTGCTCATCGACGACGACCCGCCAGAGCGCGCGGCACTCGCAGAAGCTGTGGTACACGAAATAGCACTCCCCGGGGTCCCCCTGGAAGGTGGTGCATCCCGCATGCTGATTGCAGTCCCAGCGGTTCAGACCATAGCACTCGTCACAGGCCGCCGGACCCGCGAACACGAGCGTGAGCGCAACGGCCACGGTGATCCCCAGTGCAGTTCTCAACATGGTTATCTTCCTTGTCTCGAAGGTTGGCTTCGTGATCCTGCTCTCTTCGCCCATCGATCGCCAGCAGTCCATCGCCCTCCCCTCGCGCCGACGGCGCGTCACGCCGGCCTCTCGTCGGTCGCGACGCCCCCACGGTGCACGATGGGCACGCTGGGGCCACGAGCGGGCGAGACGCCCGGCAAACATTTCGAACGACGAAGGCAGCTCGGAACGGCAGGGCAGTAGCATGCCATGCCAATGCAAGATCATAGCATCACAGAAGCTGACTGTCAATCGTTCATTTCCGGTGAGGATGCCTCGTTCGCGGGCCGGGACGGGGGGGCGGCGGGGGTGGCAGCGATCGCTCGGGCGGGGGCGACCGCCCGAACGGCGCCGGGGCCCGTTGGCGCCTCGGCGCAGGTGATGTAGAATAGACAGTATGAGGAACTCGGAACACACCACGCGGACGAGTGTGAGGGCCGTCTGGACGACGCCCCGGCGCGTTGCTGGGGCGGCGTCGGCGGCCGCTCTGGCCGCGCTTCTCCTGCTCGTCGTGACGGTGCCCGCCGCCGCGGCGCCGGTCCACACGACCTACCTGTGGCACATGCACCAGCCGATCTACTGGCCGAACGAATCCACGTGGACCGCGGGCGAGTACGAGAAGGCGTACGAGACGATCGTCACGGGGCACTCCGAGAACGACGAGGCCGAGATCTTCGGGAAGCCCGACCGCGTCGGTGACTATCAGCACTACCCGCACGACGCGCTCTCCTCGATTCTCGACATCCCGGACGCCGGCGCGCAGGTGAGCTTCGCGGGAAGCCTCATCGAGAACATCACAAGCCTCGGCGACGCGGGGTGGAGCGGGGGGCTCTACGCGCCCGACTGGTGGCAGTGGTACCGCGAGGCACGCGACTGGACGACCTCCGGCGGCCGCACCCGCTGCGACATGGTGCTGGTCGGCCACCACCACGCGATCAGTCCCCTCATGGACGAGAACGCATTCCGCAAGGAACTGCAGATCCAGAAGGCGGCTACCCCTTCAGCGTGGGGCGACTCGGACCCGTCGGTCGGGTTCTTCCCCGCGGAGACGTGCTTCTCTGAGCGGCTCATCCCGGTCCTCGTCGATGAGGGCGTCGATTGGACGATCGTTCCGGACCTTCACATCGCGCGCGCCTGCGAGGACTACCCGTACCACGCGAACGAGGACAACTGCGATCCTCCGAACCGCGCCGATCGGCTCAACCCGGCGCAGGGGTACTACTACGGCATTACCATCCCGCGCGGTGTCACGGTGAAGGTGCCGCCGCCCTACGGCTTCCGGCCGCACTACGCGCGCTACGTCGATCCCACGACCGGCGACGAGTCGCGCATCGTCGTCGTGCCCGCCGCGAACGCGATGTCGTGGAACGAGGGCTACGGCCTGTACGGGACGGGGGAGATCGACGCCATCGCTTCGCACAACGACCCCGCCCACCCGATGCTGATCCTGTTCGCGCACGACGGCGACAACGCGTGGTCGGGTGGGTACTCGTACTGGTATGAGGGCGTGTCGCAGTTCTCTCACGCGGCGGTCGCTCAGGGGTACGAACCGACGACCGTCGCCGAGTACCTCGCGGACCATCCTGTCGATCCGTCCGACGTTGTTCACGTCGAGGACGGTGGCTGGGTGAACGCCGACGGCGACTTCGGCAGTCCCCAGTTCATCAACTGGAATTGGCCGCTCTACGGTGGGGGCGGCGGGTTCGACATCCCGGGCGGGTGGGCCGTCGACGAGAGGAACTGGGCCGTGCTGACGGCCGCCGAGAACCGTGTCGAGACGGCCGAGGCGATCGCGGGGCCGCTCGATCCTTCGCGAATCCAGAGGCCGTCGCTCGGCGCGAACGACGCCGAGATCGCGTGGCACTTCCTGCTCGCGGGCTACGAGAGTGGGTACATGTACTACGGGACGGCGCTCGACATGGAGATCAAGCAGACCCTCGCGTGCAACAACGCGGTCGCGCACGCGGACCCGGTGATCGGCGGAGGCTCAGACGAGGTCGCGCCCACGATCTGGATTCCGCAGCGGCTCCCGTGGAATCCGGGCGGGTACGGCGGCGGGTCGCTCTGGGGATACCCCGGCGGCGCCGGTCTGCCGATGAGCCAGGACTTCTACGTCTGGACGTTCGTCTACGACGTGTCGGGCGTGGCGAGAGTCGATCTCATGGTGCGAGTCGATGACGACGGCGAGAACCCGATGACCGACGACGCGAACGAGACGTACGACGGTGGCGCCGGCGTGGGCGCCTGGCAGCCGCACCCGATGACCCGGCGGGCGTTTCCCGCGGAGAACGTCCACGGCGATCCCTCGATCGACTTCACGGTGATGCCGGACTACATCGCCGACGAGTACCATGCGCACCTCGACGGCTTCGAGGACGAGCTTCTCGACTACTACGTCGAGGCGGAGGACAGCCTCGGGCACGTCAAGCGATCGCCGATCCAGCACGTCTGGGTCGGGAGCGGCGGGGGAGTCGTCCCGGACACGTGCGTCTGGTGGAGTCCCGAGGAGCCCGCGGCGGGCGATCTCGTCACGATCTGGTACGATCTGGAGTGCAGGAACGTGCTGCCGCCGACGACCTCCCCGGTCGTGATCCACATCGGACACAGCGGATGGCAGGACGTGATCTCGCCGGACCCGGCGATGACGTGGGAGCCGGCGGAAGAAGCCTGGCGGTACACCTACTCGGTTCCTTCGTCGGCGACCACGGTCGACTTCGTCTTCACGGACGGCCAGGGGGACTGGGACAGCAACGGCGGGGCCGACTGGCACGTGCCGGTGACGGGCGGCGTCGTCGATCCGGGGTTCGAGATGGACGGCGCGCTCGATCCCGAGGCCGAGCTCGCGGCAGCGGGCACGGGGGTGAACCTCTCCTGGGCGTGGGACGGCACGTGGCTCTACCTGGCCACCGAGGGCGTCGGCTCGACGTCCGGGCTCGATCACTTCATCCTCGTCGACCGCGCCCCCGGAGGGTCGCACGGCGCGCCGTGGGCGAAGGCGGGAACCACCGCCGGGTGGGAGCACTTCCTCGCGAACGAGGACGGCAACAACTGGACGGGGTGGTTCGACGCGGGCGAGACGGTGCTCGCGTCCGCGGATCTCGAGAACGCGAGCGGGGAGTACCTCGAAGGGGCAATGAGGCTCGAGGGCCTCTACGGGACCGTGCCGGATTCCGTCTTCGTCGCCGTCGCGGGATACGAATCGCCCGACGGGGGTGCGCTCCTCGCGCAGGCGCCCTCGGGCGACGGCGACGGCCACGTCGAGCTGTCCGAGTACGTGGTTCTCCATCTCACACCGGGGACGGGCGTCGCCGATCACGTGCCGGCCGTGGAGGTCGTGCTTCACGCCGCGTCGCCGAATCCCACCACGGGCGCGACGCGTATCCGGTTCTCGCTCCCGCGTGAAGCGTGGGCGACGCTCTCCGTCTACGATCTCCGCGGGAGACTCGTCGCGCGGCTCGACCAGGGCGTGCTTCCTGCGGGGGAGCACGTCGCGCGTTGGGACGGACGCGGCGACGGCGGCCGGCTGCTTCCGGCGGGCGTCTACTTCACGCGGCTCGAGACGGCGGCCGGGGTCGACGAACGGAAGCTCGTGCTTCTGCGCTGACCGCGCGGCCCGGCGAGAGCGCCGTGCGTCTGCGGACGAGGGCGCGTCGCCTCCACTGATCGGCTGCCCCACGTGGCGGTCCCCTCACGGCTCGACTCATTGATTCCCGTTGACACGTGCGAGTCCATGCGATAGACACTCGCATAGTGTGTGTCGTTGCGGCGCTTCGGCTGGAGCGCCGTGATGGTGTTTGACGTGTCCTCGGGGCTCGATTCGTGTTCCGGCGCGCTGGGGAAGCCCGCGATCAGGTGCTTGCGTGGGTTCAGGATCGTGGCGGCTGTTCCGGCTCGCGCTCGAGGTGATCGACGACGAGCACGCCCGGAAGAGACTGCGCAAGATCGAGTTGGGGGAGAAGTCACACTAGGCGAAGGACGCATCGGCCGGAGGTCAGCGGGGCAGGCGTGGGGGGTGCGACGAGCGACACCGCCCGCGGTTCCGCCGGTGCGCGAGGAAAGGAGAACGGCGTGTCCACGAAACGCAGGGCTCTGTCGATTCTCGCGCTGATCCTCGCTGCGCCCGTCTGTTTCTGGGGCTGCGCGGCGAAGGTCGAGCCTCGGTTCGAGGACTCGAACCACTACTTCATCGAGCAGACGGTCGCCGAGCTGGACGTGGCGGGCACCGTCGGACGCGCGATCCCTGAGGGAAGCTCGATCAGCGTCGCCTCGATGGAGGATCCCACGAACCCTGACCCGAGGGATACCGCGTCCACGAGCGGGACGAGGACCTCGTGAGGCGCCTCGTGGCGGAACGCTCCGGCGACCGGTATCGCCTCGTCTACGTGCCGACGGGCATCAAGGTGGCCTCGGCCGGAACGAGCAGGGGAGGCTACGTCGGAGCGCTCGGGGAGCTGCACACGGCTCCTTACGCGGTCGGGAGCTACGGCACGACCGAGGTGCGGGGCGCGGACCTCGACTCGGTCGTCGTCTTCGACACGCAGCTCACGCCGGCCGACTATCTGGTGTCGTATCGGGTGCTCGAGTGCGGGCTCATGTACCGCGACGGCTCGTCCGTGGGCAAGAAGAAGCGAGAGGGAATGGTCCGCCTCCACATGCGAGCGGAGGACACCGCGACGGGTGAGATCGTCTACGCGAACAACGTAGATCGCCAAGTCGCTCGTCTACGACCTGGCCAACTTCCACTACTCGTACTTCCCGTCCGATTCGCCGCTTCAGATGAACGCCGAGGCCTACAAGCGGCGGGTTCACGGGGCGGCGGAGCCGGCGGACGCGATGGGGACGCTGCGTCTCGTCTTCGGGCTGGTCGGTCTCGCGGTGGCGACTATTCTGACGGTCCAGTCGCTTCAGTAGCGGCGGCCGCGTGGAGCGGCTCCGGCGCGAGGATCCAGGAGACGTGGCGACGAAGACGCTCGGCGACCGGAACGGGCCGGCCGCTCCCGCCGCGCGAGGGAGATTCGATGAACGAAGCGCTCATCGGAATCCTGATGCTCGTCGGGATTCTGATCCTGGTCTCCGTGGTTCGACGCGTCAGAACGCCTGGCGTCGTCGGGCCTGAGGCGATGGCCCACAACAACACGGGGCTGGGGCATCTCAAGGCGGGGCGCCTCGAGGAGGCCGCGGCGGAGTTGGCTCGAGGACGCCGCCCGGGAGTACGAGGAGGCGGCGCGGCTCGCACCGAGTTCCTCGTTCGCGCACCAGCTCGCCGGGGTGACCCTCATGCGGATCGGGCGCCCGGAGGAGGCATGTCGGCCGCTCGAGCGCGCCGTGGAGCTCGCCCCGGAGGACCCCGTGGCGCTCATGAACCTCGGGGAGCTGCACTCACAGGAGGGCGAGCTCGTGGAGGCGCTCGAGTGCTTCCGGCGCGCCGGCGCGCAGACGCCGGATGAGTTCGGCCCGCCGTTCTCGATCGGGAACACGCTCGTCAGACTCGAGCGATACGGCGAGGCCTTCGAGCCCCTCGACGAGGCGATTCGCCGAGATCCAGAGCGTTGGGAGCCGCACTGGCTCAGGTCTGTCGCGTGCACCAGTCTGGGACGGCACGACGAGGCCGTCGCGGCGCGGCAGATGGTCGTGCGGCTCATGCCCGATTCGGCGGAGGCCCGCGTGCACCTCGCCGAGGCCTACATCGACGCCGGACACATAGAGAAGGGGGTCGACGCCGCGGCGAAGGCCGTCGACCTCGAGCCGGACCTCGCACACGCGCACCAGACGCTCGGCCACGCCTACGTCAGCCTCGACCGCTACGAGGACGCCGTGGGAGAGTACCGGGAGGCCGCGAGGCTCGACCCGGATTACGCGGAGGCGTACGACGCGATGGCGCTCACGTACTCGTTCCTCGGTGAGGGAGAGCTTGCCGTCGAGAGCTGCCAGGAGGCGATTCGGAGGCGTCCGGACTTCGCTCTGGCGAAGGCCCATCTCGCGGAGCTCTACTACTCGCTCGGGAGACGCGACGAGGCGTTCGAGATCATGAAGTCGCTCGACGCCGACTCGGCACAGCACGTGTGGGATTGGATTCACCTGCACGAAGGGGAGGACCGGGCGGAGGGTGGCACTCCCGTGTCGTAGGGAGACGAGGACAGGACAGAGGGGTCGATCGGCAGAGAGGACGACCGGCGCGCGGCGGGAGCCGCGGGATCGTGGCCGGCGGGGATCGGGACGATCATGACCGAACGGCGACACATCGATATGCTCATCGAGAATGAGGCGCTCCGCGACGCGCAGGCGGCGATCTGCACCGACGTGCGTGAGGCCGGAGGCGCGGCCTATCTCGTCGGCGGCTCCGTGCGCGACGCGATCCTCGGGATTCCGGCGAAGGACCTCGACATCGAGGTCCACGGACTGCCGAGCGAGCGGCTCATCGATGTGCTGTCGGCGCGCTTCTCGATCGATCTCGTCGGGGAGTCGTTCGGGGTCATCAAGGTGCAAGACCTCCCGATCGACGTCTCGATCCCCAGGCGGGAGTCGAAGGCGGGGCTCGGGCATCGCGGGTTCGAGATCATGTCCGATCCCGACATGCCGCTCGAGGAGGCAGCGGGCCGGAGGGACTTCACGATCAACGCGATGGCCCTCGATCCACTCACGAGCGAGGTCCTCGACTTCTACGGCGGACTCGCCGACATCGAGGCGCGGGTGCTCCGGCACACGACTGAGAAGTTCGGCGAGGATCCGCTCCGGGTCCTTCGTGGGATGCAGCTCGCGGCCCGCTTCGATCTCACGGCCGCGCCCGAGACCGTCGAGCTCTGCCGTTCGGTCGCCCCGGAGGGGCTGGCCGCCGAGCGCGTCTTCGAGGAGTGGAGGAAGCTGATCCTTCGGGGGGTGAGGCCCTCCAAGGGGCTCACGTTCCTCCGCGAGTCGGGCTGGATCAGGCACTTCCCGGAGCTCGAGGCGCTCGTCGGATGCGAGCAGGAGCCGGAGTGGCACCCGGAAGGCGACGTGTGGACGCACACGCTCCACTCGATGGACGCGTTCGCGACCGATCGGATCGGCGACGAGTGGGAGGATCTCGTCGTCGGGTTCGCCGTCCTCTGCCACGATCTGGGAAAGCCGTCGACGACCGAATGCGTCGACGGGAGGATCCGGTCGTACGGGCACGAGCCCGCCGGGGTGGATCTGACGACGTCGTTCCTCAGGAGGATGACGCGGCAGAGGGCGCTCATCGACGAGGTCGCGCCGCTCGTGGCGCACCACCTGAAGCCGAAGGAGCTGTACCGGGCGAAGGCCGGGAACGCAGCGATCCGGCGGCTCGCGCGGCGTGTCGGTCGCATCGATCGTCTCGTGCGGGTGGCGCGCGCGGATCAGAAGGGATGCCCTCCGAGGCCGTTCGACGAGTTCCCGGAGGGGGAGTGGCTTCTGGAGCGGGCGCGTGCCCTCTCCGTCGCGGACGCCGCGCCCGTGCGGATCGTGCTCGGTCGTCATCTGATCGAGCTCGGGCAGGAGCCGGGTCCGCACTTCTCTGCGATCCTGAACGCCTGTTACGAGGCGCAGCTCGACGGCGTCTTCGACTCGCTCGACGGCGGGCTCGACCACGCGAGAGGCGTCATCGAACGCGTGAGGTCGGAGGACGGGCAGTGAGATCGATGGTCACCACTCGCGCTGAGGGCGCACCTGGCCGGGCCGCGTGCGCACCCGGCGGGGCCCCGTGCGCACCTGGCCGGGCTCCGCGCGCACCCCGCCGCGTCGGCCGTACAGCGAGGGTGCTTCTCGCGCTCGCGCTCACGTGCGTCGCCGCGCTCCCGGCCGCGCGCGATCTCCACGCCGCGGTCACGATCGAGTCGCGGATCGGCGACGGGCAGTGGCGGAGCGTTTCGGCCGTCTCCCCCGTGAAGGGGGAGCGCGTCTTCCTCCGTGTCGACGAGGCGCCGGACGCCGAGATCAGGTGGTACCGGATCATCCCCGACGTGTCCCACTGCTACTCGAACGCGCGGCGCCGCGCGAGCGGCGCCCACGAGTGGAACGGTTACGACCGCATCGCATACGAGAGGGTCGAACTCGAGAGCTTCCGTGGGGAATGGGAGATCGAGCCCCTCCGCGTCGTCTCCCACGTCGGTCCCGTCGAGGGCGTGAGGCGGTGGCTGCGATCACTCTCCCGCGTCTTCGGAAGGCCCGTCCGCGACCGCAAGGACGTCGGGAGCTTCTGGTTCCAGGTCGAGATCGAACGAGACGGCGAGGTCGACCGTTCGCCCGGCCTCGAGGACGCCGACCACCGCGGCCTCCCGCCGTCGGTCTTCCGTCTCTCGATCCGCGACGGCGACGGCTTTCTCGGACACCTCGCGTCGTACTTCAACGTCCCCGGTGTCTTCGGATCGTCGACGTATCAGAGCGAGAACTACATCGGCGTGGATTGCGCCGACGTGCTCGTCGCGGCGTACTCCGGGTGGAAGGGTAAGACGATCGACACGAACTACAGCGTCGCGATGCTCGTCGACGAGCTGACGAAGATCGACGAGTTCGACGTCCGGCTCGGGAACCCGACGAGGCGGGTCCTCTGGGGCGAGGACATCAGGCCGGGCGATCTCATCGCCGTTCGGTACAAGGGATCCCGGCAGTACGGCCACATCGCGGCGCTCCTCTCGGACGCGAACGGCGACGGCCGCCTCGATCGAGGGGATCGCGTCATGCACGCAGGCCCGATGCCGCTCGTCGTGACGGGCCTTCCGGGGGCGTGCGTCAACGGCCACGTCGCGGTGCTGAGGTTCCACGATCGGTTCTGAGCCCAGCCCGGATGATCTGTCAGAACTGCCACGGCGGCGTGGGGGGCGCGGCGCAGGGACGCGTCGCGGCTCGGGTTCATGGGCGACGGAATGAAACGAGGCCGCGGGTCGAACCCGCGGCCTCGTTCGTTCGTGAGCTGTCGCGCGCTGTCGGCGCGTCGACCGAGGTCCTCCCGGCTACTCGTCTGTCGGAGGGCCGCTCGGCCTCTCGTTGGAGAGGGTCGGCTCCTTGCCAGGTACCGACTTCATGAGCGGGCTTCCGGTGAAGTACGAGATGATCCGGGGGAGGAGCTCCTCCATGTCCTCATTGATGTAGATGTTGTCGTACTGGTGCTCGAGAGGCTGGCCGGACATCACGACCCAGCCGCCTCCCAGCGAGTACTCCACGAGCGTCGGATTCGAGCTCTCGTCCCGGCAGTAGACCGTGGTGCCGTCGGGGATGTTCGTGAAGCTCTCGTGGCTCGCGTAGTTGTGGTCGAGCTGGTCCGGGAGCCCGGCGACCAACGGCAGGTTCTGGTCGGTGACGTAGTTGTAGTAGTCGTAGTCGAAGATCGTTCCGACGTTGCCCGGCAGGACGATCCCGGCGTCGGCCATCGATCCGAGGTTCCAGCCCTGGTCGCACGCCTCCCACAGGAGCGCGCCGCCCTGGTAGACGAAGCTGTTGAACCGGATCTGGCTCGCCCCGTAGGCGTTGTAGAACGACTGCGGCTGATCGTTGCAGATGATGACCAGGTCGCTTCCCGGTACGAGAGGGGCCGTCGCCATGTCGGACGACGACAGGATCTCGTAGGTGTCCGGTCCGACCCCCTCGGTGAATCCGAGCGCCTCGAGCACGTCGACGGTCGCGGTGCTGTACCACGGCAGCTGGTCGCGGAAGAGCTTGACGTGCGTCGCGGTACCCGCTCCTCCTCCGACGTTCAGCACGTGAGTGATCGTGCCGATCATCCCGTCGGTGTCCTTGGCCTGCATCGTCACCGTGTAGGCGCCGGCCGTCCCGTAGATGTGGGTGGCCTGCTGGGCGCTGTTCCAGTTGGCGTCCCACGTGCCGTCGCTGTTCCAGTCCCAACGGAAGGCGAGCTCGGCGAGCGGATCCTGATCGTCGAGCGTGAGCGACGCGTCGAACGTGAACTCCGTTCCGACGACGCCCGCCGGCGGGTCGACGTCGAACTCGGCGTCGGGCGCGTAGAAGTCGTCAAGCTGGGTAACGACGCCCGCCGCCTGCGTCAGCTCGTAGCAGAGGTTCTCGTCGGCGAAGGCCCAGTCCCAGAAGAACGGTCCCTCGTCAGTCGTCAGGCTCAGGAGGTCGAGCACGAAGCTCGTCTTCCCGAAGAGCCAGGCGCCCGCCTCGAGGAACTCCTCGGGCGCGGACGAGGGGACGCCGCCCTCCCAGAACCAGTCGGCGAACTCGTCGGCGTCGGCGCTCATGAGCTCACAATACCGGTCGACGAAGCGCTCCGGCTTGCCCTGACGGAGATCGACGCAGAGCTGGTTCGCGCGCGTTCCTGAGATCGAGACGTAATCGGGGTACTCCGACAGCTCGGTCGTGCTCCAGTAGCCGATCATGAGATCGAGCACGTGGACGGCCGCCTGCGCGGCGTTCAGGCACGTTGCCCTGCCGACGGGGTCCGACCACTGGTCGATCATTGTGAAATCGTCGCCACGCTGCATGCACACGACGAACGCACCGTCGCCGAGCGGGTAGCTCGTGTACTCGGGCGTCGGCGCCACGAGGCCGGGCCATCCCCACTCGTAGGTCGGCCACTCG
>JALGVU010000363.1 GCA_025774545.1 bacterium | reverse complement strand
GAGGCACGAGACGAGGAGGCCGGCCGCGCTTCCCGCCGGCCGGCTTACCTCACTTCGGACGCGCTCGAGGGTCACACGAGCGGCGCGATGCTGAGGGGGAAAAAGTGAGGGCCGACGCCCGAGCGCCGGCCCTCGAGGAGAACGAGTGCGGATGGTGGTTGGTGGGAAGCGCTCTCACCGGACAGCAGGTCTCCCCCGAGCTACCATCAATCGTGATGGAGCGCTTCCTCGCTACTACGGGGCTACAGTGAGTGCCAGGGCCTTCTGCCGGTCCTGCTGTGCGGCCTCGTCAGGAAGATGTTGAGTCCGAGGCCCCTCCTCAGTCTGATCATCCTTACGACGAACGTCATCTCTCCCGCTCCCTTCGTCTGGGTCCGCAGATGCGGTGTCGTGCGAACCCCCCGGTCGCTCTTCATGCTTTGTCTGGCCAGGCCCCGTGTTCTGTGGGGGGCGTTCGGGGTCCCGGCGGTCGGCCGTCTCGGCCTCGTACGTAGGGTTGGACCCCGACAGGGGCTCGGGGGTTGCAGAGGAAAGCCCGGGAATGCGAGAGGGAGCGCCTCCCTTAAGGAAGCGCTCCCTTCTTGACATCGATAGACTGCCGTACCTGGTCCCGCTGAGCCTAATCGCACGGATACAGCGTGAGGAGCCCCATCAGCTGGATGTCGTCGACGTCCGGCGGCTCGACGAAGTTGAAGTTGCCGCCGCCCAGCGCGCCTGTGCCGCACATGCCGCGGAACGCGCCCTTGCCTCCCCGCTCGTTGAAAACCAGCGTCGCGTTCATCTGGCAGTTCTGCTCCCTCTCCGCCTCGGAGAGCACGCCGTCCCCGTTGAAGTCGCGCACCAAGATCACGATCGACGCGTCGCCCCGCAGTCGCCCCTCCGGATCCGCGACATCGAACGCGAACTTCGGAGCCTTGCGGAGCGTGTTGCCGTCGAAGTATCCGTACCAGGCTTCGGAGCCAGGAGTGTCGTCGTAGTTGCCGGCGAAGAACTCATCCCAGACGTAGGTGAACTGGTCCTCGGCATCCACCGCGCGCAGAACGCCCAACTTGCCGACGCGGATCTCCCACGCGCCTGTGAACCCGAAGAGGAAGTCGCCCGAGTACGCGGGCCCACGATCGAGGAGGTTCCCTGTCCCCGAGAGTCCCACGTCGTACTCGTCTGCGGCCGCCGACACGGCGAGCACCGCGATCATGAGGCCGACCACAAGAGATAGCCTGAACATGCTTCCCCCCTTCCGACTGCTCCGAGTGTGATGACCTAAGCGAGCGGGGACCAATGGCCCCGAGACGCGAGTATACTACAGCAGTCGTGGAACTGTCAAGCAGACTCGAGCCGTCCAACGCCGAGTCCACACGCAACTGGCCTGCCGCCCAAGCAGCTCAGGACGGGAACGGTGCCGCGGCCAGCCGGAGCGGGAACGCGCCTCGTCTCCCGATCCCGCCGGCTGCTCTCCCGCGCGTCTCCTGCGCCGACGCCGTCCCCTAACGTCCGTCTTGTCCGCTGTCTAGTCGGCGTCCACATCATCAGCCAAGGACGTCAGCATCCTCGGCGGCTCGCGGTAGCTCACGCCCATCTCATGCGGCTGCCCGTACGCCTCCGGATGCATGTACTTCCCCACCTCGTCCGCGGGCTTCTCCTCCTCGACGACCACCCGGCTGGATTCCGCGAACGGATCGCTCCTGATGCCCGTCACCTGCCACGAGACTTCCATCCCGGGCTCGCCGCCCGCGATCGTGAAGGCGTTCCCCGAGATCTTCTCGGCGACGTAGACGGGGGCGAATCCCCCGATGCACGTGAGCTGGTACCTGAAGTCGCTGTTCAGAGCTTCGAGCCACTCCGGGAGCTCCACCCGGGCCTCGCCCCGCCCGTCGAGCACGACCACGCCGTCGTACACGTTCTTCATGTCGGGGCTCTCAACGTACGCGTGGCTGAGGTAACTGCCGGCCGGATCGAGCGGGTGGTCGATCTTCGAGGCGGCCTTCCCGCCCGTGAGCGTTCCGGTGATGTGGACGTTGCCGTCGAAGTACCCGGCGTAGCTCCCCGCGGCCACCGCGGCCGATCCGTAGATGGCGAAGTTGTGTTCGCCGAACGACGCCACCCCGTAGACGCCCAGGTTGCTGCCGTTCCCCCCGAGCGCAGCACCGAACACGCCGTGGTACTCGTGGGTCCCCGTCGGCGACACGACCCCCTGCACGCCCTGGTAGCCGCCGAGGAACACGCCACCCTTGCCGTAGCCGTCTTGCGGGTTGCTCTCGCCGTAGACGCCCATGGCGTCCCACGAGCCGGTCCCCGTGAATCGCGCGTTCACGACGGTGGTCGACGAGCTCGTGTAGTCCGAGGTGAAGACGCCGCAGCGGTTCGTCTCGCTCTCGACGTGAAGTTCGCCGACGACGATCACGTCACCGTCGCTGTCCTGGCGGATGACGGAGTTCCCGATCGTCGATGAACCCGTGAACCTGGGGATGTAGTTGTTGGTACCGCCGCCCCCGATCCCGCCCGGAGCCGGCTGCCAGGTCCCCTCACCGGCGTCGTCCGACATGAGCACGTGGCCCGCGGCGGCGCCCGTCGGGAGGATGAAACCGGCCATCTGCGTGGTCCCGGCCACGTCGAGCCGCTCAACCGGAGTCACGGTTCCGATGCCCACGTTCCCGTCGTCGCTCACGTAGACCCGGTCGCTGGCCCCGGTCCTGAGCTTGATCGGACCGCTGGCGAATCCCCGCTCGTTCGCAATCACGAGCGCGTTGGGGTGGAGAGGGTGCTCCCCGTCGTAGAACCCGATGACGCTCTGGCCGTAC
>JALGVU010000362.1 GCA_025774545.1 bacterium | reverse complement strand
CTTCCTCTGTGTAGAACTTGAGGGCGTAACCGCGCACATCGCGCTCGGCGTCCGCCGCGCCTTTTTCCCCTGCCACGGTCGAAAACCGTGCGACCATCTCGGTTTGCTTCCCGACCTCCGACAGTAACGCCGCCTTCGTGTACTTCGTGACGTCGTTGGTCACGGTGAACGTGCCGTGGGCGCCCGAGCCCTTCGCGTGCACCACCCGCTCAGGGATCCGCTCGCGGTTGAAGTGCTGCATCTGCTCGAGCAGCTGCACGTCCTGCATCAGCAGCGGCCCGCGCGGGCCCGCAGTGAGCACCTGCTGCTCGGCGATCGGCGCGCCGTCCTTGGTGGTCAGAGTCGGGCGCTTGTCGTGATCCCCGGTTCCTTTTGGCATTGCTGTCTCCCGTTGTTCTGTGACGTGTGGCTATGTGTGGCGCTCCGAAGAGCGTTCCTCGAGGGGGTGTGCGCCCGCGCGGCAGGCGGGGCAGAGTCCGCGATAGATCACCTGTGCTTCGTCGACGGACAGGTCGAGCCCCGGAGGGGTTTCGAGGCAGGGTTTCGTGCTCCGGGCGCAGGGCACGTCGATCACGATTCCGCAGCTTCTGCACACAAAGTGGTGGTGCCAGGTCTCCGACGCTTCGTACAACGCCCGTCCCGGTCCCACGTCGGCCTGCATCAGAAGACCGGCTCCCGTGAGGTCCGACACGACGTTGTAGACCGTCATGCGTGACAGCGGATCCCCGGACTCCGCCAGCAGTCCGACCAGGTCGTCGACCGAGTGGTGGCCGCCTGCATCCCGCAGGAGTCCGAACACCGCTGACCGCTGCCGCGTCGCGCGAAGGCCCGACTCCCGGAGCCGGGTGTGAAGTTCATCCGTTTGCATGCCCGGCAACCTACGTGTTGTTTTTACATTGTCAAGTGTAAGGCTGGTGCGCTGTCTTCCGACACGCAGTAGTTTTCAGTCTTGTTTCTACGGCCCTCGTCTGCACCCGATTTCCAGAAGGAATCCAGCCATGAACACCCGAACCTGTGTCGCGGTCACGGCCGCTCTTCTCCTTGCCGTTGCCGGGCCCGCGAGCGGCCAGGACTTCGGTAACGCCGACGAGTTTGCGGCGGGAACGCTGAAGAACAAGGAGTACTCGCCCTACGCTGGACGAGGCTATCCGACGCAGGTGTTCTGGGGCGACACCCACCTGCACACCAACCTGTCGGTGGACGCCGGGATGTTCGGCAACCGGCTCGGACTCGAGGAGGCATACCGGTTCACGAGGGGGGAGGAAGTTGTCTCCTCAACTGGCGTGCGCGCCCGACTTTCGAGACCTCTCGACTTTGTTGTGGTGGCCGACCACTCCGATGGCTATGGGATGTTCGCCAAGATCGTCGGCGGAGATCCAGAACTGATGAAGGACGAGACGGCCCGCCGGTGGAACCGGATGTTCAACGAGGGCGGTCAGGCGGCCGTTGACGCGACGCTCGAGCTCATCGACCTGTTCTCCAAGGGCCAGATGCCGTTTGAGATCAACGATCCGGCATCGATCGGGCCCGTGTGGGAGGACGTCCTGGAGGCGGCAGAGACATACAACGATCCGGGCGTGTTCACCGCGTTCATCGGCTACGAATGGACCTCGCTGGCGCCCCCGGGCAACAACCTGCACCGGGTCCTGGTGTACCGTGATGACGCTTCACGCGCGGGGCAGAAGCTGCCCATGACGACCGAGGCGAGCATCGACCCCGAGGACCTGTGGGTCTACATGGCGGACTACGAAACAGAGACCGGCGGCAAGGTGCTGGCGATCCCGCATAACGGGAACCTGTCCAACGGCATGATGTTCGACGTCGAGGACATGGATGGTAATCCGCTCACGCGGGCCTATGCCGAGACCCGGGACCGGTGGGAGCCGGTGTACGAGGTTACACAGATCAAGGGAGATGGCGAGGCGCACCCGCTCCTGTCGCCTGACGACGAGTTCGCCGACTACGAGACCTGGGACCTTGGCAACCTGAACCTCAGCCAGGCCAAGACCGAGGACATGCTGCAGCACGAGTATGGTCGATCAGGTCTCAAGCTCGGCCTGCAGCTCGAAGCCCGGTTGGGGGTGAATCCCTTCCAGTTCGGGATGATCGGCTCGACGGACTCGCACACGTCGCTTCCGGCGGTCGAGGAAGAGAATTTCTTCGGCAAGCACTCGGGCGTCGAGCCCAGTCCGGAGCGCGCGGAGCACGTGGCCATCGGCGCGCCGGATGGGAGTATGGCGTTCATGGGCTGGGATATGGCCTCGTCCGGGTACGCCGCCGTGTGGGCAACGGAGAACACGCGCAAATCGATCTGGGACGCGATGATGCGCCGCGAAGTCTACGCGACCACGGGATCCCGGATGTTGGTGCGTTTCTTCGGGGGATTCGACTTCACGGAGGCGGACGCACGCAGCCGCTTTCCGGGAGCGGCCGGCTACTCCAAGGGCGTTCCGATGGGCGGTGAGCTGTCGCGCCCGTCATCCGGGGCATCTCCTTCGTTCCTCGTTGCCGCGCTCAAGGACCCGTACGGCGGCAACCTGGACCGGATCCAGATCATCAAAGCGTGGATGGATTCGAGCGGTGAGCTGCAGGAGCGAGTGTACGACGTTGCGGTGTCGGACAACCGTGAGATCGGATCCGACGGCCGCGCTCGTCAGCCGGTAGGCAACACGGTAGACGTCCCGAATGCTACCTGGCTGAACACGATCGGCGACCCGGAGCTCATAGCCGTATGGCAGGATCCTGACTTCGACGCTTCCGAGCGCGCGTTCTACTACGCCCGCGTGATCGAGATTCCGAC
>JALGVU010000361.1 GCA_025774545.1 bacterium | reverse complement strand
TCCTCGATGTGCGCGTCGGCTCCATCGCTCGACACGATCCACTTCTCGTCGATGAGCTCGGTGTAGCGGCACATCGCCGAGCGGATCGCCATCGACGACTCGCGCGTCTCGTGCTCGGTCTCGACGACCAGCTCGGTCTTCTCCTCGGTCGTGTGCCGCGCGATCTCGTCCGCGTCGCCACTCCGGAAGTCACCCACGGCGAGATCGCAATCGGCGAGACGCTCGATCTTCGCTTTCCTCCCTCCCGACGATAGCTCCGCCGAGACGGTCGCCTCACGGACTGCCTCCTGGATGCCCTCGCGGTCGAGCCTGGCTGTGCTCGAGAACCCCCACGTGCCGCCAGCGAGCACGCGGACGCCGACGCCGGCGTTCTGCCGAGACGCCGCCGACTCCAGGATGCCCTTCCGGACCGCGATCCCGAGCGCCTTCCGGTCGTGCACCCTGAGCTCGATCCAGTGCTTCGAGTCTGCGACGATGCTCTTGAGCAAGTCTCTCATCTGGTTCTCCGTTTCGTGTTCGCCTGCGTGGCGCCGGCCGCTCCGGGCCGACCGCCGCTACCGCTCGCTCGCGGACTTCCGTCCGAAGAGCACCGTGCCCGACAGGGGTGCGAGTGTGATCTCGACGGCCTGTCCGTCGCCGGTCGAGATCACTGGGTACGTCGTGCGCGAGAGGACGTCCCAGAGTCCGTGCGCCGGCGCCGGCGCGAGCGGCACGCGCACGGTGGCCTCGGCGAGTCCGGCGTTCAGGACGACGATCGCCCGGTCGCCGGGCGCGATTCTCTCGTACGCGTAGACTTGTCCCTCCGCGAGGAGCGTCCGGAAGCTCCCGTGCGCGAAGCAGGGGTGCTCGCGCCTGAGCGCGATCAGACGCTTCGCGAACGCGCGCACGTCGACGCTCGCCTCGTCCTCGCGCCACGTCCAGTGGAACGGCCGGCGGCAGTCGGGATCGCCTCCTCCCGTCATCGCGATCTCGTCACCGTAGTAGATCGTCGGCACGCCGACGTACGTCATCGAGAACAGGAGCGCGAGCTTGAGCCGTCGTGTGTCCTCCCCCGCGGTCCGGAGAAAGCGCTCCGTGTCGTGGCTCCCGAGGAGGTTCATCATCGCGCGCGTCCCCTCGTCGGGGTAGATCATTCGCCCGGGCGCGAGCGCGCGGTCGAATTCGGCCGCCGTCGCGTCGCCCCGCGCGATGAACGAGAGGACCGGTTCGCGGAAGTAGGCGTAGTTCATCGTCGCGTCGTAGTAACGCCCGTTGATCCAGTCCGGAACGGAGCCCCACAGCTCCCCGACGATGTACGCGTCGGGCTTGACGCGCTTCACGCGCTCCCGGAAGAGCTCCCAGAACCAGAACGGGACGTCCGGGGAGACGTCGAGCCGGTAGCCGTCGACCCCCATCTCGGTGAGCCAGTACGTCGTGGCGGCGAGGAGGTGCTCGACGACCGGCCAGTTGGGCGCGGCGTCGGCGATGTCGCGGACGCTGTTCTCCTCGGCCGCCGGCCGGGAGAGGTCGAAGTTCACACCCGGCATCTGTCCGAATCCCCACCAGCAGTCGTAGTAGTCGGACCCCGCGCTCTTGAGCCCGTCGGGGAGCGGCCACTTCTTCCACTCGTACCAGAGCCAGTACGGCGAGTCCGGACCGTTCTCACGCGTTTCGACGAACGCCCAGAACGTCTCGCCCGTGTGATTGAACGCGAGGTCGATCACGACCCGGATCCCCCGCTCGTGACATGCGCGCGTGAACGCGGCGAACTCGTCGTTCGTCCCGAAGTGCGGATCGAGCCGCGTGTAGGACGCGGCGTCGTACTTGTGGCTGCTCTTCGACTCGAAGATCGGGTTGAAGTAGATGATCGTGACGCCGAGGTCGTCGAGGTAATCGAGGTGCTGATGGACCCCCGCGATGTCGCCGCCGTAGAACGAGTACCAATCCGGCTTCCCGTCCGTCCGGTAGGGGCTCTTCGAGAGCCCGGCCACGTCGTACCAGTCGTCGACGAGGTGGAAGTACTCGCCGTTCGTGATGCGCGAGGCCGGGAGGTTCGTGAGACCCTCGTAGTACGGCTCGCTGAAGTCCGGATCATTCGCAGGATCCCCGTTCGCGAAGCGCTCGGGGAAGATCTGGTAGATGACGCCCTCCTTGACCCAGTCGGGCGTCTCGAAGACGGGGAACGCTGCCGGGTCGTACCGGAAGAGGCCCACCTCCGCGGGCGCCTCACCGATGCCACGGGAGCCGATGTGGACGTTCCTGTCCGAGTCCTCGAGCACGAAGGAGTAGCCGAAACCCGCGTCGGTGGTCGGACCGATGGTGGCGGCGTAGTAGTCGAAGGTCCCGTCGGTGTCGTAAAGAGCCATCGGCGTCATCGACTCGGCGTGTCCCGACCCGTCCCCCCACGCGACCGTCACCGCCTCGACGTCGCCGGTCCACACGCGCGTCCGGAAGATCACGCTCCCGTCCGATTGCGGATCGACCTCCCAGGCGTACTGGTCGTGCCCGAGCCGGTCGGTCGCGATCTGCCCGTCGCCGGCTTCGAGCGTGACGCCCGGGAACGAGTCGTCGACCTCGACCACCGAGTTCTGGCCGCCGTACCCGTCCGGGTGGAACCCCATCGCCTTCTCGTCCGTGATCCACTCGCCGTCCGCGACGAACTTGTACTGGTACTCCCCAACTGAGAGAAGGAGCGCGACCTCGAAGACGTTCCCCGAGCGCTCCATGGGCGTCGCGCCCGTGTTCCACTCGTTGAACGTGCCAGCCAGGAAGACGTTCTCGTAGGGCTTGTTCGGCGTGAACGTGAAGGTGACCCTCCGGAG
>JALGVU010000360.1 GCA_025774545.1 bacterium | reverse complement strand
GTAGCGGATGATCGCGTCGGAGTAGAGAAGCTTGATGGCGCCACCGAACGTGCCAGAGCAGTACGCGAAGTAGCAGTACTCGATGATCGGGGAAGCCTGGTAGCACACGATGGCGCCGCCGCCGTCCTCGGGTGACGACCAGGCGTATCCGTTGTAGAAGCTGAAGCCGCTGATGACCGTGCGGTAGTCGATGGCGGGGTCGCTCAGCACGAGGGCGCGCCCCTCGAAACCGCAGTCGATCGTCGTCTGGCTCTGTCCCCCCGCAGACTCGAGCCTGAGGTTCTTCGAACCGAAGTCGATCTCGCGGTTGTTCGCTCCTACGTAGACGCCCGGCCAGACGAGCACGGTGTCCCCGTCGCTCGCTGCCGCGACGGCTTCGCCGATCGACTCGAACGGGGCTCCCCCGTGCATGTTCACTTCGTGGATGACGGCCAGGATCGAGGTGCCGGGAACGAGAAGAACCGCGAGGACAATGGGCATGCAGAGTCTCATGACGACCTCCTGGGAGAAGGCGCCGACGGCGCTGCCACTGAGTGCTGTTCGGGTTCAACTCGGACGGTAGCACGCGCGGGGCCGGCAGACAAGGAGTAGGCCGGAGGCGGGCATCTGTCCTCTTGACCGCACCGGTATCTTAATTAGGAGATTGACCGACACTCATCCTGATGGTATCATACGATACTGAATCCCTGACATGATCTGCCCACCCGGACGCGTCTGTGCGCGGCCGGGGAGCTCGGTGCAGATGCTACAGGTCTGCTGTGAGTGGGGGCCCTCTCCAGGCGGTCATCCCCGGCCTCGCCTCGCATACCTCCACCGCGCAGTCCAACCTACGAGCGTCCGCTAAAGCGATCCGGCGACCGAGCCGGAGACAGTGCACGAAGGAAGGAGGCAACCATGCGACCGCTGCTCATGACGTGCGCCGTACTGGCGCTGCTCGTCTCCGTGGCGACGGGGGCGATTCCTGAGACGGTGCACTACCAGGGTGTGCTTCTGGACGGCGGTGGCGTTCCCGTGCCTGACGGGAGCTACCTGGTCGTCTTCCGGATCCTGGCCGCGCCGGTCGGCGGCCCGGCGCTCTGGGTCGAGAGCCACAACGTGTTCGTCGAGGACGGACTCTTCACGGTAACCCTCGGTTCGGTGAACCCGATCGTGCTCCCGTTCGACGCCCTGTACTGGCTCGAGACGCGGCTTCCCCCCGATCCCGCGTTGACACCGCGCATCCGTCTCGCCGCAGTGCCGTACGCGCTCCGCGCCAAGTTCGCCGAGGCAAGCGGGCCCGACGACGACTGGGTCATCGACGGTGACGACATCTACCACGTGGCGGGCAGCGTCGGGATCGGCGCCCTGCCGCCCCTGGAGACCGAACCGCCGGAGAAGAGCGGCAACCTGGTCCCGGCGCCCGACCGCGGAGAGAACAAGCTCTACGTCGCGGGGCTGGACCAGAAGGTCGTGTACGCGCACTCGTCCAACTCGGCGGGCGTCGACGGCACAGCCGCGCTCTACGGGTACCGGACCTCGGCGGCGCCGTCACACGGGACGGCCTGGACGGGAAGCGGATCGAACGCGGCCGTCACGGGCTACAACTACTGGGGCGACAACTACAGCGGCGGCGTGACCGGCTTCTCATACGGCGACTTCGGCAACTGCGGCGGCGTCGTCGGCGTCGGGTTTTCCGGCGGATCCCACTGGGGCTCCCTCGGCTACTTCGACGAGAGTGCGACCCCGTGGGGGCTCTACACCCCCGAGAACGCATACGTCGGCGGCACGCTGATGCTCCCCGATGGGGCCACGGCGGGGCACGTCCTCACCTCCGACGCGTCGGGGAACGCCGCCTGGGAGTCCGCCCCGGGCGGCGTCGGTGGCGGCGGCACGGCCAACTACGTCGCGAAGTTCACCGGTGCGAGCACGCTCGGGAACTCGATGATCTACGACACGGGGACGGCCGTCGGTATCGGCACGACGACACCGGCCGCGGCGCTCACCATCGAGGAGGCGGGCCCCGAGGAGGCGCTCGAGGTTCTCTCGACATCTCCGGGCGTGGTGCCCCGGACGGTCAACTTCAAGCGCACCGTCGACCCCGGCGAAGCGAACGACATCTTGCAGATCAAGGTCCCCGAGACCGCGCCCGACAACTTCCAGTTCATCGAGTGTGAGCGGGGGCTAGATGTCAGGTTCGCCGTCGACGGCGACGGCCGTGTGACCGCGAACGGCGGAGCCGAGATCGACGGCGGCGTCGACATGACGGGTATCCTCAGCGTGGAGACGTTCGCTCCCAGGGCCGGAGAGTTCCGCTCGGGCAACGAAGCTCCCGAAGCGTCGGCGGTCTACGGCGAGATTACATCGTCTGGTGCGCATTACGAGGCCGCGGGCGTGAGGGGCTACTCCAAACCCCAGGAAGGTTACGGTGTTGGCGGGTACTTCGAGGGTGGCCGGCGCGGTGTCGAGGGCTATGCGGAGGGGACCATCTCCCCCGTCTATGGTGTCTACGGACAGGCACACAACATACACAACACCGGGCCCGGCAACGCCTACGGTGTGTACGGAGAAGCCACCCAGGGCGCGGTCGCCTACGGCGTCTACGCGAGGGCCGACGGCACTGGCGCGAACAACGTCGGCATCTACGCCTATGCTGGATCCGGGGCCTCAGCTAACAACGCAGGGGAGTTCGCAGGGAACGTCAATGTCATCGGCCACCTCTACAAGACCTCGGGCGCCTTCAGAATCGATCACCCGCTCGACCCAACGAACATGTACCTCAACCACTCGTTCGTCGAGAGCCCGGACATGAAGAACATCTACGACGGGATGGCCGCGCTCGACGGGAACGGGGAGGCGTGGGTCGAGCTCCCGGAGTGGTTCGAGCCCTTGAACCGTGACTTCCGCTACCAGCTCACGGCAATCGGAGCTCCGGGACCGAACCTCTACATCGCGGAGAAGATCGGCGGGAACCGCTTCGCGATCGGGGGCGGCACTCCCGGCATGGAGGTCTCGTGGCAGGTGACGGGGATCCGGCAGGATCCCTACGCCGAAGAGAACCGCATCCCGGTCGAGGAGAGAAAGCCCGAGAACGAGATCGGGACGTACCTCCATCCGAGCGTCTACGGGGCGCCCGAGACCATGGGCGCGGACTACATCCACCACCGGGACGTGCAGCGGAGCAGACCGCGCCGGCCTCCCGCGACCGGCGCACACACCCTCGAGAAGAGGGATCGGACCGACGATCAGGAGTAGCGGTTCGGGGGAGCCGGCCGCTCGAGCGGCCGGGACTGCGAAGACGCGTCCGGTCGACGCCGGTGCGCCCGACGCGCCAGGCCGATCGGTCTGGCTCTCGGCGTGTGTGCGTACTCATGTCCTCGCTCTGCGATCTGACCGCCCGCGCCTCATCCAACACCAGCTTCCCGAGCGCCCTGCCTCAGGCAGCCGCAGCTGATCTTGATATATTCCTAGTCCTGTTCTTGGTTCATCATGTATCATGGCGGGTGAAGAGGGATATGGGTGCCTCCCCCTGCCGAAGCGGGAGCTCCTGACCACAGGCCGGGCTCCTCCCCACCCGCCAACACAAGGGGGTTCGATCATGACAGCATCGCGAACGCCTGCAGTCGTCGCCTGCCTCCTCCTCGCATGCACGATGACCGCTGGTGCGGTCACCGAAGCTTGGGTGGCCCGGTACAACGGTCCAGTTGACGGAGACGACTTCGGCTTGGGCGTCGCTGCGGACGACAGCGGCAACGTCTACGTGACGGGCTCGAGCTACGGTGGGCCGACAAACTACGACGTCCTGACCATCAAGTAC
>JALGVU010000359.1 GCA_025774545.1 bacterium | reverse complement strand
CTTCACCTGATCCGCATTGCCCGAGAGACGAAGCGCAACGTCTATCTCGTCCTCCTCGCCGCCTGCGAGGTCCACGAGCTCAAGCAAGAGGCCTCTCTCTTCAGCGAGAGTCGGGAGATAGGGCACGACGCGCGGTCCCACCACGCCGTAGTTCATCGCGAAGATCATCAGATCCTCGAACTGGACCCACGCGTCTGGAAGCGGCAGACCCAAACGGTGATCGTCAGCATGCACCGTCGGGCCCACGTCGCACTGGTTGTCGGGCCAGCCCGCGCCTGGTGGCGCGAAGGCCACGTAGTACGTCCCGCCCAGCTTGTCGATGTCGGCGTCGTTCACGAGCCCGTTGTAATCGTGACCCGGATCGGAGCCCCACCAACCCATCTGCTGCGCCACGTCGCCAAGCCAGTAGTTCGTGGCGAGGTCACGCGCCGTCACAGCCACGGCACCGTAGTTCCGGGCCTCGTCGTAACAGAACGCCTGGTAGTAGTAGATGTTCCGAGGGATCACGTTGTCCGTCGTGGTCGTTCCCCCGCCGTTGTACGCCTCCACCCCCGACGTGTGGTCCCCGGGATAGAACGCGTCGACCACAGGCCACGCGCCGACGCAGAGCGGATACGCCGGGTATTCGCCCGGGTTATCGTTCCGCCGGACCGTCACGCCCGCGAGGTAGAGGTCGGTCCCCATCGTCCAACTCAGGTCGCACTTCTTGTGGCCGGGCGCCGCGTCGAAGTCGAGAACCACGGTCGGGGGCTCGTTGTCCGCGATGATCGTGTCGGTCCCGTCCGCCTCATTTCCGATCGCGTCGGCAGCGTTCACCGTGACCGTCACCGTCCCGTTCAGCGGCGTGCACGACACGCTCGTGATCGTCAGCGTCCAGACCGCCTCGCCCGTCATGACGTTCCACGAGTCAGGCGCGTCCGTGGGCCCGCCTCCGAGTCCCTGGAGATCGGCCGTGATGTTCCCGATCCCAAACGTGGGATCGTCGTCGGTCACCGTCGCCGTCACGCGAGCCGCGTCGAAGTTCTTGATGTACTCGTTCGTGTGCAGGAGCGTCATGTTCTCGATCTCGACGTCGACCACGAGCGGCGCGCTCACGTCGACGATCAGGAGACCGTCGTCCTCATAGAACCCCGTGAGCGCCTGGTTGTCCTTGTCTCGCACCTCCAGGAGCGTGATGTCGATGCCGCTCGTCCCTACGGCCATCCCTGTGAAGTCGATCGTGAAAAGCGTGCCCGGTCCGGGTGACCCGTCCATGTCGCCCAGGAGCGCGCCGTCGACCCGGATCTCGTTCCCGCTCAAGTCGACCGGGAAGAAGAACGTGTTGCCCAGGGCCCGGAGAAGCGGCCCCTCGTTCACGAGCGCTTCTGACGTGCCCGCGACACCCGCGTCCCACGTGAAGCGGAGCGAATAGCCGTAGAGGAGGCCGCCTCCGCCGCCCAAGTACTGGACCTCGATCCTCTTCGTGGGATAGTCCACCGTGAGGTACTCGGGATCGGGAACACAGACGATGTTCGACTGCCAGCCGATCGAGAGACCGGCGCAGGCCGGGTTCACCCCTCCCCCGGCGTAGGTGTGCGTCGATTTCCACACGAGGTCCGTTCCGGCCGACGCGAAGGTGTGCCAGAGCCCATTCGGAAGCACGCTCTCCCAGTTCGAGCCGCCGTCCGCCGAGAGATCCCACCCGACGACGTCCGTCTGGCTCGTTGTCAGGCGCGCGCGCTCGATGATGTCGTCCGACCCGTCGATCGCGAGCGACTGCCCAACGTTGGCCGAGCTGTCGTACTGCCGCTGGAAGACCTCGACGATCTGGAGCCCCCCCTCGACTCCTCCGGCGTCAAAGGAGGCGACGTACGCGTGATCCCCCGCCACTGTCAGCCAATTCGAGTAGCCAGGGGAGCTGCAGGCTCCGACGATGAAGGGGTTTGTCGGGTCGCTGATGTCGACAACCTGGAGATCTGCCCCGCGAGCTCCCACGAACGCGAAATCGCCCGAGACCGCCACACCATACCCGTGAGCCGGGAGGTCGCAGGTCCCGATCGTGAACGGACTGGCCGGGTCGCTGACGTCGACGACGTCCAGTGAGTGGGGGTTTGACACAGGCACGAAGGCGAGGTCCCCAGCGACAGCCACACATCGTGTGAAGCCCCCGGTGGCGCAGTTCCCCACGATCGATGGCGCCGTGGGGTCGCCGATGTCGACGACGGTCAGGCCTGCCTCCCCGTCGGCAACGTACGCGTGGTCGCCGGCGATGACCACGTACATGGGTCGTCCGGGTGTGTCGAACGTTCCCACGATGCTCGGAACGACCGGGTTGCTGATGTCCACCACATGTGACAGATCGAACCCGCCCGGGACGACGCAGGCGATGTCGCCGTCGACCGCTACCTTGCAGCAACCGGCCGGGATGTTGAGGAACCCCGAGAGAGCTGGAGTCGCTGGATCACTGATGTCGACCACCCGGAGTCCACCCGTCCCCCCGCACCCCCCGTCAGCCACGTAGGCGTGGTCACCGGCAAGAGCCACGCCGTAAGCGCCACATGGCGTGTCGACTCCGCCGACCAGGAGCGGAGCGGTGGGATCGCTGATGTCGACGACCCGAAGGCCCGAGTATATGTCCGCAACGAACGCGTAGTCGCCGGCCACCGCCACGTCGTGGGCATTGCTCGGAGTGACTACGCCGCCGGCGAGCGTGGGAGGTGCGGACTGCGCAATCCGCATCACCTTGAGACCCATGAAGTCGTCCGCTACGAACGCGTACTCTCCCACGACCGTCACACCGTCCGCGTATCCCGGCGTGTCGA
>JALGVU010000358.1 GCA_025774545.1 bacterium | reverse complement strand
GGCGGTTGGGGCGGCCGGGGTGGTGCCCGCGGCGTCCGGCTCGCGGCCGGGAGGCGGCACGTCGCCCTCGCCCTCGGGGAAATCCCGGCGGTACCGCTCGCTCACGCTCTCGCGGTTCGCTTCGGCCTCGAGCCGGAGGATGAGGGACGTGATCACGCCGAGCGTACCCCACGATCCGACGAAGATCTGCTTGAGGTCGTAGCCGGTCACCGACTTCACCGTCCGGCCACCCGTTGTGAGAAACGCTCCATCGGCCAGGACAGCGTCCGCCCCGAGCAGGTAGCGACGGACGATGTTCCCCGCGAGGGTCCAGTTCCCGGGCGCGCGGGCGACGATGTCGCCGACCATCTCGTCGGACGACGCCCCGTGTGACCCCGGCCAGTAGAAATCGCCCTCGGCGAGGCGCTCCTCGAGCAGACCGACCGTCACGCCCGCATCGACGACCGCCATGAGGTCCTCCGGCACGATCTCGGAGATCGATGCGAAACGCTCGAGAGAAACGTAGACCGGTTCCCGCGCGGCGTCTCCTGGAGGTCCCGCGAAGTGGGGCGTCACCACCGCGCCCCTCTCGCGCGCGAGCTTCACGATCGCCGCGACGTCGTGCGCACTGACGGGCAGAGCGATTGCCCTGCCCGTTCTCTCCTCGACCTCGATCCCGATCCCGTTCAGCGCTTCGCGCATTGCGTGGGAAGCACCTCCTGTTGGCCTATCTGATCTTTGCCATCCTGCCGACGTCCGACGTCACCCGCGACGGACCGTCCCCCAGATCCTCGCCCTCGACCTCGATCACGTAGAGGTAGAGACCGTTGGCCACCGTGTCTCCCTGATCGTCGCGACCGTCCCACTCCACCGCGTTGTAGTTGGCGTTGCGCGATGCGTCGCGGAACGTCTTGATGAGCCGGCCGCCGACGGTGTAGATGCTGATCCTGACGTTCTCGGCGACCTGGTTCAGGTTGTAGATGATCGACGTCCTCTCTGCGAACGGATTCGGGTGGTTGGCGACCCGCTCGAGTCGGATCGCGTTGCCTTCCTCGACGACGTGCAGCACGAACGTGGTCTTCTGCCCGTTGACGTCGGTCGCCGTGATCCGGATGTCGTAGGTCCAGTTCCTGATGGTCGTCTCGTACGTCAGGCGATACCAGCGGCTCTGCTCGGCCGTCGTGTCGCTCACGGCCTCGACCGTGTAGTCCTCGGGGTCGACCGGGCCGAGGTCCGACTCGGCCACGCCGATGCTCGCCGGGTCGATCTCGACCTCGTCGATGAGGTCGGCGATGATGAGCACGGTCGGCTCGAGGGGGCCCGCCTGGTAGTAGTCATCGGTGAAGTACGGCTCGCCGTCCACGGTGACCCGGAGCGACGGAGGGCTCATCTCGACGTGGCTGATCGGGTCGCCGAAGAAGATGTACGTCCTCTCGGGCGTTGACGAGGTGCCCTCGGCGATGACCTTGACGGTCCCCTTCGTGACCATCGCGCCCAGCGACCAACGCGGCCAGGGGTTCTCGTCCGGCGAGCCCTCGGGCGTCGGGTCGAGGAAGAACGCCTCGAAGACCTTCTCGTTGTAGAGGGCGTTCGGGCCGAGATACGCGACGCTCGTGCAGGCGAAGGTTCCGACGGCGCCCTGCCCGGAGGACCGGAGGAGCATCTGCTCCGTGACGCTGTCGACGGAAGTGCCCTCCTTCGTGTCGGTGAACCTCGAGAGTTCGCAGGAGAACCCGAGGAAGATGAAGGGCTTCCCGACGTTGTTCATGCTCGACACGTCATTCGTGAAGGTCGACGCCAGGAGCAGCTGCTCGTGGGTGAGCTGCGTCCTGTTGCCGTGGCCCTCGAAGTTCATAATGTTCACGCCGTCCGTGATGAGGCCGAGCAGGTCGGGCGTCGCCTCCGCGCGGACGAAGCCCGCCGTCTGGAAGGCGTACGCGAAGTCCCCCGACGTGACCTCTCCATGGTACGGGTCGGTGTAGCGACTGAGGATAAAGGGAATGGTATCGACGCCGGCCGGATTCATGTCGACCATGTCGGAGAGCTCGAGGCTCACGGTCCGGAACCTGTCTTCGATCGACTTCCGCTGGTACAGCGACCCGATGCTCCCGTACGACCACGCGTCGTCGGCGACGAGGAGGACCTCGTTCCGCCAGTTGTCGTTCGCCCCGTAGTCCTCGTAGTCGATGATCTTCGAGACGACGTTCTCGAGCTGGCTCGAACTTCCCACGGGCAGGCGGCCCAGCATGATCTCCGGCAGGTAGAGCGGCCCCTCCCGGGACACGAACCACTGGTCGCTCGATCGCATCTTCGGATCGCTCGTCGAGCCGGTGAAGAGGTAGGTCGGCATGTAGTTCGGGCTGCTCGTGTCGAGCATCTCCCTCGTGTCCTCGCTCGCGTCGCCCACGAGGATGGCGAACTGCGGCTGCCGCTCCCACTCGTCGAGCGCGTAGCTCAGGTAGCTCTTGATGGCCTCGTGCGTCGGGAGCCCTCCGCTGAACTCGTCGTAGACCTCCTCGAGCCGCGCGTGCGAGACGACGTAGCCCTGCGACTCCCGGTACGCGACGAGCGGCTCCACGCCACCGTAGAACCCGTCGTAGGAGACGACCACGAGATCGGCCTCGTCGGCGAAGAGGTTGGCCGGGTGGCGCAGCTCGGTGTCGAGGACGTCGCGGAAGTTCCCCGCCTCGCGCGCCTCGTACCGGGTGAACGAGGCGACGTCGTCCTGGAAGATCAGGCGGTAGCCGCCGCCATCGGGCACGATGTTCGCTTCCCCGAGCGTCAGCTCGGCCGGCGCCCAGGGATCGGTGACGTCGAAGAGCCTGAGGGC
>JALGVU010000097.1 GCA_025774545.1 bacterium | reverse complement strand
CTTCGCGGCCCTGTCGTTGCCGGAATCGGTGAACGTGAGAGCGTGGTTCGACGACACGCCGCCGCCGCTCGTGCGGGGGAGGGGAGCGAGGGACGGGCGCGCGACCCGTGGGATCGTCGAAGACGTGATCGCGTCGGTCTCCGTCGACTCGCTCATGGCGCACGTCCGAAGGCTCAGCGAGTATCCGAACGGCGATCTCAGGTCCCGGTACGTGCGCCGCGAGGAGTGCCTGACCGAGGCGAAGCCGTACATCATGGACCGGCTCGCCGCGTACCTTCCCGCGGGCGCCGTCGTCGACACGCAGCGGTTCGATCTTCTCGGCTTCACATGTGACGAGGGCCCGTCCGGTCCGATCGTGAGCTACCCGGCCGACAACATCATCGGGATCCTCCCCGGGAACGGCCGGCTCACCGGCTACTACGTGATCTGCGCCCACTACGACGCGATCGCCTCGCACTCCTTCTCGGGCGACGTGATGTGGTGGTGCGACGAGCCCGCGCCCGGCGCCGACGACAACGCCACGGGCGTCGCCACGGTGCTCGAGGCGGCCAGGACGCTCTCGGAGGTGACCTTCCCGTTCGACATCCGGTTCATCCTCTTCAGCGGCGAGGAGCTTGGACTCCTCGGAAGCGAGGCCTACGCCGACTCGGCCGCCGGGTATCGCTCGGGGAGCGAGACGCCCGTGGCGCCGCCCGACACGATCTACGCCGTCCTGAACGTCGACATGATCGCCTACAAGACCAATCCGTCCGCGCCCGACACGAGCCACCTCGTCACGAACGCGGGCTCGAGATGGCTCGCGGACTGGCTCGTCGAGACCGCCGAGGACGAGTACGACGAGCACTTCCCCGACTTCGAGGCGCACGTCGAGCAGCGCTCGCTCGCCTACAGCGACCACGCGCCGTTCTGGATCGTCGGGTACGACGCCCTCATCGCGATCGAGCACTGGAACCCGCGGGACCGGAACCCGTACTACCACACCGTGGAGGATGCCCTCGGTCACGTCACCCCGTCGCAGCTCACGGGCGTCGCGAAGATGGTCGCGGGCGGGATGGCGCGGCTCGCCGATCCCGAGGCGGAGTTCAACCTCGCAGTCTTCGACGAGGACTTCCGGCTGACTCCCGACGATCTCTGGACCGAGGAGTCGACGATCGTTCGGGTCGACGTGCACGCGTTCGGGCCGAGCACCGAGGTCGATTTCAGGCTCGAGCTGTGGGACGGGGAGCCGGACCAAGGAGCGCTCCTCGACACGCTCACGTTCCAGCGCGCGATGGGAGGCGGCGAGGTCATCATCCACGAGTTCGAGTGGGAGTTCGACGAGCACGATCTGGGCGACCACGTCGTCTGGGCGCGCGTCGCCGCCGGGGGCGTCGACGAGGCCTTCACCGAGGACAACGTCGCGTCGGTCGCCGCCAGGGTGAGCGCGCAGGATCTCTTCCTGATCGACGACTACGTCTACCCGAATCCGGCCTCCGATCCCGCGGATCTCAGGTTTCGGTTCAATCTCTCGCGGGAGGCGCGGACGGTCGTCGTCGACGTCTACGACCTGATGGGACAGACACTCGGCAGCTTCACGAAGCACCGAGACCAGATCGCGACGGACGAAGAGAACATGGGGACGATCGCCGGGTGGAACACGATCGAGTGGGAGGACGCGTCGTGGGATCTCGACGACCTCGCGAGCGGCGTCTACCTCTACCGCGTTCGCATCTATGGGTCCGGGAGCTACTCGGATCCCGTGGGCGTCACCTCGGGGAAGTTCGCGGTGGTTCGCTGAGGCTCGAGTGGAGATCGCTGAATGGCCGCCCGGGGGTGTCCCAACGAGCAATCGAGGCTGTACCGCATCTCCGTGGGCTGCGCGAACCTCGCGCTGACTGCGATGCTCGTCTACGGCGTCACGAGGTACCTCTCGGTCATCGTTCCCCGGTACGGACACCGCTTCACATACGTTGCGGCGCTCATGGGCGGCGTCGCCTGCTGGACGGGCGTGAGAGGCATACTCGCCCTGGTCGGGAGGTCCGGTGAGCGTGGGGGATAGACCTCTGGCCAGACCGAAGGGGCTCGTCGCGTTCGACGTCGACGGTGTCCTTCTGCGGGGGCTCTTCCTCTCCCGGCTCGCCTGGATGACGAGCCCGTGGGTCTGGGTTCGCAGCCTCTGGCTCGGGTTCCGGCTGAAGGTCGGGCTCATCACCGTGCGCGAGGCGGTCGAGCGTGCCTACAGCTTCCAGCGCGGCGCCCGCATCGACCACGTTCTGCGGGCCGCCGAGTCGGTGCG
This sequence comes from bacterium, assembly GCA_025774545.1. Taxonomy (GTDB): domain Bacteria; phylum Joyebacterota; class Joyebacteria; order Joyebacterales; family Joyebacteraceae; genus JALGVU01. The sequence continues at coordinate 7,181 of JALGVU010000097.1, read as the reverse complement.
CCTCATGCGTGGCGCGCCGGAGGTTTGCGCTGCGCTCAAGGGGGCCGGCTACAGCGTGGTGCTCGTGAGCGCGGGCGTTCCCCAACAGGTCGTCGACGTGATCTCGGCCCAGGTGGGTGCCGACGAGGCGTACGGCGTCCTTCTCGAGGAGAACGACGGCGTCCTGACGGGACGGCTGGTCGGCGAGCGGCACTCCAAGCACGGGAAGCGCGTCGGTCTCGAGGGGATTCTCCGCGAGCGGGGAATGAGCTGGACCGACGCGACCGTCGTCGTCGACGACGGCAGCAACGAGGAGATCGTCGAGGCTGCGTGGAGGAGCATCGGCCTCAATCCCGAGCGTCCGATCATGAGGAAGGCCAGCTTCGTCCTTCACACGAGGGATCTCCGCGAGATCCTCGAGTTCTTCCCCGAAGGGTACATGCTCGGGATCACGCCGCAGTCGATCGCGGCCCGGCACGAGTTCTTCAGGAAGGCGATCCACACGTGCTCGATCGTCGTCCCGGCCATCGCCGTGTGGTCGGAGCCGTTCACCCTGTGGCTCATCGGGCTCATGACGCTGGCCTACGCGGCGTCCGAGATCGCGAGGCTCCTCGGGGTGGCGGTGCCGTTCTTCGCGAGCGTCACGTGGCGTGCGATGCGGGTCAGCGAGCCGAGGGGATTCGTGTGGGGTCCCCTCCTGTTCGGGGTCGGTATCTGGGTGGCGCTCGCCCTCTTCCCGCGGCCGGCCTCGACGGCCGGGGTGCTGATTCTCGGTATCGGGGACAGCGCGGCGAGCCTCATCGGACGAGGGTTCGGAACCACGGTTCTTCCCCACAATCCTGGGAAAACGTTCGTGGGATCGCTCTCGATCTTCGCCGTGGGCGTGATTATTGCTATGTTCTACGTCTCGCTGCCCTGGGCGATAGCGGTCGGGGTGGTCGCGAGCTTCGTCGAATCGTTGCCGCTGGGTCCGTCCGACAACCTGCTCCTGCCGATCGCCACGGCCGCGATGGTCGCGTTTGCGATGGGCATGGTCTAGGTCCGACGAACGGGTTCGGGTCGACCGACGCGTTGGAAGACAAGGAGGGGACATTGCTCAAGGAGAAGCTGCGTTCGAGGGAGGCGCGACTGGGAGTCATCGGCCTCGGTTACGTCGGGCTGCCGCTCTCGATGGAGTTCGCACGCGCGGGCTTCCGGGTCGTGGGGATCGACACGGACGGTGAGAAGGTGCGGAAGCTCACGGCGGGCGAGTCCTACATCAAGGACGTTCCGAGCGAGTGGATCAGGGAGACGCTCGAGGCCGGGACGTTCGAGGCGACGACCGACTTCTCGGTGCTCGGCGACGTCGATTCGGTCGACATCTGCGTTCCGACGCCCCTCAGGAAGACGCGCGATCCCGACATCTCGTACGTGCGCTCGGCGGTCGGCGAGATCGTGAAGTACCTCCACAAGGACATGATGGTCATTCTCGACAGCACGACGTACCCCGGTACGACCGACGAGGTGATCCTGTCGAGGCTCGAGACCACCGGCCTCCGCGTCGGCGAGGACTTCTACCTCGCCTTCTCGCCTGAACGCGTCGACCCCGGGAACCCCCAATGGAACACCAAGAACATCCCGAAGGTCGTGGGTGGCGTGACGCCTCAGTGCACCGAGCACGCCGTGATTCTCTACGAGCAGACGCTCGGGCCGGTCGTGCCCGTCTCGTCGACGAAGGTCGCCGAGATGGTGAAGCTGCTCGAGAACACCTTCCGCAGTGTGAACATCGGGCTCGTGAACGAGTTGGCTCTGATGAGCGACCGCATGGGGATCGACGTGTGGGAGGTGATCGACGCGGCGGCCACGAAGCCCTTCGGGTTCATGCCGTTCTATCCCGGACCGGGGCTCGGCGGGCACTGCATTCCCATCGACCCGTTCTACCTCTCGTGGAAGGCCAAGGAGAGCGGCTTCGAGGCTCGTTTCATCGAGCTTGCCGGCGTCGTCAACGGCGGCATGCCGTACCACGTCGTGAACAAGGTCGTGGACTGCCTGAACGACTTCCGGAAGCCCGCGCGGGGCTCGAAGGTCCTCCTTCTGGGCGTGGCGTACAAGGAGGACATCGACGACATCCGGGAGGCGCCGGCGCTCGACGTGATCAGGCTGCTCGAGGACAAGGGCGCCATCGTGTCGTTCTCCGACCCGCACGTTCCGGAGCTGCACCAGGGCGGGATCGACCTGAAGAGCAGGGAGCTTTCGCCCGCCCTTCTCGCTGAGGTCGATTGCATCGTCGTGACGACCGCGCACTCGGCGTTCGACTATGATATGATCGTGGCTGCCGGTACCCCGATCGTCGACACGCGCAACGCTCTCAAGGGGCGCTCGGCGGATCACATCAGGAAGCTCTAGCGGCTTCTCTTGGGAGATGGACATGTCTGCCATTCTGGTCACGGGCGGCGCCGGCTTCATCGGTTCGCATCTTGTCGAGCGCCTGCTCGAGCTCGGCCACGACGTGAAGGTCATCGACAACTTCTCGACGGGGCGCCGGGCGAACCTCGAGCCCTTCAAGAAGGAGATCGAGCTCTTCGAGGCGGACATCAGGAGCCTCGAGTCCGTCAGGAGGGCCGTCAAGGGTGTCGACGTCGTGTTTCACGAGGCGGCGCTCGCGTCGGTTCCGAGATCGGTCGACGACCCGGTCACGAGCAACGAGGTCAACGTAGCGGGGACGCTCAACGTTCTTGTCGCCGGTCGCGACGCGGGCGTCCGGCGCGTCGTCTACGCCAGCTCCTCGTCGATCTACGGAGACACGCCGGAGCTGCCCAAGCGCGAGGACATGCTGGCGTCGCCGCAGTCGCCGTACGCCGTGGGCAAGCTGGCCGGGGAGTACTACTGCCGGGTCTTCTCCAAGCTCTACGGGCTCGACTGCGTGCCGCTTCGGTATTTCAACGTCTTCGGTCCGAGGCAGGACCCGACGTCGCAGTACGCCGCGGTCGTGCCGATCTTCATCACGGCGCTCCTGGACGGCGGCGCGCCGGTGATCTACGGCGACGGCGAGCAGTCGCGGGACTTCACCTACGTGGCGAACGTCGTGGACGCGAACCTCCTCGCGGTCGAGGCCGGGGGCGGCGTGGGCGAGGTCATGAACGTCGCCTGTGGGGACACGATCACCGTCAACGATCTCTTCGTAGCGCTCAGGAAGCTCGTGGGGGGGACGGCGGAGCCGGACTTCGACGAGCCGCGCCCGGGCGACGTGAAACACTCGTTCGCCGACATCGCGAAGGCGAGGGACCTCCTCGGCTTCGAGCCGTCCGTCTCGTTCGGAGACGGACTCGAGCGAACGGTCGCGTGGTTCAGACACGAGAGAGGTCGCGGGCGCTAGCGACCGGCCGGAGCGTCATTCCTCCCTTCGACGGCAGGACGTCATCGTGAAGAGGGTCTGGGTACTCGACAGGAGCGAAGCCGCGGCCGGCGACCTCGTCGACGCGCTGCCTCCGCTCGCCTACAGCGTCGACGTGTGGTCGGACGCTGACGAGTTCCTCCGCGCGCTGAACGAGGAGCGGCCAGATCTCGTCGTGCTCGAGCACGGGATCGAGACGGTCCCCGCCGTCGACGTGCTGCGGGCGATCAAGGGCGCCGAGCGGCGCCTGCCGGTCGTCGTCGTGGCCGAGCGAACGAGCAGCCAGGGCGCGATCGAATCGATGCGCGAGGGCGCCTACGACTACCTTCCCCGCGAGACGCTACCCGGCGCGCTCGAGGACGCCGCGCGGCGGGCGCTCTCGTCGGGCGGCGGCATGATCCGCACGATCGGGTCTCCGGGGCCCGGCGACCTGACGGCGCTCGGGGCGCTCGTCGGCAAGACGCCCGAGATGATCGAGATCCACAAGCTCATCGGGCAGGTCGCGACGACCGACGCGCCCGTTCTCGTCCAGGGCGAGCCGGGGACGGGCAGGGAGCTCTTCGCCCGGGCGATCCACTACAACAGCCAGCGGCGCGAGAACCCCTTCGTGGCGGTCAACTGCGCCTCGATCGACGAGGGCGCGCTCGAGGCCGAGCTCTTCGGGAGCGGGGGAGAGGCGGGGGCGGTCGGAACGTCGCGGGTCGAGCACGCTGACACGGGGACGATCTTCCTGGATGAGATCGACGCGGCGGGACCGTCGATCCAGGGACGCATCCTGTCCGTCCTGTCGAACGGCTCGTTCGACAGGCCGCGGGGGCGCGCGAAGGTGCGCGCCGACGTGCGCGTGGTCGCGGCGACCAGTGCGAGCCTCGTCCGGCTCATGAAGACCGGACGCTTCCGCGTCGATCTCTTCTACCGCCTGAAGGTCGTCTCGATCTTCATCCCGCCCCTCCGCGAGCGGCGCCCGGACATCGAGTTCCTCGCCGGGCACTTTCTCGAGCGGGCGGCCCGCGAGATGCAGCGGGACGTCGAGGGGATGTCTCCCTCGGTCGTCGATCTTCTGACCTCGCACACGTGGCCCGGCAACGTGCGCGAGCTCGAGCAGACGATCCAGCGCGCCGTCGCTCTGAACCGGACCGGCGTCCTCGCTCCCGAGGACTTCGAGATCCTGCGCGAGGGCGGCGAGTCGTGGGAGGGCGCCGGCCCCCCAGCCGACCTGGCCGCGAGCGTGCGCGCCGAGTTCGCGAGGCTCGCCGACACGGGTGACCCGGACGTCGACGACACCATCGTGTCCGAGGTGGAACACCTGCTCTCCGTCGAGGCGCTCGAACACGCGGGCGGGAATCAGGTGCAGGCGGCCAAGCTCCTGGGGATAAGCCGGAACACGCTCCGCAAGCGGCTCGGGAGGGGGCGATGACGCGTCGTGGGTTCCGTCTCGCCGTCGCGGTCGCGCTCGTCGCGGCCGGCCTCTCCGCCTGCGCGCACTACGGGTTCTCACCGTCCGTCCGGACCCACCTCTCGACGATCGCCATCCCGATCCTCGTGAACGAGACTCTCGAGTTCGGCGCGGAGCAGGACCTGACCGACGCGATCATCGACGAGTTCTCGAACGACGGAAGCCTGCGCGTGGTGGGGGAGGAAGATGCCGACTCCGTCCTGCGCGGAACCGTCGTCCTCTACGAGCGCCCCGTCATGTCGTACGACTCGGGGGGCAATCCCCGCGAGTACAAGGTCCGGGTCGTCGCGAGGCTCTCGTACGAGGATCTCAAGAGGAAGGAGACCGCGTGGGACGAGAGCATCGAGGGCTGGGCGGTCTACTCCGTTGCGGACGGGGACGCCGAGCACACGACCGAGGAAGATGCCCGCGCCGCCGCCTTCGGGAAGCTCGCTCAGGACGTCCTCGCCAAGACCGTACAGGGGTGGTAGACTCCCTCGCATGACCTTCGCTGAGTTTCAGCAGGCACTGAGGCGCGATGCCGTCCCGCCGGTGCTCGTCTTCCACGGGGAGGAGCCGTTCCTCGCGCGTCTCGGCGTCGACCTGTTGCGCAAGCACGTCCTGGCGCCCGGGAGTGAGGCGTTCGATTTCGTGAGCCTCGCGGGGAAGGAAGCCACGGCCGACGTGATCGCCGCCCACGCGTCGACGATGCCGATGCTCTCTCCGAAGCGACTCGCCGTCGTCTACGACTTCCAGCACATGAACCCCTCGGAGCGCACGAAGCTCCTCTCGTACGTTCGGAACCCCGTCGAGAGCTCGTGCGTCGCGCTCGTGAGCTACGAGCGCCTGAGCGGGGCGAAGCGTTTCGAGCGGGACATCTGCGCCGCCGCCGCCGTCGTCGAGTGCGGGCGGCCGCCCGCCGACGTTCTGGTCGCCCTGGCGCGGCGGATGGCGGAGGAGCGCGGGAAGGCGATCGACGAGGAGGCGCTCTCCGTGCTCGTCGACTGGACCGGCGGGGAGCTGACCGCGATCGCGAACGAGCTCGACAAACTCGCGTGCTTCGCGGAGGACCGGGAGACAATCGTCGTCGCCGACGTGGAACAGGTGGTCGGGGCGAAGGCGCGCGGCTTGAGGGATCTGGCTGCAGCGATCGCCGAGCGGAAGATGGGTGACGCCCTCGGTCTCGTGGACGAGCTTCGGGAGGGCGGCATCGATCCGGCGCAGCTCGTGTCGCAGCTCTACGGCTTCTGGGTCGCGATGTGGCTGGCGCGGAGCGGTCCGGGCGGACGCCCGGCGGGCGGCGGCTTCCGCGGACGCTCGCTCATGTCGTCGGTTCCGAACGCGGGAGAGCTTGTCGGGCGGCGATCGTCTCGCGAGTACGCCCGCGGCATCGCGCAGTTCTATCGCGCGGACGTCGACATCCGACGGGGGATGCCGGCCGGTCCCACGGTCGGTCTCCTGGTCTACGATCTGGTGAAAGGGGCCGGCGGTGCCTGAGGCGCAGCTTGGGCCCGCCCGAGTCCGCGCGCGGCTCGTGCGAATCACCGACCTGCTCGAGGACGAGTTCGGCCGCCCGCGGAGACACCCCGACAGCGACCTCGTCGGAAGCCTCGTCGCGACCATTCTCTCGCAGAACACGAGCGACGTGAACTCGGAGCGCGCGTATCTCGCGCTTCGTGAGCGCTTCCCGCGATGGGAAGAGGTCGAGCGCGCCGGTGCGCGGTCGATCGCCGCCGCCATCAAGAGCGGCGGGCTGGCCCGCGTCAAGGCAGGTCGCATCAGGGACATCCTGCGCGAGATACGGGACGAGACGGGCGAGCTCGATCTCGGGTTTCTCCGCGCAAGAGAGACCGGCGAGGTGATCGACTACCTCCTCGGGTTCAAGGGCGTGGGAACGAAGACGGCCGCGTGCGTCGCGCTCTTCGATCTCGGGCGGGACGTCGTCCCCGTCGACACGCACGTCCACCGGATCGTCGGCCGGCTGGGGCTCCTGGGCCGGCCGAGGACCCGCGACGCCACGTACGACGCCCTGCAACCGGTCTTTCCGGTGTCCCTTGAGGCGTCTGTGCGAGCATGGGCGCGCGAGGAACCTGCGTCCGGCTGGTGCGGCCGCCTCGGCGTGAGAGGCCGCGGAGCGGGCTCGGCGGGAGAGGGACCGGGGGGGCCCGGGGACCCGGACGGCCGCACGGCGGCTTCCGGGGCTCAGGTGGCCGGGAGGGTGGCTCGCGCGAGGGCTCCAGTCGCGGGGAGGGTGGCTCCCGAGGCGCCAGTTGCGGGGAGGGCGGCTTCCGAGAGCCCCAGGGAGCCAGAAAGCCCTTGACGGTGCATCTTCCGGCGTGGTATTGAGTTGGAAAGCGGATTGCCGGACGGTGCGCCCTGCGGGCGCTCCTTTCG
>JALGVU010000357.1 GCA_025774545.1 bacterium | reverse complement strand
CGTCGCGGCCCTCCCCTCGCAGATGAGGCCACCCATGATCGCCCCTCGCATTGGCCCGCACATCCGGTCCCACGTGATCGGTGGGCCTGCGTGGAGGAAGAGGTTCGGCTTCATGCCTGGGATGACGTCGATGGCGCGGTCGAGACCGACGAGTTGAGGCATCCCGCGGAGGATGATGTCCATCACCTTCGCGTTCGCCGCCTCGATCGCAGGGAGGTTCGCCCGGATGACGCGCATCGCCTCCGGATCGACATCGAGCGGGGGATGCCAGTCGACCTGGACTGCCGTGACCCCGACATCGTCGAGACTCTCCTTGAACGTGGTGAGCCCGACGTTCACGACTCTGAGTGGTTTTTCGAAGAGGTTGCGAAGCGGCATCAGTGTTCTCCGATCGCCGGGGCCATCAATCCCGCCGTCTTCGCGGCCCGCGCGTTCGTCGGCATCACGGTGGCGCCGGCCTCCCCGAGCGCCCGCTCAACGGCACGTCTGTCCTGGGGATCTCGATGCGTGCCCGTGACGGAGCAGACAACGGCGACGCGATCGGTTGCCTGGTCGACGACCTCGCAGAGCTCGCCGGCCGGGTCGGGATTCGAGCCGTAGCCCAGCACGACGTCGAGGAGGATCACGGCCACCTCCGGGTCCTGCGCCTCCTCGGCGATCCGCCTCTTCCTGATCGAGTAGTCGATCATCGGATGGGGCCGCCCGACGGTGAACTCGTCGGCGCCGAGATCGACGATGGTGTTTCCGACGCTCCGAAGCGGGTCCGCGAGCCTGCGAGCGCCCTCGATCGGGACGTTCGAGTGGATCTCGATGTCTCGCCCCTGCAGCACGATCTGGGCCTCCGTCGCGAAGGTGCCGCCGCTCATGAGGCCGCGGAGGTACCGCTGCCCGGGCTCGCGCTTGAAGATCTCGCGGTGCATGGCCTCGTGGGCGCTGCGCTCGAGCCTGTCGAGAAGGGCACTCACCCCGGTGGCACCACGACCGTTCGAGATGGCGACCGCCGCGAACGCCGCCTCGTCGAGCGTTCCGGCCATCCACCGGTCGGATCCGTCGGGGCCCGGGAGCGTGTCCGGGGGCGCTCCGAGGAAGACCGAGACGACGGGCTTCGGGATTCCGGCGACGACCCCGCGGATAGCGTCCAGCACCTCTTCGTCCGGCGGCTTAGACACGAGGACGATCACGTTCGTCCTGGGATCATCGGCAAGGGCGGTGAGACCATCGATGAACGTGATCCCTCCGACCTCGCGCCAGACGTCCCTCCCGCCGGTGCCGATCGCCTGGGAGATGCCACAACCCTCGTCTGAGATGAGCGAGCTCACCTCCTGGAGACCTGTGCCCGAGGCCGCCACGATCCCGATGTCCCCACGATTCACGACGTTCGCGAACGCGAGAGGGACGCCGTTCAGGATGGCCGTCCCGCAGTCGGGGCCCATAACGAGAAGGTCGCGCTCATGCGCAAGCAGCTTGAGCTCGAGTTCGTCCTCGACAGAGACGTTGTCGGAGAAGAGCATCACGTGCAGGCCGGCGTCGAGGGCCTTCCTGGCCTCGCGCGCCGCGTAGCGACCGGCAACGGAGATCAGGGCGAGGTTCGCGCCGGGAACGACGTCGAGCGCGCTGTCTATACTCGCCGGCAGGGCTTCCTCGGTCGTCCTCGTGCCCTTCCGCGCGTCGGCGAGATGCGTGTCGAGCGCGGCGAGCGCCGCCTCGGCTGCGTCGTCGGTCTCGGCCTTGACCGCGATGAGGAGATCGGTGCCGGAGGTGGACTCGAACTCGGGAAGGAGGAGCCCAGAGGCATCGAGGATCGCCCGGTTCTCCCTGGTCCCCATGACGACCGCCGCGTCCGCCACGCCCGCCATCCCGGCGAGTTCCTTCCCCACCGTCATGAGGGTGACGGAGTCGAAGTAGGCGCCCTTCCTGACGCGGCCGGCTACGACCATGGGGCCTTTCTGCTCGGTGGATCGGTGGACACGGCGAGTCCGTTGACGCGGACACCGTGGTCGACCGTCATGAAGAGCCCGGTCGCGAGGTCGGCTCCCGAGGTGTGTCCGACGGCGAAGAGCCTGAGCGCGGAGCGGCGGACGTCCGGACCCTCACCACCCGTGAGCGCGGCAACGAGGTCCTTGAGCTTCTCGAAGACGAGCCCGTCGCGGGCGAGGTCGAGCGCGGTGTCCGTGAGGATGTTCCCGCTCCTGGCGGATTCGAAGACGGCCCGGCGGATCGGGGCGAGCTCTGTGCCGCAGATTCGATCGAGGATGTGCGTTCCGACAAGGAGCCCGCAGATGAAGTCGTCCCCGCTCGGCGTCAGACCGAATCCCGCCCCCTTGAGGCGCGAGACGCCGCGCAGGAGATCCGACGTGAAGATGTCGCCTACGCACTGTGCGACGTGCTCGGCGAGGGTCTGCTCGAAACCGGGACGGAACTCCGCGAGCCTCCTCTCATCGAGGAGGAAGGCAAGGCTCTTCTCGGGCGAGAGATCAGTGAGGAGGTCACGGAGAAGTCCCAGGTTCGATCGGAAGGTCTCCGGGGATCGGATCTCGATCGCGAGGGACGAGTCGTAGGTGCTCGCAGCGTCGATGGAGAACCGCTGTGTGTCGACCTCGATCCCCGATCGCCGCACGCGGAGTCGCTCGACGTCGCTGGGCACGAGGTCCGCGACGACGATGTTCCGCGGACCTGCGCCGACCTCCGGCGTGACGATCGTCACGAGGCGGTCGCCATCCGTGAGATTCTCGGCGCGACAGAAGCGCGAATGGACCTCGTAGAGCCCCTCCTCGATCGCGTCCCCGATGCTCAGCAGTTCAGCCATTGCCCTCGCCTACGCTTCGTAGAAGACCATCCCGTA
>JALGVU010000356.1 GCA_025774545.1 bacterium | reverse complement strand
GAGCTTCCGCTTCGCGCGGGCGCAAACGAGATTCTGGTCCGGCTCGAGGTGAACGAGCCGCTTTTCGGAAGCGGGTTCTGGGTGCGCGTTCCGTAGCGCGCCGGCTAGGAAGAGAAGGCAGTAGGCCGATGCTGGGACGACACCGAAAAGACGCCCGACCGGGCGTGCCGTCGAACGAGCGGCTCATCTTCCACATCGACATGGACGCGTTCTTCGCGTCGGTCGAGGTGATGTGCCGCCCGAAGCTTAAGGGGAAACCGGTCATCGTCTGCGGGAAGCCGACCACGCGGAGCGTCGTCGCGGCGGCGTCCTACGAGGCGAGGGAGTACGGCATCCACTCGGCCATGTCGTCGGTCGAGGCGTTCCGGCTCTGTCCGCACGTGATCGCGGTCGAGGGGAATCCCGGCCAGTACATCTACGTCTCGCTCGAGCTCCTTCGCATCTACAAGGAGAGGAGTACGATCGTCGAGCCGTACAGCATCGACGAGGCGTTCGTCGAGATGACGGGGACCGAGTGCACCTGGGAGAACTGCGAGGAGGTCGCGCGCGCGATCAAGGACCGAATCCGCGAGCGGTTCCCGGGGCTCACCGCGTCGATCGGGATCGGGCCCAACAAGCTCGTCGCGAAGATGTGCTCGGGTTTCCAGAAGCCCGACGGGGTCTCGATCATCCGCCCCGGGGAGTTCACGGCCTTCTTCGGCGGGCGCGGGGTGACCAACATCTGGGGCGTGGGGGACAAGACGGCGGTCGCGCTCTCCCTGATGGGGGTGACGACGATCGGCGAGCTCGCGGCCTTTCCCGTGGCGATGCTCAGGCGTCGCTTCGGCATCATGGGCGAGATCCTCCACATGATGGCGGTCGGTCGCGACGACACCCCGGTGACGCCGTACTTCGAGGGCATGCCCGTCAAGTCGATGGGGCACGAGCACACGCTTCCCGCCGACACCTGGGACATCGCGGAGGCGGAGAGGGTGCTCCTGAGGCTCAGCGATCAGGTCGCGCGCCGGATGCGGAAGAAGGGCTACCTCGGAAACGTCATCTCGATGCGGCTCAGGTTCTCGGACTTCGACTCGGTCGGAAGGCAGAAGAAGATCGAGTTCTACACCGACGAGGAGCGCGTCATCTATCGGGTCGCGCGGGACCTCATGCACCGGCACTGGCGGCCCGGCCAGGCGATCCGCCTGGTGGGCGTCAACTGCTCTGGGCTCGTGAGGATTCCCGAGGTGCTTCAGATCGATCTCTTCCGTCAGAGGGAAGAGGACTCGCACAGGAAACTCCTGGCGGCGATCGACGCGATCCGCGACAAGTTCGGGGAGCACGCGATCACGCGCGCCCGGCTCATCCGGCACGACGCGAAGACGTGGTCGTCGACGACGGGCAGCCGGCGGGTCTCCGAGCCGCGGTTCCTCAGAATGGGCGTCGGGTCTGGCGAGCGGGCCAATCAGTCGCTCATGGCCGGTTGGCACGACGCCGCGCCCAACCTCGACACGGTGCCGCTGCCACCGGGGCTGTCGTCGAGCCCGTTCGACATGCTCCGCCACCAGGATCTCGAGGATCGGAAGCGCGCCGGGAAGGAGTAGGGCGGCGCGCAGGAGGACCCCACACGCATCGTGCACGAGTACCCCACACGCCCCGCGTGACAGGAGACGACGGTGAGGCAGGACAACGGCACTCAGGGAGATCTCTTCGGCGAGCGCGAGCCCGCGCGTGACGGCTCGCTCGCGGATCCGGCTGGCGCGTACGACAGCCGCGCGGTGCCCCCGAACGTGAAGCGGCTTGGGGCTCAAGGCAAGATCCGGATCGGCACGTCCGGCTACAGCTTCGCGGATTGGGTCGGTACGTTCTATCCTGCCGGCACGTCGCGAGGGAAGATGCTCGACTCGTACGTCCATCACTTCGACGTCGTCGAGATCAACTCGAGCTACTACCGCGTGCCCGACGCGCGGATGTTCGAGCGCATGGAGGCGAAGACCCCGCCGGGGTTCGAGTTCGTGGTGAAGCTCTACAAGGGCATGACCCACGAGATCGAGGACGATCCTACGATGTACCGGGCGTTCATCCAGTCGGTCGAGCCGCTCAAAGGTGCGGGGAAGTTCGGCGGCTATCTCGCCCAGTTCCCCTGGAAGTTCAAGAACGACACGGACGCCCAGGAGCATCTACGCTTCCTGCGGAAGCAGTTTGGCGGCGACCCGCTCTTCGTCGAGTTCCGTCATGATTCGTGGATCGAGCGCGCGACCTTCGAGCTCCTGCGCGACCAAGAGATCGGCTACTGCGCCGTCGACGAGCCGAGCTTGAAGGGCCTCGTGCCCCCCGTGGTGGCCGCGACGACCGACACGGGCTACGTGCGGTTTCACGGGCGTAACGCGAAGAACTGGTGGGGAAAGGGCGGCGGGGACCGGTACGACTACGACTACAACACCGAGGAGCTCTCGGAGTGGGCGGGTAAGCTCCTCACGCTCGAGGAGAAGGTCAAGAAGGTCTACGCGTTCTTCAATAACTGCCACGCGGGCCACGCGGCGAACAACGCCGAGCTCATGATCGACATGCTGAGTGAGGAATTGGGGAGCCGCTGACGGCGTGGTAGACTGAGGACGCCTGAGGGCGTGGTAGACCGAGGACGCCTGACGACGCGGTAGACTGGGAGCGCCTGGGAACGGGTTCTGTCCGACGGCGCGACGGCGGGCGGTGGCAGGCGACCGCCGCTCGCGAGTGGTCGGCGGAGAGCCGGCCGAGTTCGCCGCGTGCGAGCCGGGAGGAGTGGACGATGACGAAGATCGACCTCGAGATGCTCGGACCCTGCGGCATCTACTGCGAGACGTGCGACATCCGCGTCGCCGGGAAGACGGGCG
>JALGVU010000355.1 GCA_025774545.1 bacterium | reverse complement strand
GTGGCGGGATGACCGCCGCCGCCCTCAAGTTCAACCGGACATTCGGTGGAGCCCTCCTGCTTGCGCAAAACCTGCTCCCGAACGGAATCGACCTCGGAAACCCAGAGGACGGTGTCGGCTGGCAGATCGTCGGCGCCCCGTGCTCGTATCCGGACGTCGACGGCGTCGTGGTCGCGGCGAGGGTCCAGTACATGTACTTGGGCCCGCCGGGGATCATAGAGCTTGTCCCGCATCTGACCGATGGCCGCGCGGTCGCCGACTGCAACTCCGCGCTCGACGAGTGGTGCGTGCGGCTCGACCCCGCGGGTCACGCTGGATTCTGGGTCCCGCCGCCCGAGGGCGATTGTCCGTCTGGACCCAGGACGTGGCACGTCCCGGGCGACTTCGACTACATCGGGGGCGCGCTCGAGGCCGCGGCCGCAGGGGACACGGTCCTCGTCGGGCCCGGCACGTACGCGTTCGACACCAACGGCGAGACCTTCCCGCTCGATATGGTGAACGGCGTCACCCTGATGAGCGATGACGGACCTGCGGCGACGATCCTCGACGTGGGCGGCTGGCTGCGGGGCATCACCTGCGACGGCTGCGACGCGTCGACGGTCATCTCCGGGTTCACGATCATGGGCGCCAACGGCACCTTCGTACACGGAGGTGGCCTCCTTGCATATGACTCGTCTCCGATCATCGAGGACTGCATCATTCGGGGAAATCAGGCAGACCACGGAGGCGGGATCTCGTGCATCGCAGCGTCGTCGCCGACGATCATCGACTGCGTGTTGTCCGAGAACACGGGGACGGTCTCCGGCGGCGGGGTCTACTGTGGCGCCGGCTCGGAGCCCGTGCTGACGAACTGCACGATCGCGGACAACTCCAATGGCGTGGGAGGAGCGATCACGTGCGAGAGCTACACGGAAGGACGTTCGCCGGCGTCTGCGACGCTCGACCGCTGCATCATCGCGTTCAGCGGGGACGGCCCTGCGGTCAGGTGCCTGGGTACCGGGACCGTCACGCTCTCGTGCTGTGACGTCTACGGGAACGAGGGTGGCGACTACGTCGGCTGCCTCGCGGGACAGAACGGCATGGACGGCAACTTCTCCGCGGACCCGCAATTCTGCTACGAGGACCATGACCTCTTCGATTCGTCGCCCTGCCTCGACGCCGACGGCTGCGGCCTCGTGGGCGCCCTGGGGCAGGGCTGCATCGGCATCCCGCAGATCGAAGTCGTCCCGACAGAGCTGTCGTTCGAGCTGCCGCAGGGCGCAGAGGAGTGCCAGCCGCTTGAGATCCACAACACCGCGGTCGGGTTCCTGGACTGGAATGCGTTCGACAATGCGTCGTGGCACACAACGACTCCTCTGGAGGGCTCGGTTCCGGGTGGTCAGTTCGAGACCTTGTCGGTGTGCGCGAGTGCACGGGAGATGGCGATCGGGGAGCACAACTCGTTCATCATGATCATCTCGGACGCCTCGAATATGCCGGTCATGAACTTGGAGGTGTCCCTGACGGTGACGAGCAGCCTGGTCATCAACGAGATCTACCCGAACCCGCCCTACTACTACGACGGCGCGGAGTTCATCGAGATCTACAACCCGACCGACGTGACGATCGGTCTCTACGCTTGGACGTTGACGGGTGTCGAGTTCGACATGGCGTGCGGCGGTGAGGATCGGTGGTACTTCCCCGAGGAGGCGACGATCGCGCCGGGCGAATACGTGGTCGTTGCGAAGGACGGCGGGGACGGCGACGACGGCTTCTTCGAGGTCTTCGGGTTCCTGCCCGACTTCGAGATGTACGACGAGTTCGCGCACTTCGTGGACACCGATCACCCCGACGTCGAGAACCTGATCCTCTTCGACTACGACCAGGATCCCGAGTACAGCGACGAGATCCAGCTGGTCGGTGGAAGGGGACGGGGAATGACGTGCCAGACGTACAGCCAGTCCGACGTCCTGTATCTGAACTCGAGCCTCCTGCTACCATCGAATCCGGTCGATCTCGTCGAGTACCGACATGGCAGCGCGTGCTGGGAAGATCCGTGCTTCGGCGACGACGGGCTCGACTGGAACTCCTTCCCGGGCATCCCGCCGCTCGGGAATTCGCTCGGTCGCGACGCGTCGAACACCGACACGAACAACAGCAACGTCGACTTCGCGCTCGGAGCGCCGACGCCGGGAGCGGTGAACACCACGAACAGACCGCCCGAGGTTCGCTACGTGATCTACTCGCCGACGCCACCGACCGTGACGTCGCCGATCGTGATCGACGGTCGCGTCACGGATGAGAGCGCGGTCGACTCGGTCATGGTCTACTACAGGGTCGACGGCGGCAGCTGGTCGAAGCTGCCCGCGGCGAGCGACAACGACCTGGACTACACGGCAACGATCCCCGCGCAGCCTGTCTTTGGGGCGCGCGTCGACTACTTCATGCGGGCCGTCGACGACGGCGGGGTCGCGATGGACCATCCGGCGGAGGGATTCGGCGATCCGTACACGTGCGTCGTCGATGCGACGACGACCATCGAGGCGATCCAGACCGTGCCGGTGGCCGAGGGATCGCGGGATCCGTCGCCGCTCGTCGGTGAGACGGTCAACGTCCGCGGAATCGTGACGGCAGGGTCGGGCATCTACGGCGAGACCAAGCTCTACATCCACGAGGGGACCGGTCCGTTCAAGGGGGTCGGGATCTACTCGACGCTCGGGTTCGAGGGTGACATCAACGAGGGCGACGACGTCACCTTCTGCGGCATCGTCACCGAGTACTTCGGCGAGACCGAGGTCCGCCTGCACTTCCCCGCGGCCTACACGGTGAACGCGACCGGTGGAACGCACTACGGGTACACCGACGTCACGGCCGCGCAGA
>JALGVU010000096.1 GCA_025774545.1 bacterium | reverse complement strand
CCCGCCCCAGAAAGACCTCGGGCCGGTGCTCGCTGCCCTCCGCGCCGCGTTCCCGGAAACGACGTTCCACCACGCGGGCCTCGAGGCCTACGTCGAGGCCCTGCGCGCGTCGGGGCCCTCGACGAAGACCTTCGCAGGCGAGCTCCTGGGCGGCAAGCTCCACCACATACTCTCAGGCGTCTGGTCGGCGCGCATGCCGCTGAAGCAACTGAACGACACCGCGCAGACGCTCCTCGCGGACTACCTCGAGCCGGTGGCGACCTACTGCCGTTTCGTTCACGGCCGGCCGTACCCGCGGGGCGCGATCGACTACGCCTGGAGACTCCTCCTCAAGAACCACCCGCACGACTCGATCTGCGGCTGCAGCACCGATGAGGTCCACCGCGAGATGATCCCGCGCTTCGAGGGCGTCGTTCAGACGGCGGAGCAGCTCCTCAGGGACGCGCTCGAGTGGCTCGCCCCGTCGTTCGCGACGACCCCCGAGGGCGACGGCGAGACCGTGATCTGCGTGGCCAATCCGCTTCCGGAGTGGCGCACGGAGGTCGTCGAGCGGCTTCTCGTCTTCCGCCCCGCCGACATCGACGTCGAGGAGCTCGCGCTCTTCGACGAAACCGGACGCGCCGTCCCGTTCGAGGTCGTCGACCGCACCTACGTCCAGCAGCTCTGGGGCGTCGACTACCGGTCCGAGCTCTTCTACGACCTCGTGGTCGACAGGTTCCGCTCGTACCTCGAGCGGTTCGGCGGTGGGATCGTCAGGGGAGAGCACGAGCTCGACTCCCCCGACCTCTTCGCCACCGTGCGCTTCGTGGCGAAGGACCTTCCGCCCGTCGGACACGCGCAGTACTTCCTGAGGAAACGGTCGGGCGACGAGAGGGAAGCGGCGCCAAGCTACGTGACGACAGTCGGCGACACGATCGAGAACGAATTCTACCGCGTGCGCCTCCACCCCGACGGCACCGTGCGCCTCCACCCCGACGGCACGATCGACGTGCTCGACAGGGCGACCGGCGAGACCCTCGCGGGCCTGAACCGCCTCGAGGACACCGAGGACGTCGGGGACGAGTACGACTACTCGCCGTGCGAGGCGACCGAGACCGTCACGTCGGAAGGCTCTGCGGGAAACGTCAGGATCCTCGAGCCGGGCGGCCTCGCGGGACGCCTGGAGGCGGAGTTCACGTTCGCGCTCCCCGCGTCGATCGCGACCGACAGGCGATCGAGGACGCGCGAGCGCATCGACTGCCGCGCGAGGACGAGAGTCCGCCTGAGACACCGGAACCCCGTGATCGAGCTCGAGCTCCTCTTCGAGAACCGCGCTCTCGACCATCGGCTTCGCGCCGTCTTCCCGACACCGGTCGCGACCGAGACCCTCGTCTCGGACGGGCACTTCTGCATCCACGAGCGTCCGTTCCGCGATCCGGGGGGGGAGGACTGGGTTCAGCCGCCGCCAAGGACTCGGCCGCAGCAGGAGTTCTCGCTCGTTCAGGACGGAGAGCGCGGCCTGGCGCTCCTCGCGAAGGGGCTTCCCGAGATCGAGGCGACGCGGGACGAGGCGGGACGCGCGACGCTGCACCTCACGCTCCTCCGAGCCGTCGGCTGGCTATCGCGCGAGGACTTCGCCACGCGCAGGTTCTCGAACGCGGGACCGACCCTTCCCACGCCCGACGCGCAGTGCGTTGGGTCACACCGCTTCGAGTACGCCGTCGTGCCGTTCCGTGGCGACCACCTCACGGCAGGCATCAAGACGCTCTCCCGACGCTACCGAGTTCCGCCTCTCTCGAAGCAGGGCGTCGTCGACGGACACGTCCCCGGACGCTTGGGGCTCGTCTCCACGTCGACCGCTCTCACGCGCGTGAGCGCGCTCAAGGCGCACGACCTGAGGGAGACGATCGTCGTGCGCCTCTGCAACTTGACCGACCGACCCGTCGAGGAGACGCTCGCCTTCGGCATCCCCGTGCGGTCGGTCTGGCGAACGGACCTCCTCGAGGACCGCGGGGAGGCGTGCGAGACGGCCGGGAAGCACCGCGTCGCGATCACGCTCCGCCCGCACGAGATCCTCACGCTCGAGGTCGAGCCCGCGTAGGGAGCCCTTCGCCTCAAACCGCTGCGGCATCACGCGCCGGGCGCGGACCTCAGCCGCGGGCCGCGGCATCATCGAACGTCGCCGCCCCGCAGACCGTTTCCTCTCGTCGTCCCACGTTCCATCTTGACACGCGAACACACACTCGACTCCTCGTCATGCCGAGGCCCCGGCGCCTCCCACGGAATCTCCCGCAGACGCTCACGCGCGCAGGTCTGGCCCGATTCTGGCTATTCCTCACCCGGGGATGCACCCGGGGCCCTCCGGCTGGGGGGCGGTGGCGCTCCTGAACGCGCGAGGCGCACGGGTCGCACGAAGAGCGTGCCGCGAGTCGGGAAGGGGGTGATCGCAGGCACGCAGTGGAGGTCGCTCGCAGACCTCACTCACCGTTCGAGGGAAGCACTCACACAACACACAAGGAGTATGCGATGCGTTTGGCAACGAGCCTTCTGATAGTCGTGACCGTCATGGCGCTCGCGACCGCGGCGGTCGCCGACAAGCCGATGAAGTGGTCGGAGACTTGGCAGTGCCCAACGAGAGGACTCCTCGACTGCACGAACGCGGTCACGATCACGTGCCCCGCCACGGTCGACGGCAACAACACGGGCGCTCCGAATGACGTGGAGCAGTACTCGTGCACCTTGTGGGTCGAGAGCGGCGGCGAGCTGGTCTACGCCCTCACGCTCGAGAACACCTGCTATCAGGTCACCGCGACGCTCTCGAACATGACGGCCGACTTCGACGTGTTCATTCTCGGCAGCTGCGACGAGGCCGACTGCCTAACCTACGGCGATTCGTCCGCGACGACGAGCTGCCTCGTCCCCGGCACGTACTACATCGTCGTCGACGGGTACAACGGCGCGACCGGCACGTTCACGCTCGACGTCACCTGCGCCGTGTGCGACTGCCCGACGCCGCCCTGCTGCCCGACCCCCTACGACTGCTACGTGCTCGACTTCAACATCGAGCCCTACGGCTACGTGACCGAGCCCTGCGAGGGCGGCGGTCCTGCCTGGGAGCACGGCGCGCTGGCCACGCCCGGAGTCCCGCCGGTCGCGTGTGACGACGTCCCCGTGACGAACGTCCTCGGCACGGTCCTGGGCGGCGACTACGTCGAGTGCGGCGAGCGGCTCATCGTCGGGCCGTTCCTCATCACCGACAACTGCTACTGCCTCGAGCTCTGCCACTACTACGACACCGAGGCCGGGTATGACGGCGGGAACGTCAAGGTCTCGACCGCCGGAGGCGCCTGGCAGGTCGTCGCGCCGCAGCGCGGTTACGACGACGTCGGCTCCAGCTACGGCTCGCCCTGCATCGCCGGGCAGGAGATCTTCACGGGCCACCAGTTCCAGACCGCCTGGCTGAGGGACTGCTTCGATCTCACCGACTACATCGGCATGGAGATCATGGTCGCCCTCGACTTCGGCGCCGACAGCTCGGTCTTCTACCCGGGCTGGTACATCAAGTGGATCAAGATCGGCGGATCCGAGGTCTCGCCGTCCGAGGACCGGACGTGGGGATCGATCAAGTCGAAGTACCGCTAGGCGAGTGACCACGCGGGAGACGGGGGACGGGCGATTCGCCCGCCCCCGTTTCCTTTTTCGGGCACACTACCCGCGTCGTCCGGGACGCCCCGCCGGCACAACCCAAATCCCGTCCAGCCGCATCGCCCCGATCCCGTCCCGTCCGCCCGCCCACTCCAGCGGAGACCAACCGCCACACACCCGTCCGGCCGCCCAACGCGCGACGCACGACCACGCTCCGCGTGAGGCCCCTAGCGTTGCCTCTTGCCACAAGAAACTTCTTGCGGAGGAACGCCGTCTTCGGTAGACTGGCTGTTTGGCACATAGTCCATCCGTACATCTATAATGAGCACTCGTTCAGAAAGGAGGTGGGGGCGGCACACGTTCAATGGCGTAACCGTGTGACTGTGGTTGTGGACCCTAGCTAAGGAGTGAGTGACATGCGGCTGGCAACTGTCTTTCTTGCGGTCGTGCTGATCCTGGGACTCGCGACGGGCGCCCTGGCTGAGAAGGAGAAGCCCTTCGTGCAGCCTCAGGGTGGAACGCGGCAGCTCCTGGATTGCACCAACGCGTACCAGGTGTTCTGCGGCGACATCATCTCGGGCACGAACATCGGCGCCCCCAACAACGTCGAGGCGTACGCGTGCGTCGCCTGGCTCGAGAGCGGCGGCGAGGTCGTCTACGAGTTCGTCGTGCCGGGACCGGAGTGCATGATCGTGACCGGCACGATCACGGACATGACGGACGACCTCGACATCTTCTTCCTCGGAAGCTGCGATGAGGCCGACTGCATCGAGTTCGGAGACAGTTACTTCACGACAGACTGCCTCGAGCCCGGAACGTACTACATCGTGGTCGACGGCTACTACGCCTCGGAGAGCGACTTCACGCTGACGATCGACTGCCAGGAGTGCGAGTGCCCGCAGCCTGACTGCTGCCCGTTCCCGTACGTCTGCCACTTCATCGACTTCAACGAGTGGGACGGCGGGTTCGTGGCGCTGCCGTGCGGCGGCGCCCCCGTCTGGCAGTGGGGCACGCCGACCCTCACCCCGCCGATCGCCTGCGACGACGTTCCGGTGACGCACGTCCTCGGGACGATCATCGGCGGCAACTACCCGGTCAGCGGCGGCGAGATCGCGATGATCGGACCGTTCTTCCTGGACGAGAACTGCACGTGCCTCGAGCTCTGCCACTACTACGACACCGAGGCGAGCTTCGACGGCTGCAACGTCAAGATCTCGACCGACGCCGGCGCCACCTGGACGCTCGCGACGCCGAACCGCGGTTACGATCAGAGCACGAACGCGTCTCCGATGTGCATCCCGTCCGAGCAGGTTTTCAGCGGCCATCAGTACAACACGGCCTTCCTGCGCGACTGCTTCGACGTCTCCGCGTACGTGGGCCAGGAGATCTGGATCGGCTTCTTCTGGGGCAACGACAGCTCGGTCCAGTATCCAGGCTGGTACATCAAGTGGGTCAAGCTCGGCGGCGAGGAGTTCTCCTCGACCGAGGACTCGACGTGGGGCGGCATCAAGGCCCTGTATCGTTAGGTTCGACCGGAGGACATCTCGTCTGATGGGGACAGAAGGGGAGCGGGCCTTTGGGCCTGCTCCCTTTCGCTTTGGGCGGGGGGAGGGCCCTCGCCGGCCCTGGAGAAGACCCCACAAGTTCGGCGGGCACGTCCCATGAGGCCCGTCGCCCGAGGCCCGTCGCCCGGGGCCTGTCGCCCGGGGCACCCCCGCGCACCGGGTGAGCCGCGCCGGGAATCCCTTGTCAGCACCCCTCTTCTAGTGGTATACTAGCGCCGAGTCGGGAAATAGGGCCGGGCGCGACGCGCTGTCGCGGAGGCCATGACCCGTGCAAGATCGCCCGATCTTGTGGACGGGTTTTTCTGTCCATTGGAACCCGCCCGCCTTCAACTGCTTCACTGGGATTGCGCAGAAAGGACATCAGGCAACTCACTCGTACCGCAGCGAGCGGGCGAGGCCGTGGCGGCGTGCCTCCCGACCACTGAGCAGAGGGCGGGGTCGAGGAGGAGTGGGAAGCCGAGCGCGAAGGGTGAGCTGGACCACCTTCGGCCTGCAATGGGGGACAGAGCGAATGAAGAGACGATCACTGATCATGGTGGCGGTCGGGATGCTGCTCCTGATCGCCGTGAGCGGGGCCTCAGGGAAGGGCGTCGACGCGGAGCTCAAGGTGAGCGCCATGCCCTACTTCGATGACTCCGCGCCACCCACCCGCAGCATGGAAGGGGCCAGGTTGGACACCTTCTGGATCTTCGACGCCGACTTCGAGGATCTCGAGGGCCCGAACGCCAACTGGACGTCGTTCGACCGGAGCGGCACACTGGCGTCGGACAATTACTGGCACCACGATACCATCCGCATCAGGAGCCTCCCGCACCTCGGCGACACCACATGGTGGTGCGGCACGTACAACGAGTGCTGGCGCCAGCCGCGCGGTTACGCCAACGACTGGGTGCAGGTCCTCAAGCGGAACTTCCCCGAGATTGAAGCCAACACAGAGGTGGGCGACCCGCTGACCCTCGACTGGGATCAGCGCTTCGCCATGGAGAACAACTACGACTACGGGTACGTCGAGATCTCGACCGACGGCGGCGCGAACTGGGACGAGATCTACCTCGCAAACAACACGGGCTTCGCCGGTCTTCCGGGGAGGTCGTGGGACTGGGACGAGGTGCCGCACGGTCACCAGACGCACGATCTGTCGGCGTATGCGGGGCTCGCGATCGACATCAGGTTCCGCTTCGCGTCGGACGAGGCGTACTCGTCGCAGGACCAGTACAACAACGCTCCGGCGAACTCGGTCAAGGACGGCGCCTGGCAGCTCGACAACATCAAGCTGACGGGCCCGGGCGGAGTCTTCTGGCTCGACGATTCCGAGTCAGGGAACATGGGCTGGGTCCACGACGACGTGGTAGCCTCGGGACAGACGGGCGTGACGTTCACCCGCGGCATCTTCGACGAGGACTTCGAGACGGGCCGTCCGTTCACCTGCGACGACCGGCAGGGCTGGATGATGGCCGCGGTCGACCCGTTCACGAGCACGATGGTCCTCGACCAGTTCTCGTGGCTCATGAGCCCGCCGATCGACATCAGCGGCGCTGCGAAGCTCGTCGGCCACTGGGATTTCTGGCTCGACATGCCCAGGACCTCGAACACCATCTGCAACCTCTACCTCGCGTCGAACGACCTCTACCAGTGTGTCACCGACCCGGCGGGCTTCGTCGAAGAGTCTGTGGGCTGGTGGTACGGCGATCCCGGCTGGAGGATCCGCTACGACGACTGGGACGCGTTCGCCGGGAACGAGTGGCTCGCGATCCTGTGGGCCGAGCAGAACGACGAGCCGCCGAACGGACCGCTCTGGGCGGGCATCATCCTCAACCGCCAGAGGGTCGGCATTCCGTCGGGCG
Organism: bacterium; assembly: GCA_025774545.1. Taxonomy (GTDB): domain Bacteria; phylum Joyebacterota; class Joyebacteria; order Joyebacterales; family Joyebacteraceae; genus JALGVU01. The sequence goes on along the minus strand of JALGVU010000096.1, from coordinate 3,253 downwards.
ACGCGGGCACGTCGTGGACCACGGACGTGTGGAACTCGTTCAACGACTGGTTCGACTACCAGTTGACCGACGCCCTGCTCGACACGGCCCGCATCAAGATCAAGGACGACGACGACATCGTCGAGGCGCACGTCATGGCGTCGAACGACGACGGTTTGACGTGGAGCGCGTACCCCTGCCGTCGTGAGGAGGCACAGAGCGACTGGTGGTTTGCGCCGCCGCCCGCCGACGAGATGACGGCGGGGAGCGTCATCAAGTACTACTACGAGGCGATCGACGGCGTAGGCTCGGTTGCGACGCTGCCGAGCGACGCGCCCGACCGGTGGTTCGAGATGTCGATCCTGCCGATCGACGCGACGCTCGCAACCCAGGGCATCCTGCTCGTCGACAAGCACGGGCGGACGACTCCGGGCGAGGCCCGCTATCGCAGCGGATACAGCCAATACCGACCGCTGCAGCGGTACCACGCGGAGTTCTACTATCAGGAGATGCTGGCGATTCTGGGGTACGAGTATGAGGTCTACGACGTCGAGGTCCCGTCCGGCAGCACCGATCAGTCGAACGGCCCCGACAGCGCGGGCATGAAGTACTACGACACCCAGATCTGGTTCGTCAACGAGTTCAATGCCTACACGGTCAAGCCCGTCGACCAGGGCAACCTGATCGGCTGGCTGAACGCGTCCACCGCGTACGACAGGGAGCGGAACCTCCTGCTCACCGGCAACGACATCGGCTTCGAGCTGATGGACGCCGGGAAGGAGACGCTCCAGTTCTACGAGACGTGGTTGGCGACGCGCTACGTCGCCGACGAGGTCGGGGCGGTGACGGTCGACAGCATCCCGGGCCTCGAGAATCACGCCGGCGGCTTCACGTTCATGGACCACGACGACGGCGAGTGCATCCTTCGGGGTGGCTGCCCGGTCCTGAACTACTTCGATGTCATCGAGCCGTATCCGGGCCTCGGCGGAACCGAGATCGTGGCCGACTACATCAAGCAGGACGATTCGCGCCTGCCGGCCGGCGTTGCGTACACGCACCCGTCGTACGGGTACCAGACCGTCAACCTCGGTTTCGGCATGGAGTTCATGATGGACGGCACCTACGACGGTGGCTCCGCCAACTACACCCCTGAGGGCTACTACCACACGGGTGTCGCCGACCGCGCGAACTTCATGCAGAACATCATGGACTACTTCGACAAGAGCGCGACGGGTGACCCGGACGGAGTCGTCGACGGCGGGCACAGGAACTCGCTCAGCCAGGCGTTCCCGAACCCGTTCAACCCGGTCACGAAGATCGCCTACAGCATCAGGGAGTCCGGCCCCGTGACGATCGAGGTGTACAACGTCGCTGGGAAGGTCGTCCGTACCCTCCTCGACACCGAGCTTGAGGCGGGCGCGGCGGGCACCGTGGTCTGGAACGGCGCGAACGACGCGGGCGAGAGGTGCGCCAGCGGCGTCTACTTCTACCGCATCACGGCGCCGGAGTTCGTGTCCTCTCGGAAGATGGTCATGCTCAAGTAACGGCGCTCGAAACGAGCCCGTTGTCGACGGGGGACCGTTCGCGGTCCCCCGTCGTCGCGTCACGGCCGCGTGAATCCGGAGTGGTCCGTCTCGCGGCCTCGGCCCCGGGAGTCCCGCGCGGCCCGCCTCGGCAGTTCGCAGCGGCACACCTCGGCGCCCCGTGACTGCGCTTGTCAAGGACGGTCGGCCGTGGTATACTCAGCGTGGCCTCTGGAACGATGATGCGCGATAGCGATGGATGAGCAGGGTCTACGACAGAGCGAAGGGGGAGCTCGTATGAAGTGTGGGCTGTTTGTCATGCTCCTGGCGTGCGCGATGGTGGCGCTCGCGGCCGTGGGAGTCTCGGCGATGGATCTGGAGATCCTGTCCTCGGCGGATGAGCTGGAGTACCAAGCCACGACGTCGAGCGACGCAGGCACGAGGGGCGCCAGACTCGATACGTTCTGGATCTTCGACGCGGATTTCTCAGACATGGAAGGCGACAACGCCGGATGGACCGCGTACGACCGTAGCGGCACGCTCGGGGGACCGAACGCCTGGCACAAGGACACCATCCACATGAAGAACCTCCCGCACCTGGGAGACACCACGTGGTGGTGCGGCACGTACAACCAGTGCTGGCGCCAGCCGCGCGGCTACGGCAACCAGTGGATCATGGTCCTCGAGAGGAACTTCCCCGAGGTCGAGGCGAACACGAACCCGGGCGATCCGCTGACCCTCGACTGGGACCAGCGGTACGCGATGGAGCACGACTACGACTACGGGTACGTTGAGATCTCGACCGACGGCGGCGCGACCTGGGACGAGATCTACTACGCGAACAACACGGGCTTCGCCGGTCTCCCGGGGAAGTCGTGGGACTGGGACGAGCCGCCGGGCCACCAGACCCATGACATCTCGGCGTACGCCGGAGTGGCGTTCGATCTCAGGTTCCGCTTCGAGTCGGACGTGGCATACTCGGCGCAGGACACGCCGGCCAACCCGCCGCAGAACTCGGTCGTGGACGGTGCCTGGCAGCTCGACAACATCAAGCTGACGGGCCCGGGCGGCATCTTCTGGCTCGACAACTCCGAGTCCGGGAACATGGGCTGGGTCCACGACGATACCGAGCCGGCAAACCAGACGGGCGTCGTGTTCTGGCGCGGTCAGTTCGGCGAGGAGTACGACTTCGAGACCGGCCGGAGCTTCACGTGCAGCGACCGCCCGGCAGGTTCGTGGATGTACGTGCCGGTCGATCCGTTCACGAGCGAGATGGTCGACAACGAGTACACGTGGCTCGTGAGCCCGCCGATCGACATCAGCGGCGCTCCGAAGCTCGTCGGCTTCTGGGACTACTGGGGCGACGCGCCCGAGCCCACGGGCGACCGCTACAACCTGTATCTCGCCTCCGACGATCTCGAGGAGTGCGTCCTGGATCCCGCCGGGTTCATCGACGAGGATCCGGGCTGGTGGTTCGCGACGGCCCAGTGGCGCACGAAGACGGACGACTGGGACGCGTTCGCCGGGAACGCCTGGCTCGCGATCATGCACGCGGCGCAGAACGACCCGGAGGACGCCAACGGCGAGCACTGGGGCGGCTACTTCCTGAACCATCAGAAGCTCGGCATCCCGTCCGGCGACGCCGGAACGACGTGGGAACACCACACGTGGGAGGGCTTCAACGACTGGTTCATCGACGACATGACCGAGGCGCTTCTCGACACGGCGCAGATCAAGGTCAAGGACGACGA
>JALGVU010000095.1 GCA_025774545.1 bacterium | reverse complement strand
GGATCTCGTGCAGTACTTCGAGAGCCTCCCCGAGAGCGAACGTGCTGAGATGATGGCCAGGACCCCGTTCTGGAAGAACGAGCGGTTCATCAAGGACTTCTTCGCGAACATGCCGGCGAGCGAGTTCGTCGACCTCATGAAGCAGAGTCCGGTCTGGAAGCAGGAGATGTTCATCGTGCCGTTCTTCGGGGCACTCACGACCCAGCAGAAGGCGTTGGCGTTCGAGCAGGCCAACAGGCTCGAGCGGGCCGACGCCCTCGGTCGCTGCAACCAGAACGAGATCCAGCTGCTCATGTCGCGCACGCAGGTCTCCGACCGTGCGTCGTTCTTCCGTCGGGCGAACTACTCGGACATGAGCTCGATGTTCGGCGCCCTGACGCAGCGCGAGCAGGCCGCGATCCTCGCGAACGGATCTCGTGCAGTACTTCGAGAGCCTCCCCGAGAGCGAACGTGCTGAGATGATGGCCAGGACCCCGTTCTGGAAGAACGAGCGGTTCATCAAGGACTTCTTCGCGAACATGCCAGCGAGCGAGTTCGTCGACCTCATGAAGCAGAGTCCGGTCTGGAAGCAGGAGATGTTCCTCGTGCCGTTCTTCGAGGGACTCACCTCGCAGGAGATCCAGACCATCCTCGAGAAGAGCGCGGTCTGGGTGCAGCCCAAGGACATCGACGTGTTCCACAACATGAAGGCGTCGGAGAAGATGATCGCCTTCGAGCGGCTGCCCGATCGGGAGAGCGCCGTCATCCTCAGGAACAGCCCGGTCTGGCAGAGCGCGGACTTCCAGCAGAACTTCAGCGACAACCTGTCGGAGCAGGCTCGACTCGATCTTCTGTTGCAGAGCCCGGTCTGGGAGCAGGAGTTGTTCCTGGTGCCCTTCTTCGACGCCATGACCGACCGGGAGATCCTGACGATCCTCGAGAAGAGCCCGGTCTGGGAGCAGCCCGAGGGACTCGAGATTCTCGAGAAGAGCGCGGTCTGGAAGCAGCCGGTCAGCATTCCGTTCTTCGAGAGGAAGCCGGTCTGGGATCAACCGGGATTCGAGGCGTTCTTCGCCGCCCTGCCGCAGTCGGAGAAGGAGCTCATCTTCAAGCGTCTGCCGGACCGTGAGAGCGCCATGATCCTCTACCAGAGCCCGGTCTGGGAGCAGGAGTTGTTCCTGGTGCCCTTCTTCGAGGGCCTGGCGTCGTCCGAGATCAGGACCATCCTCGAGAAGAGCCCGGTCTGGGAGCAGCCCGAGGGGCTCGCGATGCTCGAGAAGAGCCCGGTCTGGAAGCAGCCGGTCAATGTTCCCTTCTTTGAGAAGAGCCCGGTCCACGAGCAGCCCGAAGCGGTTGCGATGTTCCGGAACCTGCCGACCTCCGAGAAGGCCCTCGTGTTCGCGGCGATGCCCGACCGCGAGAGCGCCATGATCCTCTACCAGAGCCCGGTCTACAAGCAGGAGATGTTCCTGGTTCCGTTCTTCGGGAATCTGCCGTCCTCGGAGATCAAGGCCGTCCTCGCGAAGAGCCCGGTCTGGGAGCAGCCCGAGGGGCTCGCGATCCTCGAGAGGAGCCCGGTCTACAAGCAGCCGGTCAACGTCGCCTACATCGAGAAGAACCCGGTCTGGGAGCAGCCCGAGGGGCTGGAGATGTTCCGGAACCTGCCGGTTCGCGAGAAGGCCCTCGCCTTCGCGGCGATGCCAGATCGGGAGAGCGCCGTCATCCTGGCGCGGAGCGCGGTCTGGGAGCAGCCGATGAGCCTCCAGCCGATCTTCGAGAACATGCCGGCCCTGGAGATGCTGACGGCATTCCGGAAGCACCCGCTCTGGGAGTCCGAGCGGTTCGTCAACGACTTCTTCGAGAAGATGCCGTTCCAGCAGGAGAAGATGGTCTTCGATAGGAGCCCGGTCTACGAGCAGCCTGTCAGCATCGAGGTGTTCCGCAACCTGCCGGTTCGCGAGAAGGCCATGGCGTTCTTCCGCCTGCCCGATCGCGAGAGCGCCGTGATGCTCCACAAGAGCCCGGTCTACAAGCAGCCGATGTTCCTCGAGCCGTTCTTCGGGAGCCTCCCATCGTCGGCGCTTCGGAGCTCGCTCGAGCGCAATCCGACCTGGAAGACCGAGCGCTTCGTGAAGGACTTCTTCGCGAACCTGCCGGCCGGTGAGAGGGCGGCGCACTTCAGGCGGCAGCCCGAGAGCGCGCAGCTCGCGTCGTTCCACGCGATGCCCGCGAACGAGCAGATGCCGGTGTTCCGGGCGCTCCCCGTGGACGCTCAGGCCCGGATGTTCGCGAACGCGCCGGCCCGGAGCCAGGCCGCCACGCTCGGAAGGACGTACCAGAGCATGGAGAGGCCGGACTTCTGATCCGCTGAACGAGACGCAGCGCGCAGCGCGGCAGGAGGAGTCCGACAGAAGCACTGAGTGTCCCGTGGCAATTGAGTGCGGGAAAGATCGAGGGAGACGTCGCACCGACCCGGCGTCTCCCTCAGGTCGTCGTTTTGCGTTCATCTCAGGTCGGCGCGCCAAACCGGGAGCCCGACGATGAAGAGAAGATGCGACCAACACCGCTCGGTCTGCCTCCTCCTCTGCCTCATCATCCTCGTCGCCTCGCCGTTCCTCGCCGCTCCCGCGGGCGCCGACGAGGCGGACGAGCCCCGACTCTACTACCGAGAGATCCGCACCGACGACCTCCGCCTCGTCTACTACGACGAGGCGCACTCGTACGTCGTGCCGCACCTCACGCGTTGTTTTCGAAACTCGATGCAGTTCCACCGCGCGCTCTTCGATTACACCCCGACCGAGGCCGTCACGATCACCCTGCAGGACTTCGATGACTACGGCTACGCCGGGACGACGACGATTCCGTACAACTACATCACGGTCGGTCTCGAGCCCTTCGAGTACGTCTTCGACACCTGCCCGACCAACGAGCGGATGAACTGGGTGACGAGCCACGAGCTCGTGCACGTCGTCTGCTGCGATCAGCCGGCTCCGTCCGACAGGTTCTTCCGTACGCTCTTCCGGGGGAAGGTCGCTCCCTCCGCCGACGACCCGATCTCGATGGTCTACAGCTACCTCACGAGCCCGCGCTTCTACTCGCCTCGCTGGTACCACGAGGGCCTCGCCGTCTTCTTGGAGACGTGGATGGCCGGTGGCATCGGGCGCGCGCAGAGCGGGTACGACGAGATGGTCTTCCGCACGATGGTCCGCGACGGGACCCCCTTCTACGACATCGTCGGGCTGGAGTCGGAGGGAACGTCGATCGACTACCAGACCGGCCGGATGTCGTATCTGTACGGCACGCGTTTCGTGAGCTACCTCGCCCACCGATACGGCCCCGAGAAGGTCATCGACTGGTACAGGCGTGCCGAGGGAACGAGCGCCTACTTCTCGTCGCAGTTCAGGAGGGTCTACGGCGTACTGCTCGACGACGAGTGGAGGAGCTGGGTGGCCTGGGAGCACGAGTGGCAGCAGGCGAACCTCGACTCGATCAAGCTCTACCCGACGACGCAGTATCGGAGCCTCTCGAACCGCGCACTCGGGTCCGTCTCGAAGTCGTTCTACCTCCCGGAGAAGCACGTGATCTACTCGGCGGTGCAGTACCCCGGCGAGTACGCGCACATCGCGGAGATCGACACCGAGACCGGCGAGACGAGGAAGATCTGCGACATCCCCACGCCGGCGACCTACTACGTCACGCACGTCGCCTTCGACGAGGCGAACTCCCGCATCTTCTTCACGACCAACAACAGCCGGGGGTGGCGCCACCTGAACGAGGCGGATCTCACGACCGGCAAGACGCGGATCCTGATGAAGCACACGAGGACGGGCGACCTGGCGTTCAATCGCGTCGACGAGTCACTCTGGGGCGTGCAACACCACAACGGGAAGTCGCGCATCGTCCGCTTCGCGCCGCCGTACGATCGATGGCAGGAGATCCTCGTCCTGCCGTACGGTAAGGACATCTTCGATATCGACATGTCCCCGGACGGGCGCTACCTCTCGGGGACCCTGGTCGAGATCAGCGGCCGGCAGTGGCTCATCAGGATGGACCTCGAGAGGCTCCTGGCGTGGGATCCCTCGTACGACGTGCTCTGGGAGTTCGAGGACAACACGCCCGCGAACTTCGTCTTCTCCCGCGACGGGCGCTATCTCTACGGAACGTCGTTCTACACGGGGACGTCGAACGTCTTCCGCTACGACATCGAGACGAAGGAGATGGAGGCCCTGACCAACGCCGAGACCGGCTTCTTCCGCCCGACGGCCACGGGCGGCGACTCGCTGATCGCGTTCACCTACACGGGCGACGGGTTCCTGCCCGTCATGATCGCCGACGAGCCGATCGAGGACGTGAGCCCGATCCGATACCTCGGGGCGGCCATCGCCGACGAGTACCCGATCGTGCGCGACTGGATGCTGGGATCGCCCGCCGAGGTCGAGATCGACACGCTCGCGCTCGTGCCCGTGACCTACCGGGGGCTCGGGAGCATCGGCGTGGCGTCGATATACCCGATCGCCGAGGGCTACAAGGACTACACCGCCGTCGGTCTCAAGATGAACCTCTCCGATCCCGTCATGCTCCACAGCCTCGAGTTCGCGGCCACGTATTCCCCCGAGGAGAGTCTGCCGGACGACGAGAGGCTCCACGTCCGCGCCAAGTACCGCTACAACCGCTGGAGACTGAACGCGGCCTACAACCGTGCAGACTTCTACGACTTCTTCGGACCGACGAAGACGAGCCGGAAGGGCTACTCTCTCGGCCTGAGCCACAACGGCAGCCTCGTCGACAACGCTCCCGTCACGCTCGGATACGGCGTGGGGGTCACGCGCTACTGGGGACTCGAGCGCATGCCCTCCGCGCAGAACGTCGCGACCTCGTACGACGACTTCACGACGGCGAACGCGCAGCTGAACTTCGCCCGGCTGACGAGCACGATCGGTGCGATCGAAGCGGAGAAGGGGTTCATTTGGACGATCGCGGCGTCGGGGACCGAGGTCTTGGACGAGATCTACCCCCAGGTCAGGACCGACCTCACCTTCGGCGTACCGACGCCGATCGACCACTCGTCGATCTGGCTCCACACGTCATTCGGGAGCGCGTTTGGCGACAGGGACGACCCGTTCGCGAACTTCTTCTTCGGTGGGTTCGGGAACAACTGGGTCGACCACACCGGCGTCAATCGCTACAGGAAACACTACAGCTTCCCGGGCGTGGACCTGAACAGCATCGCGGGACGCAACTACGCCAAGGGCATGGTCGAGTGGACGCTCCCGCCGCTCCGATTCCGGCGGCTGGGATTCCCGTGGCTCTACTTCAACTGGGCGCGCCTCGCCGTCTTCGGTTCCGGGATCGTCACGAGCTACGACTACGATCCGTACCGGCAGGAGGTCGCGAACCTCGGCGCGCAGCTGAACGTGCGCCTCGTCATGTTCTCGTCCCAGCCCGCGACGTTCTCCGTCGGCTACGCCATCGCCGGCGAGGAAGGCTGGGAGCCCGAGGACGAGTGGATGGCGTCGTTGAAGATCCTGCGGTGACGAAGTTGACATCCGCGCGGCAGCAGGGCGTCTGCGACGGCCCGTGGCCTCCCGCGCCCATCCAGCGACGGCAGGAGCAATGAACGGACTCATCAAGATCGCCACGAGCATTCTCCCGGTGGTCGTCTTCCTCGTCTCACTCGTCGTCATGGACAGCTTCAAGCTCGTCCGTCCGAAGGCGATCCTGATCGCCGTGGCCGCCGGCTGCGGCATTGCGCTTCTGAGCCTCCCCATCAACACGTGGCTCATGGAGTTCCTGAAGTGGGACTTCACGACGTACGCGCGCTACGGCGGACCGGTCATCGAGGAGGTCCTGAAGGCCGCGTACATCATCTACCTCATCCGGTCACGGCACGTGGCCTTCGCGGTCGACGCCGCGATCCTGGGCTTCGCGGTCGGAACGGGGTTCGCGATCGTCGAGAACATCTACTACATCAACGTCTGCCTCGCCCTCGGCCCGGTCGCGTGCATCCTCCGCGGGTTCGGCACGGCGGTGATGCACGGCGGCGCCACGGCGCTCTTCGGCATCCTCGCGCTCTCGCTCTTCGAACGGTACGTGTCGACGGGCGCGCGTGTGATCCTGCCCTCGCTCGGACTCGCCTACGTCGTGCACTCGGCCTTCAACCACCTTCTCGTCTCCCCCGTCCTCACCGTCATGGGACTCGTGATCGTCCTCCCGATCGTTCTCGTCATCGCCTTCAAGCACAGCGAGAGGACGCTTCGGAACTGGCTCGGTGTCGGGTTCGACACCGACGCGGACCTCCTTGCGATCGTGAAGTCGGGGCGCGTGTCGCACACGCACATCGGTGCGTACCTGACGGCGCTCAAGGAGAGCTTCGAGCCCACGGTGGTGGCCGACATGCTCTGCATCCTGCGGCTGCACGCCGAGCTCTCGATCAAGGCCAAGGGCGCGCTCCTCATGCAGGAGGCCGGCTTCGACGTCGCTCCTGATCCCGAGGTCCGGGAGATGTTCGAGGAGCTGCAGTTCCTCGAGAAGAGCATCGGCAAGACCGGGCAGATCGCCATCGCCCCGTTCCTTCAGTGGAGGACCCGGGATCTCTGGCAGCAGCACCTGCTCGGAAGGAAGTGATCCGAGCGCTCGGTTCTGACAGGCGCTCTTCTTTGTTCCTCTTCGCAGTACCTCCCTCGACGTTCGGCCAGCCAGGAGGTGGACCATGTCGGTCGCCGCAAGGAGTACGTGCGCGGGCGCGCTTCTCGTGCTTGTCGTCGCGTGCCCGGTGTTCGCGAATCAGGTGTGGATGTCGGACTGCAACTTCGGGTTCCACGATCAACCGTACGGCTCGCATGAGGTCGTCTGTGTCACGGGGGAGCTCGACTGCACGGACGACTGGCCCCCGTATCCCTTCCCCGTCGCCGACATCTACATCGTGTCGGACAACGAGCAGAACTGGTACGTCGGGAGATCGCTCGATGACGCGATGGGCCAGGAGACGACCGTCCAGGGCTCCGGCGGCGGTGGGTCGTTCTGGGATGTGACCGTCGCCCTTCCGCCGCTCCCCGTCGGCAGATTCGACGTGGTGATCGACGAGAACATGGACGGGCACTACAACGCCTGCGACGGCTTCAATGACTACGTTCTCGGGAACGGGACATCGTGCGCCTTCGAGGTTTTCGACTACGGGCTTCCGAACATGGTCGACAGCGACGCGATCAAGGCGGAAGCAGCCAGCCAGGCCGGGGATTGGACAGCGACGGCAGCCAACCTCAGGAGTGTATTCACGCACATCCAGGTCGCCAGCCTCGCGCTGAGAGTCGGCAGCGCAATGGCAGGAGCACCAACGACTGCCTACGCGCTCGTCGCGGGTGCTGGTGCATTCGCCATCGACTACGCGTACATGTACGGGAACCCAATGCTCATCTCACGCGGCCAGGACATCATTGCGGCCTACGCGGATCGGATGGCCGACCAACACGCAGACCTCGCGGCCGATCCCCCGGACAGCACGTACGGGAGCATCGTCGAATTGGGCGCCATCGACTACGCCGCCCCGCCCACCGACGATGTGATACACACCACAGAGACACCGCTCTTCAACGCGATCGCGGAGGAAGCGGCGCTGATCGAGGCCATCCGGATTGCCCACGAGAGATTCCTGGGAGCATCCATGGTCGAGCCGCCCGACACTCCGGACAATCAGGCCACCCGGATCCAAGCACTGGCGCTCGACGAGTACTGCGTGCTCGCGCGAGACGTCGCGGTCGACATCGGCGACGCCTTCGCCGACCTGCGCGCCTTCGCGGACACGAGCGGCTACGGCCACACGGTCGTCGATCCCGACAGCAGCATCGCGCTTCAGGAGCGCGTTCTCGCCGAGGGTTTCTATCCCGAGGAGCTCTCGATCATGCTCGGCGCCGGCTTCGACAGCACTGACACCGAGGCCATCTACTCCGAGATCACATCGTGGGATCTCGTTGAGGCGACCGAGGGATCTGCGGTCGCGCACATCGACAGCACGATCCAGTCGAACGAAACGCTCATCGCGTCGCTCGAGGCCTTCATCGAGGGAGTCGGGGATGTCCTTGATGCGACTTCGGTGGTTTGGATCCCGCATCCGACAGCCAACGCCGGCGGCCCATACAACGGCCCTGAGGGCAGCGCGATCACCTTCGACGGATCGGGGTCGACGGACCCGCTCGGGGGCGAGCTCACGTACGAATGGGACTTCGACGCGGACGGTGCCTTCGGGGACCAGACGGGGGCCGAGCCCGAGCAGAGCTGGGAACGCGAGGGAAGGAGACTCGTCGGTCTCAAGGTCACGAATCCCGAGGGCGACCACGACGTGGACTATGCGCGAGTCGTGCTGACGCCGGTCAACGGCGGGCCGGTGTTCGAGAGCCTCGAGCCCGATTCCTGCTACATCCCGATGGCGGACTGCGACTCCCTCGCGTTTTCGGCGGTGGTGGTCGACCCGGACGGCGACGACATCCTCTACGAATGGACGCTCGACGATTCCCTCGTCTCTTCAGCGGATTCCTGGACTCTCGATCCGGAGCCGGTCGCGTACGGGAGGCGCCGAGTCACACTGCACGTCAGTGACGGCTCACCCCTGAGTCCCGACAACAGCTACTCCTGGAGAGTCGACGTGCCGGGCGGCTGCACGGGGGTTGAGGAGCACGAGAGCGACGCAGAGGGACAAGCTCTCGCAATCCTCCATGCGGCACACGACGCGAGCGGAGACAGGGTGAACCTGACGGTAGCGCTGCCGCGGACGGGAGACGCCACCCTCTCCATATACAACGTTGCAGGGCGTTTGGTTCGGTCCATGCGGCTGGGCCAGCTCGACGGCGGTGAGCACGAGATCGCGTGGGACATGAGAAGCTCGGACGGGCGTCCAGTCTCGTCAGGCGTGTACCTCTGCCGGTTTGAGGTCGACGGAGCGGAGGCTTCCCGCAAGGTCACGATCGTACGGTAGCCGCGGGATGAGAGCGGCCGACGTCTCGCACGCAGCCCTGGCCCCAGAACCGGCTACCGATAGAGCTCCTTGATCCTCCCCCAACTCACCGGGTGCGCGAAGATCGCGGTCTCGCAATCCCCGAACACCTCCGTGTGGGTCTCGTCGGTGAACGGAAGATAGATGAAACACGAGTCCGGGACGTCCGTGATGTCGAACCGGGGAAGGAAATCGATGCAGTAGATGCTGCCCCAGTAGTTGTAGCTCGCGTCGATGCAGATCTCGGTCGTGGGCTCTTGGGTCGCGCGGAGGTTCGTCGGGCTACCGAAGATGTCGTTCGCCGACGCGAGCGACCCGCCTATCGTCAGTTCGATGACAGCACCCGACTCATACCCGGAAGCGAGCACGTCGACGTTGGCGGACGAGCTGCCGACGACGACGTTCTCTTCCATCACCACAGAGAGCCACGCGGACTGGTACGACGCCTGCACGTTCCGGATGCTCACCCCCGTGGTGCTCCCCGAAACGCTGTTCCCTATGAGGGCGGCAGTCGCGCCGGTCTGATGGGGTGTCGAGACGCTGATCCCGGTGGTGTTGCCCTCGACAGTGTTCCCGATCACGTCGGCGTGCCCGACCCATCCCGGGCTCAGGTACCCGCCGACCGAGATCCCGATGTCGTTGCCGTCGACCGTGTTCCCCGACACCGTCACGGCGACGTCACCGTGCGGGCCCTGATTGACATAGACGCCGACCTCGTTCCCCGACGCCCTGTTCTCGGTGATGATGCTCTCGTTGCCGCGCCCTCGACGGTCGTCGGGGA
>JALGVU010000354.1 GCA_025774545.1 bacterium | reverse complement strand
CGGTGGTCGCCGTATCATTAAAAAAAAAAGTTACGGTGTAGTCACCGGGCTCCGTGTAGGTGTACGTGGGGTCCCTCTCGGTGCTCGTCCCGCCGCCGTCGCCGAAGTCCCAGAGCTAGCTCGTTCCGTAGCCCAGGCACTCGTTGTTGAACGTGACGGTGATGGGATAGAGACCCTCGGCGGGCGTGGGCGTGAAGGCCGCGAGAATCGCCTCATCGAATCCGCACTGCGTCGGACAGACCTGCAGACCCGCGCTCCCGGCGGCAATGTAGGCGTAGTTCTCGTTCGCGAAGATGCCGCGGGCTGTCGCGGGGACGTCCACGCCGCCGACCATCACAGGGCTCGTGCCGTCCTGCACGTCAACGAGGCGCATGCCTGCACCTGACCCAACGAAAGCGAAGAGCCCCAGCAAATTCACGTCTCCGGCGGTGTTGTCTGTCGCCAGGTCGCCGAGGATGGCGAGGTTCCCGGGGTCGGACGCATCGACGATCACGAGACCTGCCGTTTCGTCGGTGACATACACCCGGTCGAGGACAACGTCGACCTTCTTGGCGTAGGTCGCGTCACGGTGCTTGACCCCGTCGATGATCCAGGGGTTGTCCGGGTCTGAGACGTCGACCGACTGAACTCCCTGCCCGCCGGCGGCCACGTAGGCCACGCCGCCCACCACGCCTACTCCCTGCGCGTCCAGGAGAGCGGTCTCCACGCCGCGCAGGACAGGTGAGCTTGGAGTCGTTATGTCTACGATACGAAGCCCCTCAGCGGAGTCCGCCACGTAGGCGAGGGTGTCGAGAACGGCCAGGTCTACCGCGGTGCCCGGTGTGTCGACGCTGCCGACTATCGCGGACGTGGTGACGTCGATCACCTGAAGACCCTCACTACCGTCGGCCACGTATGCCATCGTGCCCGCGAGTTCGATGTCGGTCGCGTAGCCGGGCGTGTCGATCGTGTCGACGACGACCGGGCTCAGAGGATCGGTGACGTCGATCACCAAGACGCCCGTTGCGCCGTCTGCCACGTAGGCGAGGTCGGGGCGGCCGGCTGCAATCGCAACGTCGAGCGCCTCACCCGGCGTGTCCACGGCGCCGATGGGCTCGAGCGGGCTTGGGGAAGACACAGAAAACGCGTGGACGTACCCGTGGTTGCCACCGATCTCTCTCCTGAGAACATAGAGATTGGGGCCGTGGACATCGAGGCCCGCCACCGGCTGCGATATGTGTGGGAGATGACCGGTCTCGTACATCGAAGAGGGGTTGCTGACATCGTACATCCAGACGTAGTGGGTGTCATAGCCGATGTAACAGACGCCGGCCGCGGCTGCGATGTACGGGAACACGCTGCTGCCGGGAAGTGGTGTGACAACGGAGCCAGCTGGCGACGGATCGGCTGGATCCGAGAGGCTGTAGGCTCTGATTTCGACGTTCCATCCGCCCCGCCTCGCGCCGACGAAGATGTGGTCTCCGTAGAGGGTGATGTCACGTATGTCCCAGAGTGGGATGTCATCTACGTCCGCGACGAAGGCGGAGTCGGGATTCGCGACGTTGACGGTCGTCAGCATCACAGCGCCGACATAGACGTAGTCCCCCCGGTGTATCAGCCGTCCCGTTGGTTGAGACGGCAGCTGCACGGAGTCTCGCAGCGCGGGACTCGCTGGATCCGTGATGTCGACGATCATGAGGCTGTAGTCTGGAGGATTGTTGTGCAGCATGTAGACAAGCGTGTCGGTCATGACGAGTCTGGTCCCGTGGATGCCCGGCATAGCTGACCCGATGATCTCGGGTGCCAGAGGGTCAGAGACGTCAACCATATACAGCCCGTCAGTGGAACCGGCCGAACTGGACAACGCGGCGATCGCTCCGGAGACGGCTACACTGTGTGCGTTGTACGGAGCTTCGAGACTGCTGATGACAACCGGAGAACTCTCGTTGGTGACATCCACGATCTTGAGGCTGTAACTCACGTCACCTAGAGCCTCGACGATATACTCGTAGTTGTCCTGGACGTAGATGGATTGGGTTGGGTACGGCAGCTCCAGCGAGCTGATCCAGTGAAGGTAGTCCTGGTAGTTCGTGCAGCCGGCCTCGCTGTGTTGGCTGTAGGCCACGAAGCCGATGGCCGCGAGGACCAGGACTACGAGGAAGTACGGTAGTGTGCGTCGTGGTCGCGTGAGCGTCTTCATGTCGACCTCTCCTCGGCCATGTGATGCCCGGTCCCACCCGTGCGCATCGCCGTATCGCGAGCAGCGGGGAGGGGAGCGTTCGTGCGCTCCCTCACGAATCCAACTTCACAATTATACCACGATTGGGCAGGAATCTCCAGCTCGGGGGAGCGGCCCTTGAGCGTCCGTGATCGGCTTCGTCAGCATCAAGCCGCACGTTGTATGACGGTGCTTCCGCATCCACGCTCGCATGCACGGCCTCAAGGGTACTCGGGCGATCCTCAGCGAAGGCGGCTAGATCGTTTATTGAAGGCCGCAATCCGGATTCAGAGCACATCGATCTTCTTACTGATACACCTTCTCCTCCTCTTCTAGTCTACGAACGCTCCACTAAACACGTGCTTGACTGGAAGATCATGCATCTGATAGGCTCGGCGACACGCTCGATGACCAAGAAGGGAAGGACCGTCGAGGCTGCGCTGTGGCCCGAGGCGAGGGCGCGGTACGCCCGAGTCCGACGTCTCGAACCTTCGACGGCAACGTGACGGCCACGCGAGTGCCTTTGGCCCTTCCGCTTCCCACGGGTCGATTCATGTACGCGTGGAATGTCGGTCCCGGGAATCCCGGGACTCCGAGTGCGCCGCCCCCGACGGGCGTGCGGCCCAACGGAAGGAGTCGTGATGCGGAGAGCCTGGATCGGTCTGGCCGCGATTGTGATCATGGCAGTGGCCGTGGTCAGTAGCGCGCCGGCCGGCGAATCGAAGGGGAGGTGCACCCCAAAAGTTGAACAGATTTGACCGCCAGTCATGTGGTCAGCCACGAGTCTGGAGTCCTGCAACCCAGACCAGCGGCGCCTGATTCCCCAGTGCTGAGTGCCTCCTTTCCCCGTTGTAGTAGTCGATCCGATCCGCAACGACCGCCCTGAGCTCACATGGGTCCTCCGCCTCCAGGAAGAGCGAGCGGTTCTCGTTCTTGAAGCGCGAGTTCCACGCCTCCATCTCCGTGTTGTCCTTCGCACCACCGAGCGCGTACGACACCCGGACTCCGTCCTTGTGCAGCAGCCGCTTCGTCCAGTCGTAGCTCGTGAACACCGGGTCCCGGTCATGGTGGACGATCATCCCCCGTGGACTCCGACCGAGCCGGCGCAGCGATTGTCTGGCACCCTTCCATGCGCGAAGGGCCAACTCCGTGACCGCATTCGGACCCAACGCCCAACCCAGGCACACCTTCGTCCGGTGGTCCACGATCGGGATCAGCCACGCTTTCCCATTCGCGTATACCAGCTCCGTGAAGTCCGTGTACGCCACCTCGAACGGGCCGATCTTCGGGAGCGCCGCTACCAGGTTCGCCTTCTCCCCGGCCACCATGATCACCTCACGGATCCCGCTCGCCCGCGGTGGCCTCGTGCCACGCATAAGTGGTAGATCCCAAAGCAGATGCAGCCGCTGCACCACCTTGTGGTTCGTCGGCTCTTCGTACTCCTCCCCAAGCTCCGTCGTCGTACGACGGTACCCGTACTCCGGATGCTGCTGCGCGATCGCCTCCAGGGGGCCGCGCAGATGGCTGTACTTCTCCTCGTACGACACACGACGTCTCGTTTGGTAGTGCCAGGTTGACCGCGACAACCCGAGCACCGCCAGCGGCGCCTGAAGGCCGAACTCTCCCTGAACATCTCGAACCAGGGCCACCTTCGCCTCCGTGCTCAGGCGCTCCGGCCCAAGAAGTTCTTTAGAAGGGCGATCTCGACCTCCTTCTTCCCAAGCAACTGCTCGAGATCGGCGATCCGCTGCTCACTGTCCCTGCGCCCGGACGCGCCGTCGAAGATCGCAGGGCCGCGCTCCAGCAGCATGTGCTTCCACAGACCCACTGTGTTCGGGTGGATCCCGTAGGCCTTCGCGATCTGCCCGGGGGTCTTCTCTCCCCTCAGAGCTTCCAGCACGACCTGGAACTTCAGCTTCGCCGAGTAACGGCGGGTGCTTTTTCCCATGGGTAAGACCTCCTGATATCCGGACGTCTCTCAGTATGCTCGGCGGCCAGACCGGAGGTCAACTCCACATCAGACCCGTGTCCAACTTTTGGGGGTCAGCACCGGCGTCACTCCAGAGCGTGGCTGTCTCCGAGAACACGGGGGGAGGCTTCGGCGGGGGTCTGATGAGTTGGGGCGTTGCGTCACTGAGGCTCGACGCCGTGGAGT
>JALGVU010000010.1 GCA_025774545.1 bacterium | reverse complement strand
CGCTCGAGCTCCGACAGACGATCCGAGATGAACCGGATCGTCTCCTCGAGGCTCGGCACGAGGATGTGCTCGAGCGCGTTCACGCGTCGCCGGGTCTTCTCGAGCTCGGCCGCGAGGAGCTGGACGCCCTTCTCCTGCTCCGCGAGCGTCATGAGCTTCGGGATGACCGCGGCGTAGAGCTCGAGCGCCCGGTCGAGCTCGGCCGTCGTCTCGTGAAAGCCGTAGCCGAACTCGGCGTCCGCCGGGAACTCGACCGTGAACTTGGGGACCTTGAGGTTCATGACCTGCTCGCGGTCCGCGTGGAGCTCGACCACGCGCTGAGAGAATGCGAGGGCCGCCTCCATCGCGCTTCCGTCCATCTCGAACCGCGCCGACACGAACGCGCGGTAGGCGACGGCCAGCTCCGCCTCGACCTCCTCGCGCAGGGCCCTCGCCCGGTGGACGAGGCCCAGGAAGCGGCGCATCAGCTCCTCCTGCTTGTCCTTAAGGAGCTTGTGCCCGCGCTTCGCGAGGACCAAGCGGCGCTTGAGCCTCAAGAGCTGCATTCGGTTCGGGTTGGCGCGAAGCCTCATGTCGTCTCCGTGTGGACGCTTCCGCGCCCTCGTGCGAGCTCGCCCGCGCTACTCGGCCGCGGCTTCGGCGGGCTTCTTCTTCAGGTACTTCTCGATCTGCGCCGGCTTCACCCTCTTGAGCTCGGAGACCGGGACGATCTCGAGAAGCTCCCAACCGAGGGTCAACGTCTCCTCGATCGTGCGGTTCTCGTCGATCGACTGCCGCACGTAGCGATCCTCGAAGAGGTCGGCGAACTTGAAGAACGCCTTGTCCTCAGGCGACAGCGCGGCCTCGCCGAGGATGACGGCGAGCTCCTGCGCCTCCTTGCCGCGCGCGTAGGCGGCGAAGAGCTGGTTCGCGAGATTCGCGTGATCCTCGCGGGTCCGTCCCTCGCCGATCCCCTTGTCCCTCAGACGCGAGAGGGACGGCAGGACGTTGATCGGCGGGTAGATGCCCTTCCTGTGCAGGGCGCGGTCGAGGATGATCTGCCCCTCCGTGATGTAGCCGGTGAGGTCGGGGATCGGATGGGTCTTGTCGTCCTCGGGCATCGAGAGCACCGGAATCTGCGTGATCGAGCCCTTCTTCCCGATGATCCGCCCCGCGCGCTCGTAGAGCGTCGAGAGATCGGTGTAGAGGTAGCCCGGGTATCCACGCCTTCCGGGGACCTCCTTCCGCGCGGCCGAGATCTCCCGGAGCGCCTCGCAGTAGTTCGTCATGTCGGTGAGAATGATGAGGACGTGCATCCCGACGTCGTACGCGAGGTACTCGGCCGCCGTGAGCGCCATCCTCGGCGTCGCGATCCTCTCGATCGCCGGGTCGTTCGCGAGGTTCATGAAGAGCACGGCGCGGTCGATCGAGCCGGTCCGCCGGAAGTCGGAGATGAAGTAGTCCGCCTCCTCGAACGTGATGCCCATCGCGGCGAAGACGACCGCGAACTCCTCCGCAGCGCCGAGCACCGTGGCCTGCCGGGCGATCTGCGCCGCGAGCTCCGCGTGCGGAAGGCCGAACCCGCTGAAGATCGGGAGCTTCTGCCCTCGCACGAGCGTGTTCAGGCCGTCGATCGAGGAGATTCCCGTCTGGATGAACTCGTTCGGGTAGTCGCGGGCCGTCGGGTTCAGCGGCGCGCTCGAGACATCGCGCTTCACCTCGGGGATGATCTGCGGCCCGCCGTCCTTCGGGCGGCCGAGGCCGTCGAAGACGCGGCCGAGCATGTCGCGGGACAGGCCGAGCGTGAGGCCCCTTCCCAGAAAGCGGACCCGGGCGCTCTCGACGGAGACGCCAGACGCGCCCTCGAAGAGCTGAACGAGCGCGGTGTCCTCGTTGACCTCGAGCACCCTTCCCTGCCGCACCTCACCGTTCGGCAGCTCTACCTCCGCCAGCTCCTCGTACTTGACGCCCGACACGCCTCCGACCAGGATGAGCGGTCCCGCGATCTCCTGGACGGTCATGTATTCCTTGACCATCGTACGCTCCCTCTGTGTCGCTCGTCCGACTGGTTATGATCGTGCTCTCTGGGTTCGGGACCGGACCCGCCCACCGCGCAAGTGGTCCCGCCTCCCGCGCTACACCGCGACCCGCACCGCCTCCCGCGCTACGCCACTTCAGCGGCCCCGACCTTCTTCTCGATCAGTCCTCGGATCTCGCTCTCGATCCTGCCGCCGATCGCGTCGATTTCGTCGATCTCGGACTCCGGGACGTACCGCGAACGAGAGATCTCCTCGTTGACGGGGAGGGCGAACAGCTCCTCCGCCTGGATTCCCTGCTCGACGGCGTCGTTGGCGTGGCGGTTGAAGGCCATGATGTTCCTGAGCATCTTGTACTGCTTCGGGAACGACGTGTAGGTGTCGACCTCGTCGAAAGCGTTCTGATGAAGAAAGTCCTCCCGGATCGCCTTCGACGTCCCGAGGATGAGACGGTCGCGGTTCGAAAGGGCGTCGACGCCGACGAGCCGCGCGATCTCCTTGAGCTCGGCCTCCTGCTGGAGGGTCCTCATCGCCTCGGCGCGCATCGCCTCCCAATCCTCGGAGACCTCCGTGCGGAAGTACCCCTGCAGGCTCTCGTGGTAGAGCGAATAGCTCGTCAGCCAGTTGATCGCCGGGAAGTGGCGCTCATATGCGAGCCAGTCCTCGAGCGACCAGAAGACCTTCACGACCTTGAGCGTCGCCTGCACGACGGGATCGGAGAGATCGCCGCCGGGAGGCGAGACCGCGCCGATCGCGGAGAGCGCGCCGATCCTCCTCTCGCTTCCCGAACAGACGACTCGTCCCGCGCGCTCGTAGAACTGCGCGGCGCGCGCCGGGAGGTACGCGGGATAGCCTTCCTCGCCGGGCATCTCCTCGAGACGGCCTGACATCTCGCGGAGCGCCTCGGCCCAACGGGACGTCGAGTCGGCCATGAGCGCGACCGAGTAACCCATGTCGCGGAAGTACTCGGCGATCGTGATGCCGGTGTAGATCGACGCCTCGCGCGCGGCGACCGGCATGTTCGAGGTGTTCGCGACGAGCACCGTCCGCTTCATGAGAGGCTCGCCCGACCGCGGGTCGGTCAACTCGGGGAACTCCATGAGCACGTCGGTCATCTCGTTGCCGCGCTCGCCGCAACCGATGAAGATGACGATCTCGGCGTCGGCCCACTTCGCGAGCTGATGCTGGATGACGGTCTTGCCGGCGCCGAACGGACCGGGCACGCACGCGGTTCCGCCTTTGCCGATCGGGAAGAACGCGTCGATGACGCGCTGGCCGGTGACGAGCGGCTCATCGGGCGTGAGCCTCTCCTTGTAGGGACGCGGCTGCCGGACCGGCCACTTGTGCATGAGCCTGACGTCGTGCTTCGTGTCGCCGTCCGTGAGCTCGCCGATCGTGTCCTCGACCGTGAACGAGCCGCTCTCGAGCTTCGTGATCTTCCCTTTGAGTCCGGGCGGAACGAGGATGCGCTGTTCGACCAGCGTCGTTTCCCGCACGGTTCCCAGAACGTCGCCGCCCGCCACTTCGTCCCCCACCTTCGCCGTGGCGACGAAGTCCCACTTCTTCTCGCGGCTCAAGCCCGGCACGTGGATTCCGCGCGTGATGCGGTCGCCGACCTTGTCCCTGATCGTGTCGAGAGGCCGCTGGATCCCGTCGTAGATCGACTCGATGAGCCCTGGGCCCAGCTCGACGGAGAGCGGCTCGCCCAGCGATTCCACCGGCTCGCCCGGTCCCAGACCGCCCGTCTCCTCGTAGACCTGGATCGACGCGAGATCGCCCTTGACCTCGATGATCTCGCCGATGAGCCTCTTCTCGCTGACGAGGACGACGTCGAACATCCTCGCCTCGCGCATCCCGTCAGCCACGACGAGCGGTCCCGACACCTTCCGGATGGACCCTCGAACTCTCTTTTCAGCCATTCTCGTTCTCCTGCCGCCGTCGCCGGAGTTGCGACCCGGTCCCGCGGCCGCGACTAGCCCTTCGTCGTGTCTGTCAGGATGTCAGCCCCGACCGCCGCCGAGACGGCCCCGTGGATCTCGGTCGCGGCGAGACCCCTCGAGCCGGTGACGTTCGGGAGGACCGTCACCGTCGGAAGTGGTGCGTCACGGTACTCGGCAATCTGTTCCGCGCACGCCTCGTAGACGTTCTCGGTCACGAAGATGATCGAGTGATCCGCCCGGACGGCCGCCGCGAACGCGCGGCGCGCCCCCTCGACGTCCGCGACCGGGATCGCGGCGATCCCGAACGCGCGGAATCCCCACACCGAGTCCCTGTCGCCGATGAACGCGATCTTAGACATGCGTCGACCTCAACCGCGCCTCGAGCTCGCTCCGGGGAACGCCCGAGAGCTTCGCGATGACCGCGGCCCTGATGAGCTTGATCTCAATCCGGCGGTAGAGAATGAAAGCCACGAGGGGTTCGATGCCGTACGCGATCGTGCGCGCGGACTCGACCGCCGCAAGAAGCAGATTGTCGCACGCGAGCTCGAGCGCGAACCCGCGGTCCCGCGACCAGTCGCGGAAGACGGGCGTGAGCGCGCCGTAGCGTCCGTACTCGAGCGCGCGGGCGAACGCGTCGATGCCCTCCCCGAGAAGCCCCTCGAACAACGAGAGGTCGAGCGTGCCGCCCCCGAGGAACGCCTCGGCGAGATCGGTCCGATCGCTCTCGGTCTCCTTCATCCTGATGAACGTCTTGATGTTCTCGAGGTCGATCTCGACGCGGAAGTAGTCCTCGAGGAAGTCGCTCCGATGGGCGCGCGCCACGTCGAGCGAGTGCCGCCAGAGCGCGGAATCGAGGGCGGCGTCGATCGACGCGATCGTGCCGCGGTCGCGGAAGATCTCCTCGGCCGTCCGTGCGGCCTCGGCGAGAAACGCGGGCAGCATCGCGTAGTCGCGCTCCTGGACCCACTTCTCGAGCGACGCCGTGTCGATCGTTCCCAAACCTCTTGCCACGCCGACCTCGGTCGGCTCGAGCTTGAGAACGGCCGCCTTCAAGAGGGACTTCAGATTCCTCACGTCCCAGCGGAGGCGGAAGAGATCGATCAGCTCGGGTTCGGGCGAGATCTCGGAGACCTCCGCGAGCGTCTGCCCGAGCGCCGCGACGAGCCCGGGCTCGATGTCCTCGGGCCGCCCGACCTCGGCGATGGCCTCCTGGTACGCCGAATCGGAGAGCGTCTTCAGGGCGCCGTCGGCCGACTCGGACAGGAGCCTCTCGAGCCACTGCCGGTCGAGGAGGTGGGTCTCCATCCCCCTCACCCGCGCGACCGCGTACGCGTATCTCGTGTCGTCTGCCATCGTGTCCCCGAGTGACTGCGTTCGCTCCCGGAGGGGAGCGGATCCTGCGATCCGCCGTGCCGCAGAGCGGCACGCGCGGCGAGCGTCGTCCGAACGGATGGCCGGGGGCCTGCGGATCGCGACGGGCGACCCCGCTCCGGTCGAGACGCTCCGACCCGGCCGAGATGCTCCGGCCCCGGGCCTCGCCGTTCTACGCGCCGGCCGAACGGCCGAACAGAATCGACGCGACCTCGGTCTCGAGCTCCTCGCGGGCGTCGCGGAGGATCGTCTCGAGCGCGCAGTTGACTTCGGTCCTCCCGCTCTTCAGGACGAAGCCCCCGCCGATCCTCCGGCGCTCGCTCGAGAGCCTGAGCCCTCCCGTGAGAGAGAGGCTCTTCGACACCTCATCGAGAAACGCCTGGTCGATCCGGTCTTCGCGCTCGTCGAGGATGACCTCCTCGTTCCCCGACTCGACCGTGTCCTTGAGGAACGAGCGGATGAGTCCGCGGTACTCGTCGCGGCCCATCGTGAGGATGCTCTTCCCCGTCTCCTCGAAGACGCGATCGATCAGCCCCTGCTTCTCGTTCAGGAGATCGCGCCGGGCCGAGAGCCGCGCAAGCGTGACAATGCGATTCCGTTCTTCGGCGGCCCGCTGACGCGCCTTCGCGCGCATGCGCTCTCTCGCCGCTTCGGCCCTCTGCCGCGCGGCGCCGATGACCTCGTCGGCCTCACCCTTCCCGCCGGCCGTGATCTCCCGGGCCGTGTCCTGCGCGTCGGCCTTAATCTTCTTCAGGATGTCGTCGACAGCCATTGCTTCCTCGCCTGGTCGCGAGCCCGGTCGACCGTCGGGCCACCCGAGCGATCGCGATTCTGTTCACTGGGCGAGCTAGCCGGTCGTGATCTTCCCCAGAAGGAGGATCGTACCGAGGAGCCCCAGAACGGCATAGGTCTCCACGACGATCGCGAAGATCATGCCCTTGCCCATCTCGTCCGGACGCTTTGCCACGAGCCCGCAGGCCGCTCCGGCGACCTTGCCCTGAGCGATTCCGGAGGTCAGTCCGGTGATCGCGAGAGGAAGGCACGCGAAGAGTATCTGCCAGCCGTGCGTGACGGTCATCTGCCCAAGAAACTCCGGCGTCAGCTTGCCGAGCGCCAGGAACAGGCCGACGATGCCGTAGATGCCCTGTGTTCCCGGGAGCGCCTGGAGCAGAAGCAGCCGTCCGAACTTCTCTGGATCCTCCGCGACGACTCCGGACGCCGCCTGTCCGGCGATGCCCGTGCCGATGGCCGAACCAGTGCCCGCCAGTCCCGCAGCGAGCGCCGCGCCGGCCAGTGCCAGCATCATTCCGTCCATTCCCAACGACTCCTTGCTTGAGGTGGTGCGTTCCGTCTCTTAATCCCGCATCCGCATCGTGGCCGAGTCCCGCCGGCGGCTCCGACCGGACCGGTCCACGCTAGTCCCTGATGGCCGAATAGCGCCTCTCGTGCTTGAACGGCACGAACTCGTACCCTCCGCCCTGGAAGAACTTCGAGAAGTACTCGAGGTACTGGAGCCTCGCGGAGTGCACGAAGCCACCGAGGCAGTTGACGGCGAGGTTGAAGACGTGCCCGCCGATCAGAACCGCGATCGCGGCGACAATCCCCACGACCGGTAGTGCGCCCGCCATCTCCGCCACGCCGTTGATGGCCATCGCGATGGCCCCGGTGGCCAGCCCGAGCGCCAGGAGCCGCGCGTACGAGAGAACGTCGCCGAAGTAGCCCACGATGTCGTAGAGCTTGAGGACTCCACCCAAGACCTTCATCACGGGTTTCGGGTTCTTGCGCGCGCCGGTCGCCACGACCACGAGTCCCGTCACCATGGCGCCGGTCTGCGCGATCGACATGATCCCCCCGGGAAGGTCCTTCCCGAGGATGAAGTCAGCGCCGAGCGGCACAAGAAACGTCAGGAAGACGATCCACACGAACTGGTCGAGGACGCCGTCGACCCACCGCCCCTCCTTGAATTCCGCGACCATTCTGACCGCCAGCCCCGTGAAGATCTGGACGATCCCGAGAAGGAACACGAAGTCGAGCATGATCATCGGATGCTCGAGCGGATTGAAGAACTGACCGGCCAGCTCCCCGGACCTGAGCCGGAGACGCAGCACGTCGAGCCACGGGGGCAGGCTCCCGGAGTCTATCCCGAACCACCCACCCGTGAGCGCGCCGACGATCGCGGTCGCGATGCCCCCCATGAGGAGAAGCTGCATCAGCTGCTTGCCGCCGCCCGGCTGCATCTTCCGCATCATGAGGAACGCGAGGAACGCGAGGACCAGGCCGTAGCCACCGTCGCTCACGCACAGCCCGAAGAAGAGAACGAAGAACGGGGCCAGGAGGGGCGTCGGGTCGAACTCCCAGTAGATGGGCCGCCCGTAGAGCGTCGTCACGAACTCGAACGGTCTCACCAGCGGCTTATTCGCGAGGTCGATCGGAACGTGCTCGCCCTCCTCGGCGTCGCGGCTCGCGATCTCGAGCTCCGACGAGATCGCTTGAAGCCGCTCGTGGAGCGACTCCTCGTCGCGGCCGCGAATCCATCCCTCCACGAGGAACGTCTCCCTGGTCGATCCGAACTGCTCCTCGGCGGTCGCCTTCGCGAGCCTCTCTGCGAACTCATCGAGCACGACGAGCACGCGGTCGTACTCGCGCGCGATCTCGGCCGCCTCTTCCTTGAGCCTCTCGATGTCCTCGGTCCGCTCCGCGGCCTCGTCCCTGAGGCGGCCCGTGGCCTCCTCGGGCCTTCCCGACGCGCCGGCGAGATCGACCCAGCGCGCGTTGTGCCGCTTGAGGATCGGAGTGACCGTCGGCTCCGCGTCCTTGAGGAAGAACGCGACCGCGTAGACCGAGGAGCCCACACGCGAGATCTCCCTGAGGTCGGACTCGGGGGCCGCCTCGCGCATGTCGCTCTCGAGGTCGGAGGCGTTCGCCGCATCAACGTTGAGAAGCGCGATCCGCACTCGGTCGGTGTCCCGCACGTCCTCGACCGACGCTCCGAGACCGGCCCAGTGCGAAAGCTCGAGAGCCAGCGATTTCTTGCGTCCGATCTCCGCATCCGCGCTCCGCATCCGCCCCTCCAGATCGACGCAGCGCTGATACCACTCCTCGACGTCGAACCCCGCGACCGTCTCGCGGAGCTCGTCCTCGGTCAGTACGAGCTTCGCCTTGAACATGTTCTCGAGCGGTTTCCCCTTCGGGACGTACGGCTTGAGGAAGCTCCGGACGTGCTCGAGCTTCCCGAGCTTCGTCGCGAGGTCTCGTTCGCGATCGCGCCGCTCCTCGGCGCGCGACTCGTGCGCGCACTCGATCGACGGCTCCGTAATATGCAGGACGCCCCCCTCTCGGAGGGCCGCCACGACGTCCTCCTTCGCGCTTCCGTGCGCGAGGATCTGTAGCTTCCGCATCCGGCTGACAGCCATCGAGCGCTACTCCCGGGGACGTGTGGCCGTAGCCGTGATCGAATCAAGCACCTTCACCACGCCAACCCTGACCTTGTCGGCAGCACCCTGCCGCGCCTCGTCCACGCTGATCTTGCTCGCCTGCACGATCTCCGCCGCCTCGGCCTCAGCGTCCGCGCGCGCCTTCTCGATCAGAGCCGTCTCCTCAGCGCGCGCCTCCTTCCGCATGGCGTCGAGCATCCGCTCGGCCTCTTCGTGGGCCTCCGCAACGAGCCGCTTGCCGTCCGCCCGCGCGCGCTTCAGGGCTTCCTCGGCTTCCCGTTCGGCGCCTCTGATCCGCTCGATCGCTTCGGATACCAAGCCGTCTTCCTCCGGTGCCGCGCCCCCCACGCCGGAAGATCGTCTCCCGCGCGTAGTTGGCCGTTTGGCTGGACCCCCGACGAACCCGAAGCCCGGTGGATAACCCACACCCTGGGCTACCGGCCGCCTCAGCCTAACCTCTTATACTATCAGGAGTTACCTCTGTGCGGGGTAGTTATACACAGTCGTCCACATGACCGAGCCAGAGAGCCGCGCCGCCCGCCCGGCCGGCACCCTCGTCGTCCCTCGTCCGCGCTACAGCGTCGCCTCGGTCTCCTCGAGCTCCTCGCTGTCCTCGGTCTCGAGCTCGAACTCCTCCCGGTCGCCCCGGCTCTGGAACACCGAGTCATCCGAGACGTCGCCCATCTGGCAGTTCCCCTGGAACACGACGCCGTCCTCGATCACGAGGCCGCGCGTCTTGATGTCGCCCAGGAGCTGCGAGCCCCGCTGGAGCTCGATCTTGCCGGAAGCGAAGACGTTCCCGTACATGCGCCCGCCGATGACGGCGTTGGAGACGTTTGCGTCGCCCTCCACCTTGCCCGTATCGCCGACTATCAGCGTGTCGGTCGCGTCGAGCGTCCCCTCGAACTCGCCGTCGACCCTGACGCTGCCCTCGACCTTGACGTTGCCCTTGAGGGTCGTACCCTCGCCGATGATCGTGTTCACTGCTTCGACAGTCCTTTCCTCGTCCCTCGTGAACATCCGGTACCCCCTGCATTAGTGGTCCGGGGCGCGTCGCGCCGGACCAGACTTCGCATCCCCTCACAGGGGCCGCACGAACGGTTGAAGCTACCAAACAGCCGCACCCAAGTCAACACCTAACGCGCTACGTGCCGCCCCGTCGCGCCGCCGGTCCGTGCGTGCGCACGCCTGCCCGCCCTGCGCCGCCTCGACCGTGCGACCCACGCCGCGCGCGGCTACGCCAGCTCCGGCCCGCCGAGCGACGCCAGCGCTTCGAGGATCCGCTCCAGGTCCTCCCTCGAGTAGTACTCGATCCGGATCGCCCCCTCGTTCCCGAGTGTCTCGATTCGCACGTGGGTCCCGAGGATCCTCTGGAGCCTCTCCTCCCACCCGCGCACGACGGGATCGTCGCTCCTGCGCGCGCGGGACGTCGTCCGCCGTCGCTTGCGCCTGCGGCTCCGCGCCTCGATCTCCCGCACAGAGAGCCCCTTCTCGACGGCCTTCGCCGCGAGTCCCCTCTGCTCCACGACCGTCGTGAGCGCCAGCAGTGCCCGTCCGTGCCCCGCCGAGAGCGCGCCCGCGGACAGCATCTCCTGAACGTCGTCGGGGAGCGCAAGCAGGCGGACGGCGTTCGCGACCGTGCTCCGGTCCTTCCCGACGCGCTCGGCGACCTCGGCCGGACTGGCGCCCGAGACCTCCATGAGCGACTCGTAGCCGTGCGCCTCGTCGATCGGGTTCAGGTCCTCGCGCTGGAGGTTCTCGACGAGCGCAAGCTCGAGAGCCTCCGCCTCGTCCGCCTCGCGCACGACCGCGGGGATCGTCCTGAGGCCCGCGAGCTTCGCGGCGCGCAGCCGCCGCTCGCCCGCGATCAGCCGGTATCCTCCCGCCGGCAGCTGCCTGAGCACGACCGGCTGGAGCACCCCGTGCACCCGCATCGATTGCGCCAGTTCGTTCAGGGTCGCCTCGTCGAAGCGCGTCCTCGGCTGGTCCAGGTTCCGCTCGATCAGATCTATCGCGAGCTCATGCACGACCCCGACGGCGTTCGCGTCTGCGACGTCGGGAATGAGCGCACCGAGCCCCTTTCCGAGTGCCTTCCGGTTCATGGCGATGCTCCTCGCGGGTCGTTCTGCGTGATCGCGCCCGCTCTGGCCGAGCGTGCCGACGGCGCCGCTCAGCCGTCACTGGCTCCACAAGGGGTCGCTCGAGGGAGTCCGCGCCCCGGTCAGGCGCCGGGAACCGATACCGTCTCGGCGGTCTTCCCCTGGAACATGACTTCCTTGGCGAGCTCGATGTAGCTCTCGGCGCCGGCCGAGAGAATGTCGTAAGTGATAATAGGTTGACCAAAACTGGGCGCCTCCCCCAGTCGGACGTTCCTGGGGATCATCGCCCGGTAGACCCGGTCGCCGAAGTAGCGCCTCGCCTCGTCCGCCACCTGACGCGCCAGGTTCAAGCGGCCATCATACATGGTCAGGAGGATTCCCTCGATCCGGAGTTCGGGGTTCAGGTTCCTCTGCACCAGCCGGATGCTGTTCAGGAGCTGCCCGAGGCCCTCGAGCGCGTAGTACTCGCACTGGATGGGCACGATGACCGTATCGGCGGCGGTCAGGGTGTTGACCGTAAGAAGCCCTAGGGACGGGGGGCAATCGACGAATATGTAGTGATAGTGGTTTCGAATGGGCTCGAGCGCCCGCCTGAGGCGCGTCTCGCGGGCCATCACGTTGACAAGCTCGATCTCCGCCCCGATGAGGCGTGGGTGCGCGGGGAGCACGTCCAGAAACGGGAGATCAGGCGCGGCGACGATCGCATCCTCGACGGACGCCTCGCCGATCAGGACCTCGTAGATGCTTGTACGGATGTCGTCCTTGCTGATACCGATGCCACTTGTCGCGTTGGCCTGGGGGTCGATGTCAATCAGGAGGGTTGGCCGCTCGGCAACAGCCGTGCAAGCGGCGAGATTGACGGCTGTCGTCGTCTTGCCGACGCCGCCCTTCTGGTTGGCTATGGCGATGATTCGACGCACTGTGGACCGCCTGTGGATAACATGTGCTGATCAACGCGCTCGAGGGTCCGCGCATGGGAAGAACGCTAGTAGGATACAATCCGCCTGGGGAGTGTCAAGAGGAATCCCGGGTATGGGGAGAGTTATCCACAGCTTTTTCGCTCGGGGACGCGTGGGGACAGTCGACATCGCGTGGGGCGTTTCACGTGAAACGCGGAGGTTAATCCGGGATCGGGTCACGGCACATCCGGTTCAGCATCGCACCTCGCCGGCACCCCCGCCTTCCTGTTTCACGTGAAACCAGACGAAGGTCGTGCGGCGATCGTACCCCGGGAGCTCGACGTCGATCTCCGTCGGCGGGTCGATTCCTCGGGCCGCCGCGATCGCTGACGCCGCGTCGCGCTCCTCCTTCCACTTCGGTCCCTTGAAGAGCACGAGACTGCCGCCGGGCGCCACCATGTCGAGGGACGGCTCGAGGATCTCCTTGGTCGACCCCAGGGCGCGCGCCACCGCCAGGTCGTACGCTTCGACCCCGGCGAGATCCTCGATGCGCGCGTGCACCACGCGGACGTTCGCCAGACCGAGCGATCGGACGACCCCCTTGAGGAAGACGATCTTGCTCCGGCGCGAATCCACCAGGGAGACGAGAAGATCCGTGCGCAGGATCGCGAGCACGATCCCCGGGAGGCCGGCACCGCTCCCGAGATCGCCCACGCGGTGCCCCGGGTTCTCAACCGCAGCGAGGATCCCCGCCGAATCCACGAGGTGCTCCCCGAGTCGGTCGAGCGAACGCCGCGAGACGAGATTCACATGCGCGGAGGCCTCGAGGATGGCCTCCGCATATCGTCGCAGGAGCTCGGCCTGGGAATCCGACATCGGTCCAGCCAGCTGCTCCACAGGACCTCTTGGAAGCTCGAAGCTCACCCGCCGCCTCCCTCGGAGGATTGTGTGCCGCCAGGCCGAACCCGGTTCAGACTCGGCCAGCCACCCCTCACGAGGCCCTCCCGCGGGCCTTGAGATGAATGAGCAGAACGCCCAGATCGGCCGGGCTCACCCCCGGGATTCGGCCCGCCTGCCCGACCGTTCGTGGACGAAGCCGATCGAGCTTCTCGCGCGCCTCGGTGGACAATCCGTGGACATCGGTGTACTCGAGCGCCCCAGGAAGCTCCGCCTCCTCGAGGATGGCCAGCCGATCGATCTGCTCCCGCGCGCGCGCGATGTAGCCTCGGTATTTGATCTCGGTCTCGACGTGATCGAGCACTGCCCGCGGCAGGCGTTTGCTCCCGGGACAGATCGCCGCTATGTCGTCGCTCGAGATCTCGGGACGCGTGAGCAGCCGCTCGGCCGTCGTTGCCTCCGCCAGCGTACGGCTGCCGCGCCTGGCGAGGACCGTGTTCGCCTGCTCAGGCGTCACAACCGTGCTGCGGAGACGCTCGATCTCATGCTCGGCCAGATCCCGCTTCGCGTCCGCTCGTTCACAAGCGCTCTCACTCGCCAGACCGATCGCTCGGCCGATATGCGTCAGCCGCAGGTCTGCGTTGTCGTGGCGCAGCACCAGCCGGTGCTCCGCCCGGCTCGTGAACATCCGGTAGGGCTCGTCGGCCCCCTTCGTCACGAGATCATCGATCAGGACGCCGATGTACGCGTCCGACCGACGGAGGATGATCGGCGGCAAGTCGTCGAGCGCCCTCGCCGCGTTCACCCCGGCGATGATCCCCTGCGCCGCCGCCTCCTCGTAGCCCGAGGTCCCGTTGATCTGGCCGGCCAGGTAGAGCCCGCGAACGTGTTTCGCTTCGAGCGAGGCGTCGAGTTCCCGGGGATCCACGTAGTCGTACTCAACGGCGTAGCCAGGTCGGACCACCCGCGCCGTCTCGAGACCACGGATGCTCCTGATCATCGCCACCTGTACGTCGTACGGGAGGCTCGTCGCGAGGCCGTTCAGGTAGACAACGTCGCCCTTGCGCGTCTGCGGCTCGAGGACAACGCGGTGCGAATCGCGCTCCGCGAAGCGCACCACCTTGTCCTCGATCGACGGGCAGTACCTTGGACCGATCCCTGAGATGCGACCCGTGAAGAGCGGCGACCGGTCGAGCCCGTTCCGGATGACGTCGTGGGTGACCGGATTGGTCGCCGTCGTGTGGCAGGGCAGCTGGTCAACTATCAACGATTGCGTAGAGAACGAGAACGCCACCGGCTCCGGGTCGCCAGGCTGCTCTGTGACGGCGCTCCAGTCGACGCTTCCGGCGTCCACCCGCGCCGGTGTGCCGGTCTTCAAACGCCCAAGCCCTAGGCCCAAACGTCGCAATGAGCCGCTCAACCACCGGGCCGCCGGCTCCCCCGTTCGGCCTCCCTGCCACTCCGCGAGGCCCACAAACAGCCGTCCACACAGGAACGTGCCGGTTGTCAAGAGTACGATGGGAGAGGTGATCTCTGGGCCGTTCGTCAACCTCACACCTCTGACGCGGTCTCCGTCGGTCAGGATCTCCTCCACCCGGCCCTCGAGGAGTGTGATGTTCGGCTCCTCCCGGAGCGCGGCGAGCATCCTCGCGCTGTAGGCCGCCTTGTCGGCCTGGGCGCGGGGCGACCGCACGGCCGGACCCTTCCCGGTGTTGAGAAGACGGAACTGGATGCCGGTGGCGTCGATGGCGCGCCCCATCTCGCCCCCGAGCGCATCGATCTCCCGGACGAGCTGGCCCTTCGCGAGGCCCCCGATCGCGGGATTGCACGGCATCTCGGCGACGTGCCGCACGGAGATCGTGATCGCGAGCACGCGCTTCCCGAGGCGCGCCGCGGCGAGCGCTGCCTCGCACCCGGCGTGCCCAGCGCCGACGACAATGATGTCGAAGCCTCGGTCGTCCGCGGTGCGTGATGTCGCTCCGTTCGCCACTCGCCTCCCCCGTCCGATCGTTCGCGCGGTCCTCGGTTCCGAGTTGGTCCGGGGACTCGCTCCGTGCCGCGGAGTCGATCCCCTCACCCAACGCAACGACGTCGATCCCGTCTCTCGTTCGGCAGCCCGGGGCCGACGCGGTCACTACTTCCCGACGCAGAAGCGATCGAAGATTCGTTGCAGCACATCGTCAGGCGTCGTCTCGCCCGTGATCTCGCCCAAGGCGAGCATCGCTTCGTTCAGTTCGACGCCGATGATCTCTGGCGCCTCACTCCGCTCCACGAGCTCCGCTGCGCGCCCGAGCGCCGCATCGACGCAGCGGAGGGCGTCGATGTGACGCACGTTACCGAGAAGAACCGGTTCCGCAGGCTCGCCACCCAGGAGCACCGTCACGAGCGTCGAACGGAGCGTGTCGAGTCCGTCGCCCGTGAGCGCCGACACCCGCGCCGTCGCCAACCACGCGCGCGACGGAAGCTCGCTCAGGCAGACGCCGTCCGACGCAGGCGGAAGGTCGATCTTGTTTTCGATCGCGACCACGCGCGCGGGATCGAGCGCACGCGCGATCGTGCGATCGCGCTCGTCGACCCCAGTCGACGCGTCGAGCACGAACAGCACGAAGCTCGCGCCGCGCGCTGCCGACTTCGCTCGTTCGACCCCCGCCTCCTCCGCCTCGTCGCCCGCGTCGTGCCAGCCGGCGGTATCGATGAGGCGGACCGGGACGCCGCGGAGGTCGATCGTCTCCTCGATCGCGTCGCGCGTCGTCCCCGGAACCGGCGTCACGATCGAGCGCTCTCGCATGAGCAGCGCGTTCATGAGACTCGACTTCCCGACGTTCGGCTTCCCGACGATCGCGACGGCGATGCCCTCGCGGACCGCGACGCCGAGGTCGCAGTGCGCGAGGAGCCGCGCCGTCTCGGCGCGCGCCGCCGCCGCCGCTTCCCGAACGGCGCGGGTGCCGCCGTCGCCACCCGACAGATCGTCGAAGTCGACGAGCGCTTCGACCTCCGCCTTGAGATCGATCAGCCGCTCGCGGAGATCCGACAGTCGTCCGGAGAGTCTGCCCTCGAGCTGACCGAGCGCGCTCTCGAGTCCCTTCCTCGTCCTCGCCGCGACGATGTCTGCGACGGCCTCCGCCTGCACGAGATCGAGCCGCCCCGCGAGGAACGCACGCTCGGTGAACTCGCCGCGCCGGGCGAGTCGCGCGCCCGCGACGAGACACGCCTCGAGAACACGCCGCGCAGCCAAGCCGCCGCCGTGGCATCCGAACTCGATCATGTCTTCGGTGGTGAAGCTGTTCGGCGAGCGCATGACGGTCGCGAGGACCTCGTCGATCTCGCTCCCGTCACGATCGACGATCGGTCCGTGGTGGACGGTGTGACCGGCACAATCGCAGAGCCGACGCCGGCCGCGAAAGACCTCGTCTGCCGTCTCGATCGCGCGACCGCCCGACAGCCGAACGATGGCTATCGCTCCCGGCCCAATTGCCGTGGAGATGGCGGCGATCGTGTCCCCGGGCGAGGCTCGCATGGTCCGATCCCCTTCGAGAGCGCGGCCCGCGAGCCCGGGCTAGTTCTTCTTCTCGCCGGAGCCTCGTCTCGGGCGGCCCCTGGACCCAGATCTCCCGGAACCTCCCCGGGAGCCACCTCTGGAGCCGTCCTTCGAACCGCCCCGCGAACCGCGCCTCGGTCCTCCGCGGGATCCGGACTTCGCACCACCAGTGGCGGGAGCCACGACGATGCTCTTGACGCGCCCGTGGCCGACGCTCGTGGTCTCGACCGTGGGGTCCTCTTTCAGAACCGCGTGGACGATCCGCCGGTCGGCGGCGTCCAGCGGCTCCATGGTGACTTGCTTCTTCGCGGAGTTCACCTGCTTCGCCAGCGACAGCGCCTTGGACTTGAGGAAGTCCTCGCGCCTCCGCTTGTAGCCGCTCACGTCGAGAATGACCTTCGCTGACTTCTTGCTCTCCCTCTGGAGTATTCTGTTCGTGACGTACTCCAGAGCAGACAGCGTGTGACCGCCCTTCCCGATGAGCAGCCCGTCGGACCCGGCGGTCTCGATGTCGATGATGAGTGTGTTCTTCTCCTCGGTGATGTGAAGCTGGCTGGAGAACCGCATCAGCCTGAGCGTGGTCGAGACGATCTCTTCAGCGCGCTGACGCGACGACACGCGCTGAAAAACGCGCACCCTCGCGGGAGCGCCCTTGAAGATCCCGAGGAAGCCGCGCCGTCCCTTGTCGATCACCGTGATGTCGGCGGCGTCCCGCGAGACGCCGAGCTCCCTCAGAGCGTTCCTGGTCGCCTCGGCGATGTTCTTCCCCGTCGCTTCGCACGTGCGAGTCATACCCTCTCCTCCCAAGAGCTGCCCCGCTGGTCGATGTGCGCTACCTCTTCGCTCGCCGCCGCTTGCCGCTCTTCGAGCGCTTCTTCTTGGAGTTCGTGGAGCGCGAGGTCTCGACGACCTCCGCTTCCTGGACGTCGAACTCGGGCGTGGCGGTCACGGTAGCTGTGGGCCGACCGGTGTTCGTACCCGGGGCAGCGGCGCCGACGGACTGCTCCGCCGCGGCGTTAGGTCCGCGGTGGATGTAGTACTGCTGCGCGACGCTGAGAATGGTATTCACCAGCCAGTAGACAACCAGACCTGACGAGAAGCTGTAGAAGAGCGCGGTGAAGACGATCGGCATCATGTTGCCGAGCGCGGCCTGGCTCGAGTCCTTCGACGTGAAGCGCTGCTGCACGAGCATCCCGACTCCCATCAGGAGTGGCAGGACGTGAATCGGGAAGCTGCCGATCGTGGCGATCGTGTCGGGCTGCGAGAGGTCGGTGATCCAGAGCAGGAAGGGTGCGCCCCGGAGTTCGATCGTCGTCCGCAGCACCTGGAAGAGCGCGATGAAGACAGGCATCTGGAAGACCATCGGCAAACACCCGCCGAGTGGGTTCACGCCTTCCGTCTTGTACAGCTCCATCTGCGCTTTCGCGAGCGCTTCTTTGTCGTCCTTGTACTTGGCCTTCAACTCCTCCTGCTTCGGCTGGAGGTCCTGCATCCTCTTCATCTCGGTGAAGCTCTTGTGCGTCAACCGATAGAAGAGCAGCTTCGTGAGGATCGAGAAGATGATGATCACGACGCCGTAGTTCGGGATGATCGAGTGGGCCCAGACGAGCGCGTGGAGCATCAGCGCCGACAGCGGCCTCGTCAGGCGCCACCCCAGATCGACGGCCCGCTCGAGGCCGGCGCCGATCTCGGAGATGAGGCGGTAGTCCTGGGGTCCTGCGAAGATCGTGATTCGCGCGGCCGACACACCATCGAGCGGCAGCGCGGCCGCGAAGCCGACCGACGGTCGATCGACGTCGCCCGTCACCTCGACGCTCGTGAACGCCGCCTCCTGCGGCACGGCCGCCGCCATGAAGTAGCGAGACTGCGACGTTGCCCAAGCGACCTCTCCGACGAGTCGCCTCGTCGGCTCCTTCTTGAGCTTCCCGAGGTCCGTCCGCGTCGACTTCCCGTCGAGCATCACGGACGACGCGAACGCCTTCTGATCCTCGTTCTTCTCCGTCTGGAGAATGCCGGGCCAGCCGAGAACGATCTCCCGCTGCGCCGCGGGCTCGTGGAGTCCGGTCGCGGCGATCGCGAGATCGAACACGTACTGGTCGGGATGGAACGTGTACTCCTTCGTGAGGCCGATGCCGCCCTTGGTCGCGCTGAAGCTCACGACCGTGGGACCGTCCCCTTCCCTGAGAACGAGCCTCCCCCTCACGCTCGGCTCGAAGACCCAGTCGCCGGTCTTGGCCGTCGTCGCACCGTACAGCACGTCACCCTCGAGCGCCCGCTCGCCCGACTGCACGAGCTCGACCGGAAGGCCATCGGCGGTCTGGTAGTCGGCCAGCTTCCACGAGACGATCGACGCGCCACGGCTCGTCAGAACGGCCGTCCAGAGGGGACCCTCGACCGTGATGAGCGTCTCCTCGAGACCTTCGTCCGGCAGCTCGGCGCCCGCCGTCGCGTCCCCCATCGCGTCGTCGGGCATCCCGGACGGCTCACGCGCAGGCGCGTCCGCGGGTTCGGTCTGCTCGACGGGCCGGGCGGTCGCGGGCGCACTCTCGACCTGCTCCGAGAGCGCAGGCTCCGCCGGCGCCTGTGCCGAGCGCGTCCTCACATAGTAGTTGTACCCGAACAGCAGCACGAAGATAAGGACGACGGCCACGAGGGCGCGTCTCTCGTCCATTCAGGCCTCCTGACCTCTCTTCGGATGGAGCGGTCTCAAGGAAGGACGCGCTCCCGCAACTGCGGGACCGGATCCTCCCCTCCCTCCGCCCAGGGGTTGCATCGGGCGACCCGGCACGCGGCAAGGAAGAGCCCGCGCGCCAGACCGTGCGTCCGGAGGGCCTGGGCCGCGTACTGCGAACAGGTTGGGGTGAAGCGGCAGCTTGGGGGGAACAGGGGTGAGACGATACGCCGGTACGCCCGCACGAGCACGAGCAGTGCGCGCGTGAGCACGAGGGGTCCTCTTGAAGACTCCTTCTGACCTGCCATCGATGAAACTATCTCGGCCGCTTGCGCGGCAGTCCCTTTCCCACGCTAGTCTGCGCAGCCGGAGGCGCGGCGAAGCGCGGCCGTGAGCGCTCCCTTGATGTCAGCGAATGGCGCCGTGGCCGCTTTGTCGGTTGCTACGAGGACGAGGGTCTCAATGGTCGTCAGATCTACGTCGCTCGTTCGGAATGCTTCTCGAAGGACCCTCTTCGCGCGGTTCCTCGTGACCGCTCCTCCGACTCGTCTTCCCGCCAGGAACGCCACACCCGGCGGCCCCTCCCCCGTCCGGTAGCACATGCGGAAATAGGGCGTCCGTGCTACCTTCCCAGCCCTCAGCGTCAGATCCAGAGTCCGGCGATGTTTGATCGTGCGGTCCCGGCCCAGCCTTTGCGTCGACACTATTCCTACCGTGTCGTGAGGCGCTTACGCCCCTTCGCACGCCGGCGAGCCAGCACCTTCCGTCCACCGGGGCTCGAGCTGCGCTTCCTGAACCCGTGCTTCCTCTTGCCCTTTCGGTTCTTCGGTTGATAGGTCCGCTTCATGACGTCCTCGGTCTGCTCGAATAGAAGTGTACACTCAAACCTGGAAGTCTACGTCCACACTGAGTGCCTGTCAAGTGCATTCTCGTGGTCTGACGCACCACGTCTCCCCCCTCCGACCCCAGCGATCGCGCCCCCTCGACCGCGTGCCCCCCCTCCGGAACTGCCCGCGTGACGGCCCTTTGCGGCACCCCTCGAAAAAACTCCGCCACCCCGAAGAAAGTCCTTGCGCGATTTCGGGGGGTCGTGCTAACATGCGCCGCCGTCACAGGGGTCGTTGATAAGCGGCGGTCGCGCTCGAGAAGAGACATCCGGAAACAACGGTTCAGCGGAGACGCCACGTTCGAGACCGCACGACACCACGGAGTAGCCGACGGTCTCCGGCCCCGAACTGACGCACTGATAAGAGCTTATAGCGTTATCCACAATGGGGAGCACGGATGTAGACAACTGCCGCACCGCATTTGCTCGGGTTTTCTCTGATTTGCGGCGATTCACCTAGCCATGCTCCGACTTCCGTCTCCAGTGGATAACATGCACACAGTCTGTTGATACCATGCGGATTGCCATGATCGCCTCCGACCTCTGGTCCCGATGCCTCGAGACGATCCGCGAAGAGACGGAGCATCAGAGCTACCAGACCTGGTTCGAACCAACGCGAGCGATCGAACTCACCGACGACACGGTGAAGATCGAGGTGCCGAACCGTTTCTTCGCTGATTGGCTCGAAGAGCACTACATCGGCCTGGTACGACGGGCCATCCTCGAGCACCTCGGCCGGGAGGCCAATCCCGTCTTCCAGGTGGCGCACAGGCGCCGTGACGAATACGAACCCGTGTCTACTAGGCGGGACAGTGCTCCGCCACTGACCATAGCAGCGGCCGACGAAAGCCAGCTTAACCCGCGTTATACGTTCGCAACGTTCGTCGTCGGGAGCAGCAACCGGTTCGCACAGGCTGCAACTATGGCGGTGGCGGAAGCACCCGCCGATGCGTACAACCCCCTCTTCATATACGGTGGCGTCGGCCTGGGGAAGACACACCTCATGCAGGCGATCGGCCACTACATCAGGGAACAGCGCCCGGACCTCTCGATATTCTACGTCTCCTCCGAGACGTTCATGAACGAGCTGATCACCGCGATCCAGCGGGGGACGACGCTCAAGTTCCGGGACAAGTACCGCTGCAAGGACGTGCTCCTGATCGACGACGTGCAGTTCCTGGCAGGCAAGGAAAGCACGCAGGAGGAGTTCTTCCACACGTTCAACGCGCTCTACCTGGCGCACAAACAGATCGTCATGACGAGCGACCGACCGCCGAAGCAGATCGCGACTCTCGAGGAGCGACTCGTCTCGCGGTTCGAGTGCGGACTCGTCACGGACATACAGCCACCCGATCTCGAGACACGGATCGCAATTCTTCGCGAGAAGGCGGAGCTGGACGGGATCTCGATTCCCAACGACGTAATCCATCTGATTGCCAATAGCGTTACGTCGAACATCCGCGAGCTGGAGGGGTCGCTCGTCCGGCTCCTCGCCTTCTCAAGCCTCACCGGCAGTGAGATCACGCTCGATCTCGCCCAAGAGGTCCTCTCCGAGTTCCTTGGGAAGCCCCAGGGCCCCGTCTCGGTAGCACGGATCCAGCAGGCCGTGGCCGAGACCTACGGCGTTCCCGTCGAGAAGATGAAGGAGCGCGGCCGCGCCAGCCAGATCGCGCACGCGCGGCAGGTCGCGATGTTCCTCGCGAGGGAACTCACGCACCTGTCGCTCGCCCAGATCGGCGAGCACTTCGGCGGCCGCGACCACACGACGGTCCTGCACGCCCAGCGGAAGATCGCTGGCGAAGTCACGCAGAACAACCAGACCCAGCGCGACGTCGACAGCATCAAGCGCGCGCTCCGAGCTTCGTAATCGAACCGCACCCCGAGGGAGAGACGATGCAACGGCCCCGCATGCGCAGCGGGGCCGCCGCGTGCTGGGTCCGACGCCGTTGTCAACAGGTGCCCCTGGATGCCACGTGGAGGAGTGGGGGACGGCCGTGGATGAATCAGTGGGAACAGGGCCGACCCTGGGACAGCCGTGGACACGAGCTCGACTTGTCCATGCCTCTGTCCACCGCGGACGGGCCTCGCGGGGACGCCTAACCTGCCCGCGCTCTGGGGGATTCCGGTGCTCCGCGGGGGCGAATCGAGGGAGTTCTCAACATTTCCACAGCCCCTACTACTTCTGCTGTTCTTATCTGTTAGTATAGTAGAAGAGAAGAAGACGGTAACATGACGGAAGAACGTATCAACGCCCCTTGATGTATTAGCGAGCACTCTTCACGACCCAAGACTCAATCGATGAACCGTTCGAGGAGATCCGTGTGACCACTCCGAAGCTCGAGGCGGAACGCGTGTCCCTGAGCAGAACGCGCACCCGCGCGGCCGGCGTCGAGCACGCCCGCGTCCTCAGGGACGTGAGTTTCGGAGTGGGGGAGGGCGAGGCCTTCGGGATCATCGGACCTTCGGGATCGGGGAAGACGAGCCTCTTGAGGCTCCTGAACGGGCTCGAATCGCCTGACTCGGGGAGGGTCCTCTTGGACGGTGGCGACGCTTCGGAGATGGACGCGCTCGACCTCAGGCGGAAGGTCGGGATGGTCTTCCAGTCCCCGTCGCTCTTTCCTGGGAGCGTCGCGTCGAACGTCGAGTACGCGCTCGAGCTTGGTGGGCTCTCGGAAGCCGAGCGGGAGGCACGGGGCCGAAGGTGCCTCGACCGCGCGGGGCTCCCCGCCGCCTTCTGGGCGCGCGACGCGGCAGAGCTCTCGCGCGGCGAGCAGCAGCGGGTCTCGATCGCGCGGGCGCTCGCGGCAGAGCCTGCCGTGCTCCTCATGGACGAGCCGACGTCGGCGCTCGACCCAGCGGCCTCCGAGCGCATCCTGTCGCTCGCGCGGTCCCTGAACATCGACGATGGCGTGACCGTCGTCTTCGTGACCCACGTCCTGGAACAGGCGAGGAGGATCTGCGCCCGGGCGCTCGTGCTGATCGACGGACGAGGCGTCGAGCAGGGGGCGATCGACACGCTCTTCGACGACCCGGCGGAGGAGCTGACGCGGCGCTTCATCGAGGGCACGCTCGACCCCTGCGAATCGGGGGCACGCGAGCAGGTGCTGGGTCGAGGCGATGGGGGAGAAGGGACGGACGTGGGAACCCGTGAACCGAGGGGGAATGAGCGATGAGCGGCTACTTCGAACTCTCGTGGACCGACGTCGCTATCTCGCTCTCGCTCGTCGGGGTGCTCTTCGCCGTCGCGCTCGTCCAGCGGCTCGGCATCGCGCGCGGGGTCGTGATCGGGGCGATCCGGACCTTCGTCCAGCTCATGGTCATCGGGTACGTCCTCAAGTTCGTGTTCGACCTGTCGAAGTGGTACTGGGTGTTTCTCATGCTGACCGTCATGCTGGTGGTCGCGGCGAGGACAGCCGCCGTCCGGGACGAGGGCCGCGGCCCCGGCAAGTTCTCGATCGCGGCGACGGCGATCACGGCGGGGGTCCTGATCACGATGGTGACCGTCGTCGGGCTCATCATCCGAATTCGCCCGTGGTACACGCCACAGATCCTGATCCCCGTGAGCGGCATGGTGATCGGGAACACGATGAACGCCGTCGCTCTCACGACGTCGAGGTTCAGAAGCGAGATGCAACTCCGTCGCGGGCAGGTCGAGGCGGCTCTGGCCCTGGGCGCGACGTCCGCGGAGGCGTCGGCGGGGCCGTTCCGACAGGCGATCAGATCGGCGCTCATCCCAACGATGAACGCTCTCGCCGTGGTCGGGCTCGTGCAGCTCCCGGGCATGATGAGCGGCCAGATCATCGCGGGCATCCTGTCGGTGCAGGCGGTGCGCTACCAGATCGTCGTGATGTACATGATCGCGTGCGGCGCCGCCGTGGGATCGTTCGTGGCGGCCGCGATGATCAGACGACAGCTCTTCACCGTCCGCCACCAGCTCAGGTCGGAGTATCTCTGAGGGGAGCGAGGGAGGGCGCGGTGCGGGATCCGAACAGGCGGCACCGCTCGGTTCAAGGACGCGGGGCGCGGGATCCGAGGACGCGGAACTGCTCGGCGGACGGCCGCCTTTTGCCTTGCAGGTGGCCACCAGCGTCCATATAATGACCGCGGAAGGCAGGGCCTTCATCGTCGGCTCGGTACGTCCTGCCACCGTGTTGCTTTCGTCCGGATGCTCTCTTGGGAGGCCCACGATGAAGTTCTCGATTGCTCGGCAGGATCTGGACAGGGCGATCCAGAAGGTGCTCTCGGTTGTCTCCCCGAAGACGACCCTCCCGGTTCTCGCCAACTTCCTCGTCGAGGCGAACGAGAAGAAGAAGTCGATCGCGATCACGGCGACCGACCTGGACATGACGGTGACGACGACGGTGGAAGCGGACGTGGAGACTGGGGGAGGAGCGACGGTCCCGGCGAAGCGGTTCGCCGAGATCGTGAAGGAGCTCCGGGAGGCCGACGTCCAGTTCTCCGCGGAGGCCGAGGAGATCGGGATCAAGTCGGGCAAGAGCAAGTTCAGGATCGTCGGAATCCCCATCGACGAGTTCCCGACGCTTCCCAAGAGCGACCCGGCCAGCGCCTTCACGGTGGAGGCCAAGAGCCTCGCGCGAATGGTCGACAAGGTCAGCTTCTGCACGTCGAAGGACGAGACGCGTCCGTCCCTGAACGGGGCCTTCTGGGAGTTCACGGCCGACAGCATGGGGATGACCGCGACCGACGGGCACAGGCTCGCCACCTTCAAGGCGGGCGGGAAGTTCAAGAGCCTCGCCGGGAAGAGCATGATCGTGCCGCCGAAGGCGCTCTCGCACGCGGTGCGCATCATCGGGTCGGAGGCGAACGGCAACGTCAAGGTGGCCGTGCAGGAGAACCACGTCGTGCTCTTCATCGGGTCAACGACGATCAACTCGAGACTGCTCGAGGGGCCGTTCCCGAACTACCGACAGGTCATCCCGAAGGACAACGACAAGGAGTTCATCGTCGACCGCGACGAGCTCATGAGCGCAGTCAGAAGGGTCGCCGTTCTGTCCGACGCCCTGACGCATCAGGTCAGGCTGACCCTCGGGAAGAACAAGGTCCAGCTCGCCGTGTCGACGCCCGACGTCGGCGAGGCGAAGGAGGAGATCCCGGGCAGCTTCACGGCGGACCAGCTGGAGGTCGGGTACAACGCCAACTACCTCCTTGACGTTCTCAAGCACATCGACGGCAAGGAGGTGCGGTTCCTTCTCAGCACGGCCGTCGGAGCCGCAGTCGTGACCGCACTCGAGGAGAAGGAAGACGAGGAGTACAGTTGCCTTCTCATGCCGCTCCGGCTGACCGCCTAGCGGCGGGCCGACCTCACACACGCCGGAGGGGAATCGGGTGTGGCTCCGGACACTGAGGCTCGAGAACTTCCGGAACTACGAGCGCCTCGAGCTCGAACTGTCGTCGAGTCTCAACACGTTCTTCGGCCCGAACGGCTCGGGCAAGACGAGCATTCTTGAAGCAGTCTCCTTCCTCGCCGTCGCGAGATCGCTCAGGGGGTCGGGCGACAGCGAGGTCGCGCGTTGGGGGGAAGCGGGGTTCGGCGTCGGCGGAGAGATCGTGTCGGACGGACCGGCGCGGTCGATCACTCTCCGCTACGCCAAGGGCGGGACGAAGGACGTCACCGTCGACGGCGAGCCCCTGGCGAAGCTCTCGAACTTGGTCGGCGTCCTGCGCGTGGCGTGGTTCTGTCCAGAGGACACGT
The DNA here is from genome assembly GCA_025774545.1 of bacterium. Classification (GTDB taxonomy): domain Bacteria; phylum Joyebacterota; class Joyebacteria; order Joyebacterales; family Joyebacteraceae; genus JALGVU01. The sequence continues at coordinate 1,234 of JALGVU010000010.1, read as the reverse complement.
GGATAACGAAGGGCGGACCGGCGGCGCGGCGGAAGCTCGTCGATCTCACGCTGTGTCAGATCGACAGGCCGTACCTCGCGGCGCTCTCGAACTACCGCCGGGCCCTCCGGCAGCGCAACGAGGCGCTCCTCGCGTGGACGCCGGATGAGGAATCGGAGCGCGTCGTCGAGGTCTGGACCGATCGCCTGATCGAGTACGGGAGCAGGGTCGTTGCCACGCGGCTCACGATGCTCCCTCGGTTCAGCGAAGCGGTCTCGCGCTTCCAGAAGCTCGTCGCCGGAGGCGACGAACTCACACTGAGGTACAAGGGCTCGGTCGCCCTCGATGCCGGGCGCGGCGGCGCGCCCGCGGAGGGGCCACCGAGCGACGCGGCGCTCGATGAGGACCTGGTCGCGGAGCGCTTCCGGGATGCCCTCGAGCGACGGGGCGACGAGGAGCGGCGGCGGGGGTACACGGTGGTCGGCCCGCACAGGGACGACCTGGAAGTGCTCCTGAACGGCCGCGTGCTGAGATCGTTCGGATCTCAGGGACAGCATCGGACCGCAGCGATCGCGCTCAAGCTCGGGGAGGCCGCCGTCCTGGACACCGACGGGCACGGAGTCGTTGTTCTCCTGGACGACATTCTCTCGGAGCTCGACGACAGGCGGGCGGGCGCGCTCGTGGAGCTGGTCGGCGGGCACGGACAGGCTCTCCTGACGTCGACCCGGCCGATGCCCGACGGCGTCGTGGGCGGCGAGCCCGCCGCGAGCTTCCGCGTGGAAGCGGGGGAGGTGGTGCGGCAGTGAGGCGGCGACAGAGGCGGGTAGAGCCGATCGGCGCCGTGCTGGCCGAGGTCATCAAGAACCTGGGGCTCGCGAAGAAGTTCTCGGAGCAGCGGGCGGTCGCCGACTGGGCGGAGATCGTGGGCGAGACGATCGCGGAGCACTCCCGCGCGATCCGCGTCGACGGCGGACGGCTCTTCGTCGAGGTCGACAGCTCGGTCTGGTCCCAGGAGCTGTCGTTCATGAAGCGGAGGATCCTCTCCGAGATCAACCGGAGGATCGGGAAGCAAACCATCGAGACCGTGCATTTCGTGATTGGAGGAGCGAGCGCGTATGGCGCCTCCCGTGTCGGTCGCACAGAAGAATAGGAAGATGACGAAGAAAAAGAAGCAGAAGCCCAAGGCCTCGCCGAAGTCCGGCTCGAAGTCGGCCGCGCGCAAGAAGACGAAGGCGACGAAGCCTAGGTCCAAGGC
>JALGVU010000094.1 GCA_025774545.1 bacterium | reverse complement strand
ACGGGGGCCAGAACCTCGCCCCTCTCGGGGAAGTTCTTCACCACGTCGAAGATGCCGTGCCCCTCCCACGGCGGCCCCGGTGGAGGGTCGCTCGACGGAAGCAGATGGGTCCAGCCGACCTCCGCGAAGACGCCGGGGCACGCCGTCATCGGATCGTCCATCCGGAGCGACACACTCATCATCCCCTCGGTCAGCCGATCGACACACACGTAGGCGTCGAACTGCTCCCCGGGGGTCGGCGAGTACTCGAAGGTGTAGTTGGGGGGATCGAAGTCGATGTAGACGCGGACGCCCGGGTTGCCGCCGGCGGCCGCAGGAATCGCACACGCGACGAGTAGGCCCGTGAGTAGAGCGAACTTCACGATGTCCTCCCTGTGAGAGAACGAGAGTAGCGCGGCCGAGGCCTCCCCGTCGCAGCCGAGCGTCCGCCGCGGCGCTACCCGGACGACGGAGCATCGCGCTCGATCGCCCCACACACCTCGATGATGTTCCCGTCCGGATCGAGGAGTTGGAAGCACGCCGTGTCGTCGTCGACCGCCGCGGACTCCTCGGCACGAAGGAAAAAGCTCAGACGACACGTCCGGCGGTCGACCGCCGACGGCGTCATGCCGCCCTCGAGGTAGACGTCGATGGCCCCGTTGGGTGACTTGAGGAAGCACAAGTCAGGACCGAGATCGACGGCAACCTCGAAACCGAGGACGGTCGTGTAGAACTCCTTCGCCTTCTCCTTGTCCGTCACGTAGACGGCGAGCGCCCCTACAGCACTGAACATGACATCTCCACGTGGGAAAGGTCCGGCGTCGAGCGGACAACCCATCGACTGATGACGCCACTCTCGCGATCGGTGCGCCTGCAGTCAGAGGAACACCGAAATCCGGTGTTCACGTCCGCCTATTGCGATCCAAACCCCGGTACCAGCAGCTCGAGGGTCGGCGTGAGCAGTTCGCCCTCGTCCGCCCCCGTCCTGCTCATCACGCCCGCGACAGTCAGGTGTTGAGCAGGCAGGGAGTAGACGAAGGACTCGAATCCGCCGGTACTGCCTGCGTGCCCGAGCATCTCGATGTTGCCCGGCAACAGGAACCTCATGATGCCCAGACCGTAGCCGGCCGGGTATCGGAACGCGCCGACGCCTTCCGGCACCTCCACGAACGTCAGCATCTCATCGAGAGTTGCGCTCTTCCGGAAGAGCGCACCGGTCAGTAGCGCGTCGAGGAATCGGACAAGATCCGTCGTCGTCGTGATCAGCGCGTGCCCGCCTGCGGCGCCTGCCATCGATGAGTCGATGACGGTGAAGTCTATCAGCTCACCGTCCATGTCGATGTAGCCGCGGGCGTGATTGTCCGGAATCGACAGATCACCGGGTTCCGGAAGTCGAGTGCTCCCCAGGTTCAGTGGTCTAACGACGCGCTCGCGAACCTCTTCCCGCCAGGAGTTCCCCGTCGTTTGCTCGATGAGCAGACTGAGCAGGTTGTGTGCCGCCGCGAGGTCGAAGTACTCGTGAACGTCCCAGACTCTCGTGGGATTGGCGAAGAGCTCACCCATCATGGCCTCGGTGAGCCAATCCGGGATCCCGCTCGTGTGGTTGAGCAGCATGCGCAGCGTGATTCTCTCGCTGTCGGGGAATCGCGAGGCGACATCGGCAGGCAGCACTGCCGTCATGGGGTCATCCAGCGAGAACCGCCCCTCCTCCGCCAGCTGCAGAACCACTACAGCAACGAAGGGCTTCAGGATGCTGGCCGCGCGGAACTCCTCGTCACGTCTCATGACGGTCGCCGATTCGACATCGCTCAGCCCCGCCGCTCCGGCCCAGGTGCCGGTCCTGGGATCGCTGACGCACAGCAGTGCGCCAGGAAACCTCGTCTCCGGGTCCGCGACAGCATCCTGAAGCACCGCATGCAGATTGCCAGTGAGTTCCACGTCTGGTCCTTTCTCAGCTGGATCACCGCAGGCCGTCAGTCCGAGCATGAGAACGGACACGATGAGGCAGCTGAAAACACTGAGTCTCACGGCACTCCCACCTTTCGCAGAGGACACGGCTCAAGCGCGACGCACTTCCGCGCCCAACCGGCGAACCGCCCGCGGAGCGCGCCGAGCAGTGATTCCTACTCCTTCACGGGAAGAACGTGCACCGCCTTGACGACGAGCGTCACTCTGTCGCCGGCCTTGAGGCCGAGTTCCTCCACCGATTCCGTCGTCAGAACCGAGGCCATCGAACACGGCCGCTCGATGTCGAACTTCGCGAGTGACATGACGTCACCCGACTTCACAGACGTTACCACGGCGTTGATCTTGTTCCTGGCTCCGTACGGCATGGATACCTCCTACCTCTCAAGCCCCGTCGCTCGGGCGGTTGCCGCCCCTTCCTCTCGTGATTCGCTGTGGAGAACATACGAGTCGCCATGGCGAGACAGTCACCGGGCGACAGCGCGAGAAGCAGTGCGTGGTAGCGTGACAGGACTTCGGGGGACGTGTCGGTCATGCGGACGTTGCCCCTTCCTGTGGTGTGCCAATCCGAAGACCCCGCATCGAACACACCATCAGCCCCGCGTCGGATCCCTGTACCCGCTCGCCCACCCCATCGGGTAGTCGGGCGGAAGCCGTTCCGCGCGCAGTATCGCCAGAACCAGATCCGGCTCGCTCGCCACCACCAAGGGGTTGACGTACTCCCACACGATGCGGTTGTCCGGCGTGACCTCGAACATCCGCCCCTTGATGCTCTCGACGATGAGCGTGTTGCCGTTGGGCAGCCGCTGCTGACACCCCGCCGTGTGAGTGAAGAAATCCTTGTGCGTGTAGGACCACACCAGCTTCCGGGTTCGGGGGTCGATCTCGAGCACCTGGGACTGCCCGTCGCTGCCGAGCGACTTCGTGAGTCCGAGGTTATCGAAGAGCAGGAGGTTCCCACCCACGAACTGCGCCTCGTGCTGCTTGTTCCAGGGGCCGTCCATCGCCGAGACGATCTCCTGCGTGCCCATGTCCAGGATCGCGATCGTGTGAATGTGTCGGACCGAGAGCAGAACCCGGGTCTGCCCGCCGCGCTTGAAGACCTCGATCGAGTTCGTGTGGAAGATGTCCGCCTCGTCGGGCAGCGGGTGATCAGCCAACCACTCCACGCCCTTCTCCGATCTCTCGAACGCTTCGAGGAGCGACACACGTTCCACCTCGAGTCCTGTCGGATCGAGCCGCACGATGTGGTCGTCCAACACGGGTTCGCCGTCCATGATGTGATCGCGAGTGACCGGCTCCTGGAGGAGTGTGTACATGGAGCCGTCGGGCATGACGTAGAGATCGTGATGTGCCGCCTCTCCGTATCGCCACAGCAGCTCCGACTCGCTCGATAGCTTGATCATGTGAGGGGGATTCGCCGCGACGACGAGCAGGTCGCCGTTCGGAAGGACGCGGGCGCGCTCCCAGTACCCGGCGCCGGGCGAGGTCCACGAGTGCACGATCTCGCCCTCCATGTCGATGAGGAAGGCCTCCGGACGCTCGCCGCACGTGTACAGGGTGTAGCCGGGGAACGCGGCGTCCCGGTCGTGCGTCAGGACTCCCGTGGCGCTGGGCGCCGGTTCGCTCCCCGCGACGTACCCGAGCGTGGCGATGCGCTGGAGCTCGCGCTCCACTTCGGGTGAGATGCCGCCGCGATGCATGCCGGTCGGAAGCTCGTAGCGCTGTGGGGGCGCCTGCTGCCGCCGCAGACGCACGACTTCCGCGCCAAGCACGGCGATCACGCAGACCGCTATCACAAGAGGTATGGCTCGCTTCATCGACAGTCGTCCCTTCTTCCCCGCGTGGGTTCCTTCGAGGAGGCGCGCGTTCGCCGCTCCGTGGGATGGCGACGACCGATGCCGGTCCCGACGCTACCCGAGGCCGCCATCTGGGGTCAGTCCTCGAGGTGCACGACCCCGATCACCACGTCTTCGGATCCGATCACTCGGCTGCGGTGCCCCGTCCCCGTCGTGTCCTCGAGCAGCACTATTGTACCAGGTCCGATCACCCGACGCTGCCCATCGCTCGTCTCACCCTCGATCTGTCGAGCAAGGTGGAACAGAAGTCCGTTTGCGTCTTCTTCCAGGCCCAGCGCGGCCACTGAGCCGCGATTCAGCCGCGCCGCGATCGCCCTCGCGCTGTTCTCAGCACGACGGTGTTCGAGATCCGATCGTGGGCCAGCCTGCGGTTCGCGTCCCGCCAGAAGTCGAGTAGGCCCACCCCGACGGTCCCGAGGCTCGCCAGGTATCCGCCGAACCGCTCGAAGCTCTCCCACCACGTGAGCGGGCGGCCGTCGAGCCTTCGGACTCGGATCCCCAAGAGCCACTTCCCAATCGTCGCCGCTCGCCTGCGCGCCGTGAAGAACGTGAAGTACAGAGCCGCCACTCCGAAGAGAGCAATCGATCTGAGTCCTCTCGGAACCAGCCGGTCGGCCTCAAGCAGGATGTGTCCGGGCCCGCGAGGGCTCGAATCCCCGGCGGGCGACATCGAGACGTCGATCGAATACTCGGAGAGAATCTCCCCCGCACGCGTGAGATCCGATTCCTCGACCGCCAGGGCGACGGAGGGCGGTAAGCCCGGCGCCTGGATGCGAACCAGCACGGGTGCCAACGCCCCCATGCTCTCGACGAGCCGCGCCTCGTCGTGGGGCTCCCCGCTGAAGAGCGTGGTGAGAGCCTCGAGGGCGGCAGGGTCGGTGAACCAGAGCGACAGAACCGCCGCCGCGCCGGCGATCGCCACGGACGGCAAGAACAGGAGCACGCAATCGAGGAGGAACGCCACGAGGCGCCTTCCGGGCGAGGCGAGCGGCAGGCCCTGGAGGTCGGGGTGCACCTGGAGAGGAAACGTGCCGAATGTGCGTGGTGCCATGCTGTCCTTCCTTCTGACGCAAGGGGCGGACTGTCGAGGCACCTGTCGCAGCGCTCCTCTGCCGCCACCTGTCAGCCTCGTAATGGACGCGCTTGCGGCTCGCGGGACAGCCCGGCTCGTTAGATACGGCCGCCGGCTGCGCGCGACCTCCTGGTGGCCGACAGGATCTCCTCCGGCCGTTCACCACGCATCCGCAGCAGGAACCCCGTGACAGCAACAGTCAACGTCGTCTTCAACACGAGCGTGCCAACGACCAGTGCCGCGGAGAACCCGAGGATGGTGTTCAGCGGCCACGGGACGAACGTCGGGATCCCGAGAGCCAGTCCGTCGGTGATGCTCGTGACGTCGGCGCCGGCCAACCACATCGCCAGGAGAATGAGCACACCGAACGATGCCGTCGGGATACTCCCGTAGAGCGCGATGAAGAAGCCGTATCGTAGAGCCGCTGACGTTGGCCGCACACCCCGAAGCCGCAGGCCGAACACGATCCCCCACACCACCGCGAGTCCCAACGTGAACACCTGGGTCGCCATGCCCGACGCGAAGGCGACGCACTCCGCGAAGTAGACGCCCAAGAGGAGACTCACACAGCGACGATGCCCTTTGGGCCTGCCACTGAGAACGCACTCGCGGCGGGCAAGCGGGATCGCGAGTCCGATGCCGGCGGCCAGGTTCGCGCCGGTGAGCGCGACGATGAAGGCGACTTCTTCGAACGGCACGAGCACATCCCCACGGGAGAGACGGCAGCCAACTCGACGGGCGACGAACTTCTAGGTCCGCTCGCCACCCAGCCGCGATCGTACATCCGCGAACTGCGTCCGGATCCGGCAGGCGGACACGGCCATGACCACCGACTCGACCGCCCCGATCTCCTCCTCGGTCAGCCCCTCTTCCTCGGCGACGCCAAGGTAATGCTGCATTCAAGGATAGCACCCGAGAACCATCGCCGTCGCGAGCTTGAGCATCAGCGTCGTCTTCGATCCCAGAACGGTCCCCTCGTACGCCGCGTCGCAGAAGTCCGAGAACGCATCCCGCTGTTTCTTTGGTGCCATGATCCATCCTCGCTCTCCGCGTCCGTGCCGGACGCGGTTGGCGACACATCCCGCAGATACGTCGGAGGAGTGATCTCCCGCATGTCAGTGAGCGACTTCATGCCGCGGCGGAAGTCTGGATGCTCCACCGCCGGCGCGTAGCTCCGCAGCAGCTCCTCCGCCGACGTCTCGCCGGCGCCCTAGGGCGGGACGGCCGCGAGCATCGATAGTAGCACGGCGGCTGCGAGCCCGGCAGCCCTGATGCCGGCGCACGTCGGCCTCACCTCTCGTCGGGCGCGACCGTCCGTTCATCATCGGGATCGGTGCGGACGCCCGCCTCGAGCAGCCTCACGTACTCCCCCCACTCCTCCTGGAACGAGCGACCGTAGTGCTCCCGAAACGCGAGATCGAAGCGGCTTCCTCCCAGGACCGCGACCACAAACCTCCTGAACGACTCCTCACGGCCTGCGCGAAGATGCTCGACGAGCATCCGCGACTGAGCGTGAAACGCAGGCCAGGTGAGTCCGTAGTCCGCCGCCGTCTTCGGAAGGGGCAGATTCCCTGTCACGTCCGGCACCAGACGGTTGCCCTTCCTGAACTGAGCAAGCGCGTCCTCTCTCGACACGATCTCCTCGCCGGTATCGGCGACCCAGTCGGCGAGCCCCTCCTGGAACCAGCCCGGCATCAGCCTGACTCTGCCCAGCCACCCGAGATACTGCCCGAAGTGGAGATGCGCGAGCTCATGCGCCAGGGTCTCCATCGTCGTGTCTCGCCCGTGGAACGCGAACGCCTTCGGAGACACCCAGATGTCCCTGGAGAACGCGGTCCCCCGGACGGGAGTGCTCGCGGCCTGCCCGAGGTGCCGCGCGAAGACCTTGTGCGAGGGGCAGACGTACACGCGGTACCCGGACCTGAGTGGCAGCGAGAGACGACTCTCGACCCTCTCGACGGCCTCCGGCAGAGCCTCGGCGAATCTGGCCGTGATCTCCTCGGAGCCCGGCACGTAGTACACGCGCGTATCCGGCTCGTACGGAACGTAGCCAGGTGTCATCCTGAGCGCGCATCTCCCGCGCGGAGCCGAAAGCACGAGAACCGCACACGTCACTACGAGGATTGCGAGAACGAGAAGCGTCCTGGCACGCCACGAGCGAAACCGCATCGAGGGAACCTCCTGTCAAGACCACTCCGCTTCAATCGCGGCGGCGCGGCACCGAGCCGGCCCCGCGTCAGGTGCACACGGCGACCAGGCGGTCGACCCAAACGCTCCGTGTCTACGGGCTAGTCCTTCCGCGCATCGTTCGGACTTCGCTCCCTTCCTGATCGCCGAGGAGACAAGCGTGCCCCGATCACCGCACCGAGACACGCGCCGCAGAGCGATCCCAGCAGAGGCGCCAGGTCGTTCCACAGAACACCGGGGTCGGCGGCGGAGGCACAACCGGCGAACAGCACACTGAATCCTATCAGTGCGCCGAAGGGTGCAAACACAAGCAGGCCCCATCTCCAAGATAGGGAGGGCCAGATCAGCGCGGGCAAGACTCCACCGGCGAAGTGGACCGCGCCGAAGACAGCGGCCAGCAGAACGAGATACAACCCACGCGACGAATCGTAGAGGGTGGCCAGCCCAAGCCGACCCTGGAGCGCGAGTGACAGCGCGAGCGCGAGGACACCGGTCGCTAGGGCGAGTGCGTACGCTCCGGGAGAGACAGCGCCATTCGAGGTCCTCTCGATCGGGACGGTGGGGTCGAGTCGCTCGAGGCACGTGCCGCAGAGGTTCTTCCCTCCGTGGCGGAAGGAGTTCCTGAACGACAGGGTCGCGCCGCATTCATCACATGTTCCGGCCACGTGAGACCTCCCTGTGGCACGCGTGCTGTGGGCCGCCTCGCGGATCGCGGCTCAGCCGCAGTCGGCGCACGACCGTGATTGCATGCCGTCGCCTGCGTCCGCGACCAGTTCGTACACCAGTTCCTCGATCTCCTCCCCGCGCACGTTGGCGAATCCCATGCAGCCGTCCGTGACCTTGAACCCGCACTTCTCAAGCACACGGATCGAACCGAGGTTGTCCTTGGCGACTCGTGCGAGCATGGGGCGTACTGTGTTTTCCTCAGCCAGGAAGGCCGTGAGTGCGCGCGTGGCGATGCCCTGGCCCCAATGCTCCCTGCCGATCCAGTAGCTGACTTCGGGCCGGTCTTCCTCCTCGTAGCTCAGCACACTGCCGACGACCTGCCCGTCCCGCACGATGGTCTTGATGATGACGGTCGCGTCGGCCAGGATTCTGGTCCAGTGCGCCGCGAAGGCCTCGCGATCGGTGGGATCCTTCGCGGTGAAGGCGGCCATGCGACAGGCCTCCGGATCCGCATTGAATTCGAAGAAGATGGGGAGATCGTCGCTCTCCACATCGCGCAGCAAGAAGTCACGTGTCATGTGGCCGGCTCCATCGAGCGTGTTACGTCTCTCGCCACGCATTAGGTCGCGGCTCCATCCTCCTTGTCGTGCCCCGGGCAACAGGGGGCGTCCGTGTCGCACGGCGTCGTCTCCCCCGGACAGCACGGAGTCGCGGGAGGAGCACCGATCATGCCGGAGGCAGCCAACAGACCGGCCCGCACGATCAGGTCCGCGGGGATCACCTCGTACGTGTTGCCGTCCACGCGGAGCGTCCTACACTCCACCTCCTCCCCGATCGCCGAGCAACAGGACCCACAGGAGCTCTGGCCTACCTCACCGCCCAGCCACTCCTCCAGCGAGCGGTCGCCCACCACGATCCGGTTCGATTGGATGATGTCCGCAGCGCACTCGTCGATCGTGAGCGCCCCCTCGACGAATGCAACCTCTATCCCGAGCGGGCGCAGGGATTGCTGCAGAGTCCCGATCGCCTTGCGGAGCTCATCCTCGGTGCCGCCGCACCGATCACACGTCTGACCGTCGCCGGTGACCATGCGCTGCCAGTTGACGGTGAGAACTGCCTTCGTGTCCCCGCCGACGGCCTCGGACAGGTCCCTATCGCAGCCGACGAGTGCCAGCACGGCGATCGAAAGAACCCAGATCGACCTCATCGTCCCTCCTCCGGGAACCCGACGAATCGCGGATCCCTCGGGTTCGACCAGATCCTCAGACCGGAGAAACGTGGATGTGAACGATCTTCCACGCTCCGTTCTCCTTCACCAGTACGTTGGTCTCCTTCACGTACACGACCTTGGGATCCACACCGTAGCTTCCCCTGGTGTGGTAGGTCGCCACGGCCGTCTCTCCGTACACCCGAATGTCGATCTGGAGCATCTGGAAGTAGCCTACCGTGGTCCAGCCCTTACCCAGCGAGTACTCGAACTCCTCCCGGTCCCTCTTGATCCCGTCGACTCGATAGGGAGACGAACCGATGAAGAGCGTCACGTCGTCGCTCAGGAAACCGAAATACTCCTCCGTACGGTTGTTCGCGAAGTGGTCGTTCCACTCAGTTATCGTCCGCAGCACTTCCTGCCTTTCGTCGTCGCCCACCGCCGCCTCCGATCGGTTCCCAGTTGGTGGTTCTCCTCAGACCGCGCGTTCGATCGCACCGCACCTTACGACCGCAACGCGCCCCCCGCCTCGATCGCGTACCGAACGAACTCCAAGGTGCTCTCGAAATCATCGGGGTCTGGAGGCTGACGAATGGAGATGGACGGGTCCGGGCGCCCGCCCCACGATCGATCGATGAGACCCGCCCACGACGGATCGAGCGTTATCTTCGCCCACTCGGCGCCGGCCCGCTTGGATTCGATGCGTCCCGTGTGCAGGTCGTGCAGCATTCGGCAGTAACTCAGGACGATGAAGGACTGGTAGAACCGGTTCTCGAAACGCTCGGGTTCTGCCAGGATCTCGCGCCCCCAGTCGCGGATGGTCGCGAGGATCTCCCGTCGCAGTAGATCGGCGGGTATCGGGTCGACGAGCGACGCCGGACTCGGTCCGATCAGAGGAACCCCATGCTCACGCACGACCCACCGGACGACGGCGGTGTTGCAGTGGTCCGACGGGATGAGCAACCGGCTCCCGTGGTCGAGGTACCAGAGCTGCCTGCCGCGGTGGTCACAGCTCCGAAGGACATCCTTCGGGAAGTAGGACCCTTCGAGATGCTTCGCCCACTCGCACTCGATGTCGTAGATCCGACCGTGCGTGGTCTGCAGGGTCCGGACCTGATCGTCCGACAGCTCGCGTTCAGTGGCTATGATGAAGTCGACATCGCTGTGACGATCGAATCCACCCGCCGCGAACGAGCCCTGCAGGTAGGCGCCGATGAACGTCTCCCCGAGAACGACCTGCACGCTCGTCGCCAGCTCGCGAAGGACGGCGTTGAGTTCCGAGTAGGGTGTTGGGGGCATCGCGCCCTCTTGTCTCACCAGCGGGGCCTGGCCCGGCACGTGGCGACCGCGTCCGGGCAGCGCGGAATGCGCTGTGGCAGCCAGTCGTTCTGCACCCTGCCTGCACACGCGCGCCTCGACTCGAGACGCCTGTCGACCGACGCCCGATCTACCGCGACTTCGACGCCGCTGAGATGAGCGAGACCCCAACTGCGACCCCGCCTCCCAGAATCGGGAACATCCCCTTGGCACTCGGGGCTCGCTGCATCACGAAGATCAGCGCGATGATCGAGATTGCCCAGATGACGACGTTCACCATCGCGAGCACCGTGAGGCTACGCGCGCGTTCGCTTCGACTGCCGGTCTCTTCCGCCAATGTGTACTACCTCCTTAGGTCCCTGCAGTACCGGACCAACGGTGGGACGTACATCCGGTCTCTCGAATGATCGTATTGCGGCCGCGCGAGCCACCCGACTCACCGACCGGAGTCGCTCCGGCGTCGCCCCGTGACTCTCCAAACGTAGGCACGTCCGGATCCCGGAGTCCTCGTCAGGCCATCCTCCTGCTCCATGCGCGCCACCCATTCGGAACACGGGCTCTTGTAGGG
>JALGVU010000093.1 GCA_025774545.1 bacterium | reverse complement strand
GCATCCGCGTACGAACCCGACCGGTTCTCGTAGAACCGCTTCATGAGAAGCGACGTCGCCTCGTCCTCCACGTCCCACAGGCTCACGAGGAGGCTCCGCGCCCCGGCCTGAAGAAACGCGTGCGCGAACCCGACGTAACCCTCCCCCATCACCTCGCGCCCGAGCCCCGTCTCGCATGCGGAGAGCGCCACGAGGCCGGCATCGAGATCCCACTCCCGGACGATCTCCTGCGCCGTCACGACCCCGTCGTAGGAGCGCGTCTCGTTCATCGCCGCCTCGAGCGGATCGGGAAGACCGACCTGCGAAAGGACGAGCGCGCACCGGTCGGGTCGTTCGTCATCGGCGAACGCGTGCGTGGCGAAGTGCATCGTTCCGAACTCCGCGAGGTCCCCCGATTCCGCCATGCGCACGAGCTCCTGCTCGGACGCGGCGAGGCCGACGAGCACGGTCGGCTCGAGCCACGTCTCCGCAATCCCTGCGATCTCCGTGCGCGTCCCCGGCAGCCGCGGGAGACTCCCCAGCGCATCGTCGTTGCCAGCGAGGACGCTCCGAATGACGGCGGACTCGGGAAGCGGCTCCGCCGCCGCGACGTGGATTCCCTCGGCTTCGAGGTCGCCGCCTTCGGCCCCAGCGGCCACCCCGGCGTCAAGGTCGCTGCCTTCGGCCCCAGCAGTCATCCCGGTGTCGAGGTCGCCCCCCTCAGCCCCGGCGACCATCCCGCCGGCGTCAAGGTCGACCCGCTCCGCCTCGAGTTCCATCGCCACCAACTGACCGTCCGAGAACGGCGGGTCGCCGACCAGGAGCGCCCGCGTGTCGTTCCCCGCCCGCACCGGCGGTCGATCGAGAAGCCACGTGTGGATCGTGGCCGAGGGAACGTACGTCACACTGTATCTGTCCGCGAGCAGCGCGCCCTCATGATCCACGAAGGACTCGACGGGCACACCGACCATCGCGCCCGATGGAACGACGATGAGTTCGCGAACGCCGTCGAGGGCTTCCGCCAGGGGTTCCACCCGCTCGCTCCAGAGATCCCGCGAGGCCATTCCGACCAGAGCAGTGGGCGACCACGGCGTCGCGAGGTTGTCCCGATAGGACCGCGCGCGTTCGAACGGAGAGACCTCGTGCCGCACGCCCTCTCCGAACGGAGGAGCTTCGCCCTCCGCGCCCTCGCGGAGCGGCAGGCGCGCCCAGGCGACCGACCCCGAGCGACGGACGACGTGGCCCCACGCCTGGTAGACGCCGGGCACGACCTCGAAGTCCATCCAGCCGATGATCGCTGTCCCCTCCGTGAGCGCCCCCTGGACCCGCTCGAGCGGATACGCCTGCCCTTCCGTGACCGGATGCCGCATCGCGATCTCACGCTGGAACGCGCTCCAATCCGCCTCGCACGCCAGGAGTTCGTTCCGCGACTCCTCGGCAAGCCGGGACGACTCGGCCGTCGTGTCGGACCGCGCGGCGTCGCGGAGCGCCGCGAGTTCGCGCTCCAGGCGACCGAGACGACGCCTCAGTGAATCCTCCGCCGCGACCTCACGTTCGCTCAGGTCCCGCTGTTCCGCCACCATCAGGAGATCCGCGAGCGACCGTGCCCGGACCTTCTCGGCCGCCGCCCACGCCTCGTCCGTCTTCCCAAGCTCGATCCGAATGCGCGCGAGATCGAGGTAGGGAGACTGCAGGAACCCCGCACGCGCGAGGCCCCGTCCGGCCCGCAGGCGCGCGACCTCGTACCTCGATGCGGCCTCCTCCGCAAGCGTCTCTGCAGCGGAGAAGTCGCCCTGGATCGCGAGGAGATTCCCCCCCAGGTTGCTGAGGCTCCGAACGACGTCCGGGTGACACTCGCCCAGGAGTCTCCTCGTCATTGCCAGCGCCTCGCGGGTGACGGGCTCCGCCGCCGCGTAGTCGCCCTGGAACATGAGGCAGCCGCCCAGGTTGTTCAGACTCCTGGCAATGTCGGGATGTTCCTCTCCCAGGAGTCTCTTCCTCATCGCCAGCGCCTCGCGGTGGAGCGGCTCGGACCCCGCGTAGTCCCCCCGCGCCTCGAGGACGGTGGCGAGATTGTTGAGGCCCACAGCAACTCTCGGGTGCTCGTCCCCGAGGGACCCGATCCAGATAGCCAGCGCCTCCCGATGGAGACGTTCGGCTTCGACGTAGTTCCCCCGTGCCTGGTGGAGGCTCGCGAGGTTGCTCACCGTCGAGGCGACGAGGGGATGGTCGTCGCCGAACAGCCTCCTTCTCATTGCGAGCGCCTCGAGGAAGAGCGGCGCCGCTCCACCGTGGTCCCCCTGCGCGTCGAGGAGCGCCGCCAGATTGTGCAGGCTCTGCGCGACCCACGGATGCTCGTCGCCGATCACCCTCCTCCCCATCGCGAGGGCCTCGCGGTGCAGCGGCTCGGCTGCGGCGTAGTCTCCCTGCGCGCCGAGGACGCCGGCCAGGTTGTTCAGCCTCACGGCGACGTCGGGATGCTCGTCGCCCCGCAGCTTGATGGCAAGAGCCAGCGCCTCGCGCAGGAGCGCCTCGGCGTCCGCGTGCTCCCCCTGTGCCCTGAGGGCGTTCGCCAGGTTATTGAGACTCGCGGCGACTTCCGGGTGCTCGTCACCCAGGAGCTTCCTCCGAAGCTCGAGCACCTCGCGCTGGGCCGACACCGCGTCCGCGTACTTCCCCCGCGCCTCGAGAATGACGGCCAGGTTGCCGAGCTTCGTGGCGACGCTTGGGTGCTCGTCGCCCCAGAACCTCCGATCGATCGCGAGCGCCTCGCGGCAGAACGACTCCGCGCCCGCGTAGTCACCCTGACCGTAGCGGAAGTTCCCGATCATGTTGAGGCACGCGGCGACGTGGGGGTGTTCCTCGCCGTGGAGACCCCGATTGATCTCGAGCGCCTCGCGGCAGAGAGACTCCCCATCGGCGTAGCTTCCCTGCGTGAACAGGAGCCACGCTAGATTGTGCAGGATGAACGGGACGGCGGGATCATCGTCACCGAGGACCCTTTGAGCGGTTTCCAGGGCGTCGCGGTAGAGTGACTCGGCCCCGACGGGGTCTCCCTGGGACCCGAGGATGCCGGCGAGGTCCGCAAGGCTCACGACGACGTCGGGGTGCTCGTCCCCGAGGAGCTTCCTCCGCACGGTGAGCGCCTCGCGCGAGAGTTCCTCGGCGCGGGTGGTCTCCCCCAGAGCGCCGAGGTCGCCGGCGAGGGTGTTCAAGCTGCTCGCGACGTCCGGGTGCTCCTCCGCGCCGCGGCCCTCATCCCAGTAGGCGTCACGAACCAGCTGCAGGCTATCCGCGACGGCGAGCTCCCGCTGCGTTTCCTCGGGGAGACCGGCCGCGAACTCGAGCGTCGCGACCAGCCGTTCGGCGTCGGCGATCTCGTAGGATGGGGACTCGGGGTCTTCTTGCTTGAGCGTGAGAAACTCCCGGGCGAGCGCGAGGGCGTCTGCGTACCGGGCGTGGACGCGGTGGTCTTCGATCTGGTGCCAGAGCGCCGCGGCGGGATCCTCGTCCACGTCTGTCGATGGCGAGGCCACGGCGGTCTCGGCGGACTCCTCCGCAGCGGCGGGATCCTCGTCCGCGGCCGCCGAGGCCGCGGCGCTCTCGGAAGGCCCCTCCGCAGCGGCAGGATCCGCGCCGGGGTCCGCAAGGACGACCAGGTCCCGAGGCTGCTCAGCCATGGCAGGAGACGTGAGTAGAAGCGCGGCCGCGAGGAAGCCGACAACAAGGAGGATCCTCCCGTCTCTTGCCATCGCTACACCTCCCTCCAGAGACGCCGCGCGCCTGGCGCGTCCGGCCTTGAGGGGAGGTTCGTGTCGAGGAGTGGCCGTGACACGCGAGGCAACAGAGCGCTGGCGCCCGCCGCGAGGTCGGTGGAGACGGGTGGCGTGGACCTCGGTCAGCGGGGCGCCGAGGTTCCTTCTCCATCAGTATACTACTTCCCCCGAGAGCGAGCCAGTGGCTTAGCGGCGGACGACGCTCCGCCCGCCACCTCCGGCGCCGCCGGAAGGTCCACGTGCAGGAATCCAGAATACAAGAGCAAGCGCTCGGATCGGACCGCGGGTCTCCCCGAGCCCATTCCGAGCGCTCGCTCAGTTCTGCGAGGTGTGGAAGCCGCCCTGTCCGCGTCCTCTAGCCGCAACCGCCCACGCTCAACCGGAAGTGGGAGGACATAGGCCCTTATTTGAGCAGGATCATCTTCCTCACGTCCACCTCCCCACCCGCCTCCACCCGATAGAGGTACACCCCCGACGCGACGCTCCTCCCCTCGTCGTCCCGACCGTCCCAGAGCACCTCGTGCCGGCCCGCGCCGAGCGGCGTCCGATCGAGGAGCGTGCGCACGTGGCGACCCGCGATGTCGTAGAGCGTGAGGCTCACACGCGCAGGCGCCGGCAGCTCGTACGCGATCGTCGTCATCGGATTGAACGGGTTCGGGAAGTTGTGGCTCACGCGGAACTCCGCCGGGAGGTCCTCCTCCGTGCCGGTGCTGCCGCCGGACAGCCTGGCGTAGCCGTCGGCGTACATCACGCCCGCGATCGGATCCCCGGCTGCGTCTCCAAGAGCGCAGTCGTCCGCGAAGTGCACCAGCGATGAGTCCCCTTCGGTCCCCACGAGCGCGAATCCCACCGTCAGGAGCGTGTCGCTCCCGATCGAGATCGGGTTCGCACCGCCGGTCGCGTCGAACCACTCGATCCGAATCTCGTTCCCGACGAGGTTGGTGGTGAAACTCGCACCAGGAACTTCGCTGGCCACGTCCGCGTACTCCAGCAGTGCGTCGTCGAATGTGAGGCGGAGCGAGATCGCACCGATCCCGTCGAAGTCGGTCACGACCAACGGCATGCGGGATGGATCGTTGGCGATCGGAAGCGTCGTGCTTGGGAAGGTGAGGGTCACAGGCTCTCGGGCACCCCGGGCCGGAAGATGAGACACATCACTCTGACGCCTTCCGACAAACCGGCTTCTAGAATCGGGCGCCCAGTTCCCGTCGACGTCCCCCATCCTGACCGCGATGAAGTCTGCCTCCACGTCGGTCTCCAGTGGGGCGAACGTGAGGGAGTCGGGATCGAAGGTCCAGTCCCCGGATGGAAGATCCTCCAGCCCAACAGCCGCGCGCACGATCTTGATGGCATCGAGAGCGTTGATGCCCGGAATCCCGTTCACGTCGGCCGCGATCTCCTTGTGGGGATCGCCGAGCGGCTCCACTCCCGTGCTGTGTCGGATCACCTTGAGCGCGTCCAGCGAGTTGATGCCACCGAGGTCGTCCGACTTGTCGATGTGCAGCACGTAGCTTCCGTAAGGGTATCGTGCGAACTCGTAGTCTCCTTGCCCGTCGGTCCACACGTCGGGATTCGGCGGCCCCATGGAGAGTCGCGCGTTCGGGACTGGACCATCCAGCCAGTAGTAACCGACCCGCCCGAACACGCGTGCGCCGACGTTGATGTAGACCATGCCGAATGGGAACTCGTCCATCCACGACACATCGGGGAGCGGGTCGCCAAACCTGTTGGCGAGGAGGCAGTCGGATTCGTCGAAGAGGACCTGCGTCGTATCAGCGGAGACGTCGCTCGTGAAGAGAATCGCGAAGAGCGTGTCGGGATCGACTCCCGGCACGATCGGATCGTCGCCTCCCGTCTCGTCGAACCACTGAACGGAGATCTGATCTCCCACGACGCCGGCCGAGAAGATCTCGCCTGGTACGTAGGTCTCGACACCAGAGAATGTGAGACTCGCATCGTCGTAGTCGAAGAAGAGCGACACCGCGCCCAGCGAATCCGAGCCGACGAACTGGATCGGCACGCCGGTCGGTTCCGGCGACGTGATCTCCGTCGCGCGTACGATCATGTTGTTATCGCCATGAACCCAGATGTGTCTCTCTCTCACGACGTAGGCCAGCAGCTCTCCGTCGACGAACGCATCGAGGCCGACGGTGTAGAAACCGGGGTCCGCATACTCAAACACGGGGTTCTGAGTCGTGTCATCGGCCGCACCGTCGTACTGGAAGTCCCACTCCCATCCCGTCGGGTTCCCCGGCGTGAGATCGGTGAACTGCACCGAGAGCGGGGCCTGCCCGAACAGGGGCTCAGCCGCGAACGCCGCCGAGGCACAGCCCACGGGCGAAGCGCCGATGAGTCCGCACGCTGGGTTGTTCTCAGGAGCACACGGGGACGCGTCTCCCAGGGTGAGATCGCCGTCCCAGGGAGCGCAGAAGAGGGGGTGCGCAGAGATGTTCCCGTTGATCCCGTACTGGTTTGCGATGTCCCCGACCCAGTCGCCACCGTCGTTGCCGTAGACGTTGCAGCACGAGAGTTCGGCCGGGCCCAAGATGGGTAAGCCGGGCGCGGTGAACGCGATGATGGAGTTCGTCACGACCACCGGTCCGAGCGTGCTGGAGATGCAGGGCAGTTCATCCACTGCAGCAGCGTTGCCGTGGAACGTGCAATTCGTGACGCTGATCTGGTCAGTAGTCTCACAGTAAAGAGCAGCACCCATGGCGGCCGAGCTGCCGACGAAGACGCAGTTCAAGAAGGTAGCGGAGGTACGACAGAATGCCGCGCCGCCAAGACCCGCATTGTTGTTCTCGAACACGCAGTCCGTCAACGTCGCTTCGAATCCGGGTCCCTGTGTGAGTATCCCGCCTCCGGACCCTGCTGTGTTGTCGGAGAAGATGCAGTTCGCAAGGGCTACGTTCGCCGCATCAACCAGGACGGCACCTCCCTCTCCGTTGGGCGCATACCCGTTGACGATCTTGATTCCCTCGAGCGCCGTACCGAGCGACGTCAGGTTGAAGTGGAAGCCTCGGTGTGGCTCCGACTGCGTACCCTCGCAGTCGATGACGCAGTCGGCTGGATTGCCGCTCTGAGAACGCACCATAAGTGGCCAGGACGGGAAGCCGACGACATCTCGATTGCCGTCACCTCTGAACGTCCCGTCCGCGAGCTCGATAGTGTCCCCTGCCGACGCGGACCAAACTGCTTCCTGAATCGTCGGGAAGTCCCCGGTGCCGTCTGCCTCCACCGTGAACACCTGCGGTCCGCAGGGATTCGGATCACAGCTGGCGCTCCACTCCTGCCAGGAGCCGCCGGCGGCCGCACAGTGCGCCTCCGTCATCACCGCGCACGACTCCTCGAAGCAGCAGGCGCGCGCGACGTGCGTGCAGCCTACGTCCCACGCGCCGATCAGACCGCATGAAGGATTGTGCTCGAAAGCGCAGGGCGAGTCGTTGTAAAGCAGGAAGTCGCCCCCGTCAGCATCGCAGAAGAGCGGATCCTCCGAGATGTTGCCGTCCACGCCGTATTGACCAGCGATGTCGCCGACCCAGTCGCCGTCGGCGTTGCCCCAGAGGTTGGAGCATGTAAGATCGGCGACGCCTCCTACGGCCGCCCCCTGTGTTGTTGATGCGATGATGGTGTTGTCGATTGCCAACGTCGACCCGCCGGAATTCACGATGCAGGGATCGCTCGTGGCCGACTCGTTCCCCCAGAAGGTGCAGTTCCCGATGATCGGTGCCGGCTCCCCGGAGCATGCCACTGCACCCGGTCCCACCAAGGAGCACCGGTTCCCGACGAAGGTACAGAACGAGATCGATGGACTCGCGTTCTCAGCGCCGAGCGCTCCGCCCGAGTTCCCCGCGGAGTTATCGGCGAAGATGCAGTTCCTGAGCGTTGGACTCGAGCCGTTCCTGCACCGCACGGCGCCACCCCAATCCCCCGCCACGCCGTTCCGAATCGTCACACCGCGCAGGACAGCAGTCGAGTCCTCGCCCGAGTCGAAGGTCAGACCCCGTCCCTGCTGTTCTGCGTCAATGATGCACGTGCGCGGATCATCGCTCTGAGACTGGATTGTTATCGACACGCCCAGGTAGTTGAGATCGCGGTTCCCCTCCCCCGTGAAAACGCCATCGGTGAGGAGGATCGTGTCGCCGGGGGAGGCCGCGTCGATTGCATCCTGAATCGTCGCGAAGTCCCCGGTGCCGTCCGGACGCACCACGTGAACGCTGGATAGACACGGGTTCGGGCTGCACGACGTGACGCCTGGGGTCCACGTGCCCCCGGCAGCCAGGCAATCCGAGCTCGTCATCGACTCGCAGGTGTCGTCGTGGCAGCAAGCGTAGGCGGGGTCAAATGTCCAATCCTCCACAAGGACGTCGTCGAGCATGATGCCCGCTCCGCCAGCGGCGCCGGGACCGCAGCCGTCGTCCGTTGTGAAGAACGTCACCCTGAACCGCAGTTCCGATCCAGGGAGATACGGGCCGAGATCGATGCCCTCAGTCCCATGCGACACCCATCCGTCGCATGTCCCGAAATCCCCCCACCAGAACCCGAGTACGTGCCAGCTCGTCCCACCGTCCGTCGAGACCTCGCCCTTCCACATGTCCCCCTCACCCATGGGCACTTCGCTGTGCAAGCGGAATCTCAGTGTCCCCGCCGCTACGCCCACAATGTCGATCGGAGGTGAGACAAGCGAGTTGTTGAGATTGGGCGGAATGAGGCCCGTGTCCGCGTCGTCACCGCACCACCACGAGTGGACGTCGCTGTAGGCCGGGCACGGCCTGTCAATGATGTGCCACCAGTCACCCCCGGGCACCCCGACAGAGGGAACACACAGGCCACCTGTCTCGACGTCGTCGAAGAAGAAGACCTCACTCGTGTAGAAGTCGAAGACCTGGATGTTGTCACACATAAACGCGCCGCCGTCGGACTCGTAGTTGCCGTCCTCGTCCGAAGCCGAGCCGTCCGACAGGAATCGGAACCTGCCGACGAAGGGACTGTCGTACTCCGCAATCAGGAATCCGTACACTCCGACGTCGCTCCAGGGAGTCGTCCCGTCGTACCCACTGTTCAGACTCACGAACACGCCGCTGCTCTCCGCCTGAACGTATGTGAGGTCGTAGCCCGGCTCGGAGTCACACCGATACACGAACGTCAGCACCGGTTCCGTGCTCCCCGTCCAATCCACAGGGGGCAGGCTGAGGCGGTCGTCCCAGGAGTTTCCATAGCCGCCGTTCGCGTCGTAGTCGAACGTCCCACACCACCACGAACTCCCCGAGTAGGCCATGTACGTGTCGACGTGGAAGCGAGGCTCGGCCGTCGCGGTGTTGTCCACGTGCGTCCAGCCGTTCTCACCGCTCTCCACATCATCGAAGAAGAGGACTGTGGGGCTCCTGTCTGCCAGGCGCGGAGCCCAGGACGGCAAGGCCTGGTTGACCCGCGCGACCGTCGGAGCGGACATCAGGATGGTGAATCCAAGAGCTGCGAGCGAGCGGAGCATCGGAGCCTCCCGGGAGAGAGCTTGATGTGGCGGCTACCCGTGAAGGCGACGGGCACGCAGTTTGAGAGATCGAAGGTGATGCAGTGCGATTATACCACATATAGCTACATCTATCGAGTATTCCTGCAACTGGGAGGCTGCTCGGAGGGACATCGCTCATTCGCCGGCGCCGATCCGGGACAAGCCGCGGGACGCGCTCCCCTACTCAATGACGAGGTCCCGAGCACACCCATGTTCATTGCTCGCAAGGAGGTGCACCCCAAGAGTTGAACAGATTTGACCGCCAGTCATGTGATCAGCCACGAGTCTGGAGTGAACCGCCCCGGCTTTTCCGGAGACTCGGTTATGTGACTCCGGCCACCATGGCCGGGGCCTCCTGCCTGTTGTAGTAAGCCTGCTCCAACTCCACCGGTGGTATGTTCCCGATCGGCTCGACCGAATAACGTGAGCTGTCCGTGAAGGCGGGGCAACTCCAGTCCTCCATCACGGAACCGACGTTGAACGAGTGCACGAGATCGATTCCTCCGTCGGCGGCGCGCGCGAACTGGTAGACCCTCGCGTCGTCCGGGTCGACGACCCACCCGCGCCCCGTCGCGGGATCGCAGTCGATTCCCCACGGGTCGTCGCAACCCAGATCGATGGTCGCGGAAGAGGACCAGAGCCCATGGCCCCCCGTGCGCTCGTGCTCAACGATGAGGCCCAGGTAGATGTCGGGGACCGTGATCCACACGCGGTTCACGTCAGCGAGGTGGCAGACGCCGACCCCCCGGTCACCCGAGTAGCCGATGTTCCACTGACTGAGGAGCGTGAGCTCGGCAGAAGCCTGCGTGGCGCAAAGGACCAGGACCGCGAGAGCAGCGGTCAGCGGTAGTAGTCGTCTCACAATCCCTCCGTCAGTCGACCGGTCGGAAGCGATGCAGTGATCCCTTCCCGCACGGTGGCTGTACTCGTCACCGCAGGATACCACAGAATGCATAACTTTTCAAGGATGTGTGTACGGAAGGGTTGATAGTGAATGTGCATTCAGTCGCTTATTGGCGCGCCGCTCTGGTGCCGAAGCCCCCGCGCTGCCGCGGAGGCCTCTGGCGACTCAGCCAGAGGGAGCCGACACTCGGGCTCCCAGAGCAGCTACCGGTACATCCCCTTGATCCTCCCCCAGCTTTCCGCCCTCACGGCACTCGTCCCGCTGACGGGAGGCGGATCCATGGAGAACCCGACGTTCGACAGGATCGTCGGCGCGTTCATGAGCTCGTCGCAGTCGGTGATCACGACCGCTCGAGTGACCGGGTGCGCATCGAGCGTCATCCATCCCGGAGCCTGTGCAAGGCACGGAATGCGCGCAACGAGGATGAACTCCGAGGAGAGATCCGGATGCACACAGGGAGGGGGCCATTCGTCGTCGTTCGTCCAGATCACCAGCCCGATGTCCGAGTCCGGGGCACCGTACACCATGGCCGAGGAATGGAACACGGACGTGTCAACCATCAGGGGCCAGACCGAATCGCTCGTCTCGCAGGTGACCGCGAGGGACGTGATCCCGCTGTCCATGTCCACAGAGTCGACGACGAGGTAGGCATCGACCGTCTGCATGGTCTGATCGACACGGTGCACGTACCCTTCGGGATCGAAGGTGAGGAACACGCGCGCGTTCGGGTTCTGTCCGGCACCGAGATCACGGGCCCAGGTGTCGATGACGATCTGATCGACGTACACCGGGTAGTCGCTGAACTCGATCGAGAATACCTCTTGCGTTGGGCCGTAGATGAGGCACTCGAACTCCGTGGCCTCGGTGACCCACCCATTGGCGTCGGGCCCGGTCGTCCATTCCGGGGGAAAGATGTACGTCTGAACGGCGGGCGACCCCGCAGGTGGCAGCCCGGTGTCGCGCCACATGAGGAACTCCTTCGGGAACGGTCCGCCAGGCAGCGGCCGGTGATACGTGATCTGGACATTGACGGCGAGACACCGCAGAATCGTGTCGTAGTTGTCCATCCAGACCATGAGGTCGCCGTCCGCTCCCAACTCGAGCACACGGGACCTGTCCATGTAGGTGGCGTGGAACGCGGCGTGACCCGTCCCGTACGTGATGTACCCTTCCGGATCGTCGAGACCAATCCACACGCCGCCGTCCGGCGCGGGATCGGACACCGGCCCGTTGCCCCAGTTGTCCCAGACGGCCCACATCGACTCGTACTCCCACCGCCAATCCGGTGGGAAGACGTCGTCGGCCTGGGCGGATCCGATCGTGAATGCGCATAGCACGATCGTCGTAACCGATAGCAGTCGCATCTCGGTCCTCCCTCGAATCGAAGCACATCGCCTGACGACGATCCCGTGGTCGCGAGCGTCGAGAACGCCCAGCGACCCGGGAACCTACTTCAAGAGCAGCATCGCGCGCGACTCCACATGCCCACGTGCGCCGAGCCGGTAGAAGTAGAGCCCCGACGGCGCCCGGCGTCCTTCTTCATCCGTCCCGTCCCAGCTCACGCTCCTCCGTCCCGCGGGCTCGATCCCGTCCAGCAGCGTGCGCACGAGGCGACCGGCGACGTCGTAGACCCGAAGGCTCACGCGCCCGCCTCCCGACGGGACGTCGTACCGGATCGTCGTCGCGGGATTGAAGGGGTTCGGCACGTTCTGGTGGAGCGCGAAGCCTGCGGGCTCCGCCTCCTCGTCCACGCCGGTGATGGACTCGGGCGACGCCGGCCCGCTCTCGTTCCCGGCGTGGTCGAACGCGGTTATCTTGTAGTGGTGCCAACCCGTCCCGTCCTCGTCCAGCCAGCTGGTGTCGATCGTCATGTGGACGCGGGTCCCAGGGGAGGCTTCGAACTCCTCGCTCTCGCCGCGGTAGATCGCGAAGTATTGGAAGTCCTCGTCCGGGCAGACCTCCCACGTCAGCTCGTTGCCGCCGGGTGCGTGGTACTCGAGGGCGAACCCGCTCGGCACACCCGGCGGGATGTTGTCGAGCGAGTACCCGCTGTCGGGCTCGCTCGCGTACCAGACCGACGGGGTCGTCGTGTGCGCAGTCACGCAGTAGACGGAGTAGACGACGCCCGCCGGCGTCGAATCGGCGACCGTCTCCGCGAGGTACGTGTACTCGTTGAGCTGCGCTGCGGGGAAGCTCCCGAGCACCTCCCACGTGCCCGGCGGCAGCTCGCCGCGCTCGCCTCCCGCGCCTCCGTCGACGAACCGCCGCTCGTTCCACCGGACGACCGGCAACCCAGGACCGAGCTCCGACTCGAGGAGCGAGACGTGCGCCCCGGCCCTCGCCACCGCGCCGCGTGTCGCGGCGTCGTCGACCCGCCGCCAGATCCCGTAGTCGTC
>JALGVU010000353.1 GCA_025774545.1 bacterium | reverse complement strand
GCCCTCGACTCATCGGAGAACTCCTCCGGGCGCTTCGCGCGCTCGGTCGCGATCACGACCCACTCCTTGGTCGCCAGGTTCTGTCGTAGCTCGGGCACGGTCCCCTCCCCTGTCGTCGGTTGCGTTCGTCCACGCACCGTTTCTAATACAGATCGGGCGCGTCCGCAAGGGCTGGGATTCAGATCGATGGTCGCCCTGTCGTCGCCGCCCGCAGACGCAGGAGGGGCCGCCCCGTGAGGAGGGCCCCTCCTTGAGTCGCGCGCGTCTTTCCGCCCTACTCGGCGCCTGACAGCACCGCGCGATCGATCGACATCGACGGAGACAGCCCGAAGGCCTCTGGGTGCAGGTAGAGACCGACCTGATCGGCGGGCTTGTCCTGCTCAACGGTGATTGGGTTGTGCTCGGCGAAGGCGTCCTTCCTGACGCCTGTGACCTGCCACGAGACCTTCATGCCGGGTTCGCCGCCCGCAACCCGGAACGCGTTCCCTGCGATCTCCTCGGCGATGTAGACGGGGGCGAACCCGCCGATGCACGTGAGCTGATAGCGGAAGTCTCGGTTGAGAGCGTCGAACCAGTCGGGCATCTCGACCCCGGCCGCGCCAGACGCGTCGAGCGTCACGACGCCGTCATAGACGTTCTTCATCTCGGGGCTCTCGACGAACGAGTGCGTGAGGAACCGGTTCGCAGGGTCGAGCGGGTCATCGATCTTGAAGAACCCACCGCCCTTCCTCAGGGTCCCCGACACGTAGACGTCGCCCGTGAAGTACCCCGCGTAGTTCGTGCCGGCTCCGCTGGCCGAGCCGAGCACGCCGACCTTCGTTCCGCCGTTCCCCGTCGCGGTTCCGGTGATGGCGTACTTCCACTCCGGGCTGTCGGATGAGACCCCGACCCAAGCGCCGAGAGTGGCCACCGGCGGGAAGTACGAGGAACTGCCGTTGAAGTTCCGAACGAAGACCACGGGTGTTGCCTCGTTCGTGATCTGGTGGTTCACGTAGACGGGACCACCCTCGACGTGGAGCCGGGCCGAGGGGGAAGTCGTCCCGATACCGAAATCGCCGTCCCTCGTCAGGGCCGCGCGGTTCGTCCCGTTCGTGCCGAAGAGGATGTCTCTGTCTTCGTAGTTCCATAGGTAGGCCTGTCCCGTCGAACTGGAGCCCAGGAACGTCCCGTCGCTGGAGCCGCTTCCGGTCGCGGCGGTCGTGAAGCGGATGTAGTTCGACCGACGTCGCCCGAGACGCCCGCATACATCTCGTCCCCGACGATCGTCCAGTCGCCGTCGTCGCCGGGCTGCCACGAGGCCACGCCCGACGCGTCGCTCGTCAGTACCAGGCCATCGGCCGCGCCCGTCGGCATCGAGAGCCCCAACGTCTGCGTCGTCCCGAAGACCTCGAGCTCCGAGCTAGGGTTGATCGTCCCGATGCCGAATTCCCCGTCCCTCGTCAGCACCGCCCGGGTCGTGCCACCAGTCTGGAAGTAGATATCGCGGTCCTCGTAGTTCACCAGGAAGGTGCTTCCGCCCCTGTTGATGCCGAGCTTGGTCCCATCGGTGAAACTGTCTCCTGTGTCATCATTCGTTAACTTCAGGTAGTTGGGAGTCGCCCCGGCCTCGTGCATGTGGAGGTTCTCAAGCGGCGTCGACGTGCCCATGCCGACCCGGCCAGACGTCGCCGTATAGAGGTCGTTCCCCGAAACGACCCAGTCGCCGTCGTCCTCGATGCCCTGCGTCGGCTGCCAGGATGCGGCTCCCGTCGCGTCGCTCGTGAGAACGTGCCCGTCGGCATCTGGAGCCCGGTCGTCCGCGTCGTGCCGGCGACGTCGAGCTCCTCGGCGGGCGACGTCGTCCCGATACCGACGTTGCCGTCGGGACGGAGATACAGCAGGGGTGCCCCCATCGCCCAGAACGTCAGCGGGGTAGCCTCGTAATTCCAGAAGTACGCCCCGCCGCTACCACTGTGGACTCCGAGCTTGAGACCTCTGTTCACTCCAGCCCCGGTCGTGCTGTTCGTTATGTGGACGTAGGCGTCGCCCGGCGTCATCGTGAACGTGGAGCTTCTCATACGGCGTCGTCGTACCGACCTCGACATTGCCCGACACCGCCGCGTACACGTCATCACCAGAGACCGTCCAGTCGCCGTCGTCCTCGATGCCCTGCGCCGGCTGCCAGGACGCTGCTCCGGTCGCATCGCTCGTCAGAACGTGACCGTCGGCCGCACCCGTCGGCATCTCGAAGCCCTCGGTCCGCGTCGTGCCTACGACGTCGAGCTTCGCGGCGGGCGCCGATGTTCCCACGCCGAGATCGTCGCTGAAGTAGCCGCGCCGCTCGAAGTAGCCCGCCCAGCTGGTCGCGAGGAAGGGCGTAGCGGACCCGTACACGGCTCTCATGTCGCCCCCGACTCCGGTCACGTGGCCGGACACGGCCCACCTCCGTTCGCTGCCATCGGACCCCACTCCGCTCCACACGCCGTAGGTTCCGATGCCGGGGGTGATGCCCCCCGAGCCGGTGAAGTTCCGGACGTAGACCGAAGGACTCTGGTCGCTCGCGTGAGGCCACCGAACCAGGAGCGCACCCTCATCGATCTCGACTTTGGTGCCCGGCCATGTGAGGCCCGAGCCCCCGATGGTGACGCCTCCCGAGACGCCGGCGTGCATGTCGTCGCCGTCGATCACCCAGTCGGTGTCGGCCCCCGCGGCGTCCGCGACCGCCGCCCGGAGCGCGTACGGCGCCGACGTGAGCTCGGTGCGCGGGGCGAGCTCCGGATCGGCCGCGACCGACACCCCCAGCCAGTACGGCGCGTCGAACGGAAGATCGAGCGGACCGACCGTACCGAGGATGGCATCGAAGACGCCGTCCGCGACGGGGATCGATTGGATCTCCTGCCAGAGCGGTGTGCCTCCCGCTGCGACGTCGTAGATCCGGAAGGTCAGTGCGTAGTCGCCATTGGGAAGCGGCACTCCCCCGGCGGCGGTGAGAACTCCCTGGTAGCTCATCGTCGCGGGCACGGCCGATACGGCCGGCGCCGCGGCGAGGACCAACGTGATGAGCGCGGTGAGAACGATCGCCGATCTCCTGGTCAGCCTCCTCCATCTCCGCGTCGGTGGGACGCCGCACAGGCGTCCCACGTGAAAGAAGGAGCGGATCTGGGGCTCACCCACAGACACGGGCACAGAAGCCTCGCGCCCGGGGTGCAGACCCGCTCCATTGTCAATGTCGAGAGCCTGTCGAAGGTCGGGCAACTCCACCCGAGCAGGTGCGCCGCAGCCGCTCCACTCCGGACGCGCCCCCGAGAGGTGACGCCGCCGCGTGGGCCGCACGAAGCGCGACTGCATGGGATGCGTCATCATACCACTATTAGTAATCGAAATGCAACATAGAAGAGGATCTATCCAAAACACGAAGACGGACTCACGAAATGCCCGTGAGCCCGCGTGCTGGGAGCCCTCTCAGCGAGGCCGTACCCCAGAAATCGACGGCCGCCCTCACGGGCGGCCTCGTACTCGAGGGGATGTTCGTGGGAAGCGCTGTCCGGGATGGGCACCCGGCCTACGAGCCGTTCCAGAGATCGATCTCGAGCTCGTGTTCGGGACCTCCGAGGATGATCTTGACGGCGCAGGTCGCCGCCAAACAGCCGGCGGTGTTCGCCAGCACGGCGCAGACGTGCCTGTTGCCGGCGTCGGGGTGGTTCGCGATCCGCTCACGCAAGGCGTCGGGATCGATACTCTCGAAGCTGCCGGGATCCGCCAGCGCCCGCTCCCTGAAAAGCCCCGACCGCCGTCGTCGGTCCTTGAGGTCGTACGCGTCGAGAGCGCTCTGCGTCAGCCGCTCGAACGGAACCGCGGCCAGATCCGGGTAGTGCTCCTCGTCGTACCGTCTGGTCTCGGG
The DNA here is from genome assembly GCA_025774545.1 of bacterium. Taxonomy (GTDB): domain Bacteria; phylum Joyebacterota; class Joyebacteria; order Joyebacterales; family Joyebacteraceae; genus JALGVU01. The sequence goes on along the minus strand of JALGVU010000353.1, from coordinate 236 downwards.
GTTCGCGCGGTAGTTCCAGATCTTCGCCTTGACCTGCCACCGGTGCTCGACGGAGGCCCTCGCGCCCGAGATCACGGGAATACCGAACTCGCTCGCAACGCGGTGAGTGAGCATGATGCTCGATGGCGTGTCGCCCTGCGAGATCACGACGTCGAGACCGTCGAGCATGTCGCGCGCGTTCGCGAGTCGGAGCCCCTCCTCGAACGCCGTCACGCGGCAGTCCGGGTTGATGGCGG
>JALGVU010000352.1 GCA_025774545.1 bacterium | reverse complement strand
TTTCCGCGGAGGATCGGACGCCGCGCTGACGAACGTCACGTGCTCCCACAACTGGGGCGGGATCACTTGCTCGGACTCCTCTCCAGAGATCACTCGGACGATCCTGGCCTTCAACACGGAGGATCTCTTCGGTCGGCCCATCCGCTGCGCGGGAACCAGCGATCCGGTGATCACGCACTGCTGCGTGTTTGGGCACACCGAGGGCGACAGTCTCTGCGGCTCCTACCACGACAACCTCTTCGTGAGCCCTCTCTTCTGCGGCTCGCCGGTCGCTGGCCTGACGCTTCACGCGGATTCGCCGTGCCTTCCTGACAACAACCCGTGGGGCGAGCACATAGGCGCGCACCCCGAGGGCTGCGGACCAGTGACAACCTGGTACGTGGACCGGGGGAACACATCCGGGATCGAGGACGGGACGGGAGCCCATCCGTTCGATACGATCCAGGAGGGTATCGACGCGGCGAGCGAAGCGGACACCGTGCTCGTGGCGCCGGGGACCTACACCGGCCCCGCGAACCGTGACCTCAACTTCGGCGGAACGAACATCGTCCTTCGCGGCGTCGCCGGCCGGGACGCGACGATCATCGATTGTGAGGGAGGAGGTCGAGGGTTCGTCTTCGGTAGCCGCGAGGACGCCACGTCTGTCGTGGATGGCTTCACGATCACCGACGGGTACGCCGACTACGGGGCTGGCGTGATCTGCACTTCGCCGGGTCCTCCTCCGCCGTTCGGCTCGAGTCCTTCGCTCGTGAATCTCATACTGTCGGGGAACACGGCGACAGACTCGGGCGGCGGGCTCTTCTGCTGTGGCAGTTCCCCAAGCCTCAGCAACGTCATCTTCTCGGACAACGACGCTACCTCGGGCGGCGGAGTGGCGTGCGATGATGAGAGCCAGAATATCTCGGGCTCCAGACCGTCGTTTTCGGAGACGTCCTTTCTGGGTAACTCCGCGAGCGACTGCGGTGGTGGGATGTACCTCTGGGGCTGGGGCTCCGACGCCCGGCCCGAAGTGGCACTCACAGGAGTCACGTTCTCAGGCAACACCGCAGGGGGTCAGGGCGGCGGCCTGTTCTCCTTCTGCGCCTGGGCAACGCTGCACGAAGTCACATTTCAGGGCAACGTCGCCGATTCTGACGGCGGAGGCGTGTTCGCTGACGGCACGATGGTCTACCACGAGTCCAGGTTGACCCTCGACGGCACCGCCTTCCTGGGCAACCAGGCAGGCAGCAAGGGCGGCGGGATGTACGGCGAGTACGCCATCGTCTTCGTCGATACGTGCACGTTCTCAGACAACACGGCCACCGCGGGCGGCGGGATGTTCTGTGGCGGCGATGAGTGGGGATGTGACGTTCACATCGATGGCGCCACCTTCGTCGGAAACAACGCCGCCACAGGCGGCGGCATGTATTTGCACGCGGTGGTTGACGGATCGATGCTCTCCCGGAGCATCATTGCCTTCACCGCGGGCGGCGGAGCCCTGCACTGCGACGCGCCGTGGTCGGACGATCTCACGGTCTCCAACTGCTGTGTCTTCGGGAACGCCGGAGGCGACAGCCTCTGCGGATCTCACTACGAGAATCTGTTCGAGAACCCCCTCTTCTGCGGCTCGCCGGTTGCAGGGCTGACGCTTCACGCGGATTCGCCGTGCCTCCCCGACAACAACCCGTGGGGCGAGCACCTGGGCGCGCACCCCGAGGGCTGCGGACCCGTGACAACCTGGTACGTGGACCGCGGGAATACGTCGGGGATCGAGGACGGGTCGGAAGCCTATCCGTTCGATACGATCAAGGAGGGCATCGCCGCGGCGAGCGAAGCGGACACCGTGCTCGTGGCGCCGGGGACCTACACCGGCCCCGCGAACCGCGATCTCGACTTCGGCGGAACGAACATCGCGCTTCGCAGCGTCGCCGGCCGGGACGCGACGATCATCGATTGTGAGGAACAGGGCCGCGGCCTGTATTTCCACACCGGCGAGGATTCGAGCTCCGTGGTCCAAGGCTTCACGATCACGAACGGCTACGCGTCCGAGGTCTCCGGGATTCCGCAGGGAGGCGGGATCTACTGCGCCGCTTCGTCCCCGACGCTCGCCGACCTGATCCTCATCGACAACGAGGCCGAATCGTACGGCGGAGGGGTCTACTGCTGCCTCGCATCCTCCCCCACACTCACCGACGTCGAGTTCGTGGGGAACGCCGCCTACGACGGCGGAGGATTGGACTGCCACACAGGAAGCTCACCGAGGGTCACCAATGCTCGGTTCGAAGGCAACAGTGCCCTGTCGGGCGGCGGCCTCGTCTGCGGCGAGGGCTCCAATCCGACGCTCACCGACGTGGTCTTCGAGGGAAACACGGTCGCGCAGTACGGCGGGGCCGTCAGCTGCGGTTCCTCCGCTCCGACCCTGACGAACGTGACCTTCGTGGGGAACGTCGCGCTCCGGGGCGGGGCGTTCTCCTCCACGTGGGACGCCAACCCCGTCTTCACGAACGTCACCTTCAGGGAAAACCAGGCGACCGTGGGCGGGGGGCTCTACTGCTACAACTCCGGCGCCACCCTCTCGAACGTCACCTTCTCAGGAAACGCAGCGACCTCGGTCGGCGGGATCTACTGCTACAACTCCTCGCCCGAGATCACCCGGACGATCATCGCCTTCAGCACGCAGGGACAGGGCGTCCTCTGCATGGGCAGCAGCGATCCCGTCATCACGCACTCCTGCGTCTTCGGGAACGCCGGGGGCGACGGCCTCTGCGGGACTCATCACGACAACCTGTTCGGCGGCGACTTCACCCTTCACGCCGATTCCCCGTGCCTCCCTGGCAACAACCCGTGGGGCGAGCACATGGGCGCGCACCCCGAGGGCTGCGGACCCGTGACAACCTGGTACGTGGACCGCGGGAACACGACGGGGATCGAGGACGGGTCGGAGCCCCACCCGTTCGATGCCATCCAGGAGGGAATCAACGCGGCCAGCGAGGGCGACACGGTGCTCGTGGCGCCCGGCACCTACACCGGTTCCTTGAACCGCGACCTCGACTTCGGCGGAACCAACATCGTCCTGAGAGGGATCGCCGGGCGGGACTCCACAATCATCGACTGCGAGCATGTGGGGCGAGGATTCGACTTCCACAGCGGGGAGGGCGCGTCGTCGTTCGTGGGGGGATTCACCATCACGTCAGGCCGCGACACGCTGTGCTGGCCGAACTGCACCGGCGGCGGCATGTACTGCGGCGGTTCTTCGCCAACCCTGACGGATCTCGCGTTCGTGGGCAATGAGAGCGAAGGGCTGTACTGCACGGGCTCCTCGCCGACGCTCACGAACGTCGTGTTCGAGGGCAACGCGCCCAACGGGATGCGGATCCGGGATGGATCTTCCTCGGTTCGTGGCGCGTCCTTCCCTTCGCTCACGAACGTCGTGTTCGAAGACAACGCCTCCGCCGGATTGAGCGTGAGCGGGTCGTATGACATCTACAGTGGCCCTCGTCCGGAGCTCAGCAACGTGACGTTCTCGGGCAACGGGGGCGGCGGGCTGGTATGCATCTGCGCGTCTGCGACGCTCACCGACGTCGTGTTCGAGGGCAACTCAACCACGGGAGACGGCGGTGGAGTATACTGCGCCGGCTGGTACCCCGGCTGCGGTAGCTACGTGGAGATCAGCCGCGCGATCTTCCGCGGCAACAGCGCTGCGAGGGGCGGGGCCATCTACTGCGCGGGCTCTCTCGACCATAGCAGGGTGGCAGTCGGCAACGCGACGTTCTTCGCCAATCACGCCGACGAAGAGGGCGGGACGGTCTACGGCGATGGCGGAGACGTCGTGCTCTCCAGGAGCATCATCGCCTCGAGCACGCAGGGGGAAGGCGGCTGGAGTGCCGGCTACGCAACCGACGCAACCGACTGCTGCATCTACGGGAATGCCGGGGGCGACGCCACGGGCGGCAGCAACTTCGTTGCGGATCCTCTCTTCTGCGATCCGGGCAATGCGGACTTCCACATCGCAATGAACTCACCGTGCGCCCCGGACAACTCCCCGTGCGGCGAGCTCATCGGTGCGCACGAACCGGCCTGCGCCGAGGTCCCGAACTTCGTCTGGATCGCCAACGGCGCGCCGTCGGAAACGGGGCACGTGGTGGTACTTCACGCGTCGGGCGCGCATCTCGACGACTACGTCGCCGGCGTGAACCTCCGCGGAATCACCCGGGCCCCGGACGAGAGCATGTGGGTCTCGAGCCGCGACTCCGAGGAAGCGATCCAGCTATCGAAGGACGGTGAGATCCTCGGGAGCTTCGCCGTCGATGGTCCGCCGATCGGGATCATCGCGGACAGGGAAGGCAACGTCTGGACGGCGAACAGCACATCGAACAGCGTCACGAAGCTCGGCCCCGACGGAACCCACCTCGGGGCCTTCGTCGTGGGAACCCACCCCGAGAGGCTCGCGCTCGACCTCACCGGGAACATCTGGGTCGTGAACACGGATTCCGGCGACGTCACGAAGCTGGACGGCGCGGGGAGTCCCCTCGGGACGTATCCCGTGGGCTTGGGCCCCGCGGACATACTCATCGACCACTCGAACAACGCCTGGGTCGCGATCTCCGCCGAGAACAGCGTGGCCAAGCTCGCCAACGACGGGTCACCCGTGGGAAGCTACCCCGCAGGCGAGGGTCCCTGCCACCTCGCCCTCGACCTGAGGAACCGGATCTGGGTGGCCAACCACGATTCCCACAGCGTCGTGTGCCTCGATCAGACCGGAGCATCGGTCGACACGATCGTGCTTCCGCCTGAGTCCACTCCCTGCGCCGTCACCGTGGACTGCAGCCGGCGGATCTGGGTACTCGACGACGCCGAACACCACCAGGTGTACGCATACTCGCAGGACGGCGAATACCTGGGCCGCTCCTTCGCTGGTTTCGCGCCAACGGATCTCACCGTCGGACTCGCCTGTCCCGCCACGTCGGTCCCGGAGGCGCCGGAGGCCGGAGACACGGCGGCCGGCGGCCTCCTGAGCGTCTTCCCGAATCCGGCGCGGACGAGCGCGCGGATCGCCTACGCGGTGCCCGCGCCTGGCGGCCACGTGCTCGTGGAGATCTTCGATGCGTCCGGCCGCCTCGTGAGTGTGCTCGAGGACGGCGTGCATCCGGCCGGTCAGTTCAGCTCGGAATGGGATTGCAGGGATCGCGAAGGCCGTCCACTCGCTTCGGGCGTCTACTTCTGCAGGCTCCGCGTGGGCGGAGACGTCGCCACGAAGCGGATCGTCGTTGTCAGGTGATCGGACGCCCCGGCGCTGGCGCCTCCCAGCGAGGCGCGCCGCAGGGTGATCGTCGTGTGGTGGGCACCCGCAGCGTGCATACGTGGCAACGATCCCCGCTTCAGTATTGGTAGGCGATATCTTCTTCTCCGCTAACCAGGAGGGTACCATGCGTCACTGCATCCATCTGTGCCTCCTCACCGCCGTGTTCGTCGTAGTGCTCTCGGTCTCCCCCGCGCACTCGACCACCTACACTGTTCTCCCAGATGGCAACGGCGACTTCCCGACCATCCAGGCAGCCATCGATGCGGCCACGGACGACGATGTCATCGAGCTGGGCGACGGCACCTTCACGGGCGACGGCAACCGCGACATCGGCTTCCTCGGCAAGCGCATCAAGGTCTGTTCCGCGAGTGGCGATCCGGAGGCCTGCGTGATCGACTGCCAGGGATCCTCGGAGGAACCCCATCGCGGATTCCACTTCCACTCGGATGAAGAGGGCCAGTCGGTGCTCCGAGGCGTCACGATCACCGGCGGATTCGCCGAATACGGCGGCGCGATCCGCTGCGATTGGGCGTCTCCCACGATCCGGGACGTCCGCATCTCCAGCAACGTCGCCGACGAGGGTGGCGGTGGAATGTGCTGCTTCAATGCATCTCCGCTTCTCCATCGCGTCAGGTTCGGAGGCAATGCGGTTCCGGGACCGGTTCCCTACCACTGCGGCCGCGGCGGCGGCCTGTTCAGCGAGGGAGGCGCCCCCACACTTGACGAGGTGGGCTTCGTGGGGAACAGCGCCTGGAGCACTGAGCCCGTGCCATACTCCCTGGGCTCTGGCGGAGGCATGTACTGCGACGGCCCCGCCACGCTCCTCGATGTGGATTTCCTGAACAACACGGCGCAGGGAAACGGCGGAGGGCTCGTGTCCCACGGGTTCCTGTCGCTCACGAACGTCGTCTTCTCAGGAAACCGGTCCGACCGCACCGACGGCGGCGGGATGTTCTGCTCCGGATCTCCGATCCTCTTCAACGTCCTTTTCGAGAACAACGTCGCCTTCATGGGCCCTCCCGGCTCGCGTCCCCACAGCGGCGCCGGTGGAGGGCTTTCGTGCGGAGCCGGATCGCCGACACTGACGCACGTGACGTTCTCCGGGAACCGGGCGTGCATCGGAGGTGGCGGGATGTCATCGATCGGTTCGCCGACCATCGTCAACTGCACGTTCGTGGACAACAGAGTCGCCGCTCTGGGCGGAGGCGCGGCCATCGAATCCGTGGGGGGTTCGGCGGCCATCGTGAACTGCACGTTCGTCGGGAACTACGCCGAGGACCCGGTCGGCGGCACGATCTTCTGCGGCGGGTCGGTGGTCAGTCTCGAAAACACGATCATCGCCTTCGGTACCGGAGGCGGAGCTGTCTCCTGCGTTGAAGGCGGGAGCGCCCTGCTCACCTGCTGTGACATCTTCGACAACGAGGGCGGCGACTGGGTCGGGCCCATCGCCGACCAGTACGGCGTGAACGGGAACATGGCGCTGGATCCCGTCTTCTGCTCCGACGAGCATCCCGAGTGGCCGTACACGCTTCACAGCAACTCACCGTGCGCGCCGAACTCGCCGGACAACCCGATATGCGGGCTCATCGGGGCGTGGCCGATCGGCTGCGGTCCCACGATCGTCGAGGAGACGACCTGGGGAAGCATCAAGGCGATGTATCTGAACTAGGTGGGGCTCTGGGCGATACTCGTGCGGGTTCCGGGTCCCCGCGCAGGGATCGCTGCCGCGCGAAACAGGGCCACGCCTACCAACGTGGTGGAAAGGAGCGCGATCATGCGACACCGCACACGAATCCAGTGCTGCGCCGTCTGCGCATGCCTGATCGTCGTGGCGGCCAGCTCAGTCGGAGTGGCCGAGGTGTACACCGTCCTCCCGGACGGCAACGGCGACTTCCCGACCATCCAGGCGGCCATCGATGCGGCCGTCGACGAGGACATCATCGAGCTCGGGGACGGAACGTTCACGGGCGATGGGAATCGGAATATCGACTACCTCGGGAAGGCGATCATCGTGAGATCGGCGAGCGGCAATCCTGAGGCGTGCGTCATCGACTGCGAGGGTGGTTCTACGCCGTATGACGTGCAGCGTGGGTTCGACTTCCATTGCGGGGAGGGACCCCAATCCATCCTCGAGGGAGTCAGCGTCACGGGAGCATACGGCAACTACGGCACCTCTGCCGGTGCCATACGATGCATAGGCTCATCTCCCACACTCCGGGACATCATCTTGGAATCCAACACCGGCTACA
>JALGVU010000351.1 GCA_025774545.1 bacterium | reverse complement strand
GTCTTCTTCGGGATCTTGGCACTCCTCGGGATCGAGCGGGACGATCGGCTGATCCTCGGAAGACTGTGGGCGAGGCTCGGAGGTGGCGGAGAGCGGGGATCCGGCGCGTAGCCGTGCCGGTCGCCTCCCCTCACGCGTTGGCCCTTCCCTCGCGCGCTAACCCTCCACTCGCACGCCGGCCCTCCCATCGCGCGCCCGCCCTCCCGTGAGCTGAGCCGAAGAGACCGAGCGGCGACCCGAAGGCCGCCGCTCGAGGCTCTTTCCTGTGAGGGCGCGGAGCTACCTGCGATCCCGCCCCGACGGCTCACGGTAGTCGACGCCGGCCGTCTCCGGGAGGCCGAACGCGTCCGGGTGCATGTACTTGCCGAGGTGTCGATCCGGCTTCGTCTCTTCGACCTGGATCCTGTGCTTTTCAGCGAAGGCGTCGTGCCGGATCCCGGTGACCTGCCACGAAATCTCCATTCCCTCGACGCCGCCTCCGATCTTGAACCGGTTCCCGCTGATCTTCTCGGCCACGTAGACCGGCGCGAATCCGCCGATGCACGTGAGCTGGTAGCGGAAGTCCCGGTTCAGAGCCTCGAACCACTCCGGCAGCTCGATCCATGCCTCGCCGTTCGCGTCGAGCACGACGTTCCCGTTGTAGACGTTCATCATGTCCGGGCTCTCGACGAACGAGTGCGAGAGGTACTTGTTCGCAGGATCGAGCGGGTGGTCGATCTTGAACGAGCCCGCGGCCTTCGACAGCGTCCCGGTCACGTGCGTGTCGCCCTCGAAGTAGCCGGCGTACGACAGGCCGGGGGTGTGGATCCCGAACGCCCTGGCGTAGATCCCGTAGGTCTCGGTCCCGCTGTTCTCGCTCTCTGCCTCCGCGTACACGCCGTAGGTGTCCGACGTGAATCCCACCGCTCCGGCCCAGAGGCCGTACGTGAGGGCGCTCCCGTGCTCGCCACTCGCCCACATCCCGTAACACCCGGAACCGCGCTCCGCCGAGCCGCTCGTGCCGTAGCGTTCTCCACCCGTCTCGCCGCCCGGGTCGGCCAGACTCCTCCCCCAGATACCCTCGGCGTTCATCCCCGCGAAGAGCGGCCCCGTCACGTGTGTGTCCGAACGCAAGCCTATGTGCCCGCCCCCACCGGTCATGGTGGTCTGCTGGTCAATCTTGGCCGTCACGTCGATCCCGGCTGCGTCCTCGGAGATCGACGAATCGCCGAGGGTCGTCGGATCGGTGAACTTCGGGACGAAGTTCGTCGTCCCGCTCCCGCCGATACCGCCCCCGGCCGCAGCCTGCCAGCTGGCGGCACCCGTGGCGTCGGACGTGAGGACGTGGCCGTCGGCCGCGCCCGTCGGCATCTTGAAGCCCTGCACGCGGGTCGTCCCGCCGACGTCGAGCGTGTAGCTGGCCGATCCGCTGTTGATGCCGACGTTGCCGTTCCAGAACACGGTGATGGCACCGCCGCCCGCCTTCAGAAGGAGGTTCCCGATCTCGTTCTGCTCCACGTATGCATGCCCCGACGCATCGACCGTGAACTTCAGCCCGTCCGTATGCGCGGAGCCCGTCGCGTCGTTCGTTATGAGAAGGGAGGGGACGATGCTCGAGTGGAGGTGGAGCAGCTCGCTCGGACTTGCGATTCCGATGCCGACCTCCCCCGGCAGACGGTAGACGTCGCTCCCCGAGACCGTCCAGTCACCGTCGCTCACAGCCTGCGGCGCTTGCCACGTGCCACCGCCGCTCCCGTCCGACGTCAGGACGTGGCCGTCGGCCGCGCCCGTCAGCATCTTGAAGCCGTCCGTCCGCGTCGTGCCTACGACGTGAAGTCTCTCGGCGGGCGTGGTGGTCCCGATCCCGATTCGCGGCGGCGATTTGTCGATGTAGAGCTGATCACCGAGGAAGCGCACGTCGCCCGCGCCCCCGTTCGTGTCGAACTCCAGAATGCCGCTCCCCTCGTGGTAGGACATCGTGGCGTCCCCGAACGGGTACCCGACGTTGACGCCGTCCGGATTGAGGTAGACGGCGCCCCACCGCTCGGACGCGGAGCCCAGGCTGTGGGACGGGTGCGCCGCGATGAGGTCGGTGCTCACCTGCGCGTGAAGCGCCAGCTCGTCCGTGGCCGCGTCCCCGATCGTCGTGTTCCCGGAGAGGGCAACGTCGCTCTGTACGGTGAGATTGCCGGCGGTCTGGACGTGTCCCGACGTGTCGACCTGGAACAGGTCCCCGGCCCCAACCGTGAGGAGCGCCGCCGGGGTGTCGTCGCCGATGCCGACGTTGCCCGGAACGGCGGAGTGCATGTCGTCCCCCGTGATGGTCCAGTCGTCGTCGGGACCGCTACCACCGCTGCTCTCCTGCCACGTGGCGACGCCCGCCGCATCCGAGGTCAGCACGTACCCGTCCGCTGCTCCCGTTGGCATCTTCAGCCCGTCGACCTGTGCCGTGCCCTCGACATCGAGGAGCTCCTCGGGTGCGGTCGTCCCAACGCCCACGCGCTTGTCCGGTCCACCCGCGAACAGGAGGGCCGTCGTGTCGTTGAAGCCGACCACGAGCGAGTTCGGGATGGGGTTCAGGAGTGGATTGGCGTCGTCGATGCCCGTGCCGATGACGATGCTCTTGGAAGCCTGCGCCGTTACGTTGTTCCCGATCGATATGGCGTCGCTTCCGCTCGCCTCGCTTTCGTACCCGATTGCGAGAGCTCTTAGCCCCGCGCGGTTGTACGAACCCAGCGTTATGCTTCGCCACCCGTACGACTCGCTCGACAAGCCGATTGCGATCGCGTAGTCGCCACCGGCCGTCGGAGCATGTCCTATGGCCACGGAACTGATGCGATCTGCCCTCGGGTTGTACCCGAGACCGATCGAGGCTGCGCCGATGTTGGCATCGTCCCACTGGTCGGCGCTCACGCGTCCCGCCCGAAACGCGGAC
>JALGVU010000350.1 GCA_025774545.1 bacterium | reverse complement strand
GCCCCCCCATCCTCCACATCACGGAGCCCGCCCAGGAGCGCCCCCCACTCGCTCCGCCCCTCCCGACGCCAGCCCCCGAGAACCGCACCCGTCCGACTGAGTCGCCAGTCATTCAGTATCATCCACTGCAAGCCTCTATGGTTGACTCGGGCCACCGAAACTGCTACACTAGTCTAGATCAGCTTGCGACTGTTCAGCATTGGTGGCCTCGCCTGCCGGCGGGGCCACTCATAGATGCGTGTGCGCAGGCACACGGCATCCGTGCCGCCGCGTCTCTGGCGGCGCGATCCGTCGTGTCCGCCAAGGATGAGTGTGTGAAACACCGCCGGATCGATCCGAGGCGGCTAGTCCTCTGGAACACAGGTGCCCCCTCCCCCGTGACGCGCTCCGGCGAGTGGGGCCACCAAGCCCGAAGAGGAGGTGTGTCATGAGAGCGGCAGCTATTGCAGGTCTGGTCGTGGTGCTCGCCGCGACGCTCTGTGGGGCGGCTGTCCCCCAGACGATCAGCTATCAGGGTGTGCTCAAGGACCCCGGCGGAGACAACGTCCCCGACGGCGACTACGACATCACGTTCGCGATCTACGACGTCGACACCGGGAGCACGGCTCTCTGGACAGAGATGCAGACGCTCTCCGTCGGCGACGGCATCTTCAATGCGATGCTCGGCGCCGTCACCCTGCTGGATCTGCCGTTCGACGTCCCCTACTGGCTCGGTGTCGCGGTCGATCCGGATCCCGAGCTCACTCCGAGAACCGAACTCGCCTCCGCCCCGTACGCGTACCGCGCGAAGTACGCGGATGAGGGGGGCGGCGGCACGCTCGACGACGCGTACGACTTCGGTGGGCCCGGAGCCGGGCGGACGATCGACGTCGACGCCGGCAGCGTTGTTCTCGACGCGACGGCGAACGGGACCGGCAACCCCGCGCTGATCATCCAGGGAGACGAGCTCTACGAGCCCGCCATCGAGATCGCCAATACCGAGACGGGTTACGAGGCGTGGCAGCTGAACGTCCAGGGCTCGGGCCAGTTCGGGATCACCAGGAGCCAGGCGTTCACACCGTTCCGAATCGACGGCAACTCCTTCAACAACGCGCTCGTTCTCTCGAGCGGCGGTGTGGGCATCGGCTGGCCATGGCCGACGGAGATGCTGCACGTCGAGGGAGCGGTCAGGCTCGGAACCACCGCGAACAGCAACGCGGGCACCATCCGCTGGACCGGCTCCGACTTCGAGGGGTACGACGGCGGAGTGTGGCAGTCGCTGACGGCTACCGGCGGCGCGGGCGGCGACATCACTGCGGTCGAGGCGGGTCCGGGTTTGGGAGGCGGAGGCACCACCGGTGACGTCTCTCTCGCCGTGAACGCCGGCATCGGACTTGAGATCATCGGTGACGACGTGCAGTTCACGACGCCGTATCAGGATGGAAGTGCCTACGAGGACGTCTTCGCGGGCATGGCGCACGATCACGACGCGGACTACATCAACGACGAGGCCGGAGAGATCGACAGTGCCTCCGACTTCGGGCTCACCACGGCTCCGCACATCGTGAACCTGAACGCGGACCTTCTGGACGGCTTCGATTCGACGCAGATCGCAGCCGCGAACCACAACCACGACCCGGACTACATCAACGATGAGGCGGGCGAGATCAACTCCGCCGCGGACTTCGGGCTCACAAGCAACCCGCTCATCACGAATCTCAACGCGGATATGCTGGATGGCTATCAGGCGAGCGCCTTCTCGACCTTGGCACACAATCACGACAGCGCCTACGTCAACGAAGGGCAGGCGAACTCGGTGACCCCGCCCATGATCACGCCGGACTTTGTGAGCAGCGTCGACGGCGTGTCGAACGACGGGGGCAACATCGACCTGGTGGCGGGACCGAACATCACGATTACACCGAACGACGGTGCGAACACGATCACTATCACCGGGGCGGCGGCCGACGACGGCGACTGGACCATTAGCGGGAGCAACGTCTACCGCACGACCGGCAACGTCGGCGTGGGGGTCAGCCCCAGCTACGCGAAGCTCCACGTCCACCAGACCGGCCAAGCGAGCCAGCGCTTCACCACTGGTGTTACTGGGACGGGTAGTACGGACGGCCTCTACATCAGGACCGACGACTCGGGGCACTCATCCATCATAAACTACGAGAATGGCCCCCTCAGGTTGGCCTCGGGTGGAGTCGGCGACGATCTCGTCATTGACTTCCTCGGCAACGTCGGCGTCGGCACGCAGACGCCCAGCACGAACCTGCACGTCGTCGGTGAAGGGTATGTCACGGAGCGTCTCGGAGTGGGGATAGACCCCAACCACTACCAGCTGCACGTTCACGATGCCGGCGCCAACACTGTGTACCAGCACTTCACCAATCTGACGACCGGCACGGCGCCTACAGACGGGCTGAGGGTAGGGATCAACGGGATCGGGTACGGCTACATCCACAACAGTGAGAACTCGTATCTCGCTCTCGGAGCGGGCACACACAGCACTGCACTCGTCGTTGACCCGGAAGGCGAGATCGGGATAGGAACGACCAGCCCCAGCCACGATCTCCACGTGCAGGGAACCGGCTACTTCAGCGGTAACCTCGGAGTCGGGTACCAGAGTCCCAGCCACCGCCTGCAGGTCTCCGGCGATGCCTACGTCAACGGCAACCTTGGGCTCGGTGTGATGAACCCGACCGACCGGCTCGAGGTCTCAGGGAACGCGTCCATCACCAACGGATACCTCGGCGTGGGCACGGCAAACCCCGCGCATGTCCTTCACGTCCACCAGTCGGGCGACAGCTACGGCCAGTTCACGAACTCCACAACGGGCTCTGGGACCGCAGACGGCCTGCTCGTCGGGGTGAGCGGATCTACGGGGTACGTCGAACTGCAGGAAACGAACAACCTGTACCTCGGAACC